>JBNKKA010000011.1:0-47189 GCA_050291585.1 Desulfobacteraceae bacterium
GTCAATGGGCGGGGGGGTCGTCGTCATGGATCTTTCTCGAGGCAGATCTTGAGGGCCGCTTCACAGAGGCGTTGGCGGTTGTGTTTGAACTCGTCGTGTTTGAAGCCCGGCCGCCAGACGTAATCAGCCAGTAGATCGGAGACGGCCAGGAGGGCCAGGCTGGCGGCTCCGTGAAAGGCGGCGGCAGAGTAAATGGCCGATACCTCCATCTCCACGGCGAGGGCGCCGGCTTTTTGGAAATGCGCAACCTTGCTTGGGGTTTCGCGAAAGATGGCGTCGGTGGTCCACACCGATCCCTGGTGCAACTCAAGGTCGGCACCCCCGAGGACCTTCGCTGCCCGTTGAGCCAACCTCGACCCCGAGGGCTTTACGCAACCTTGCCATTGTTGGCCGTAGGCGGGCGAGGTGCCCTCGTCGATGTGGGCCGCGTCGGCCCAAATGAGATCGCCGATGGCGGCCCCAGGATCAATACCGCCGCACCAGCCCACGAAGAGAAACTCGCGCGCGCCCCAGGCTAAGAGGGTTTCCAGGAGCATGGCGGCGTATGGCGCCCCCATGAGGGGGCCCACGATGGTCAGATCGCCCCGGTGCGATGCCGTCTGGATGAGGCGACTGGTGTAGAGCCTGCGCGATCCTTGCACATGAGCGGCCGCATGCCGGACCAGCCAGTCCACATCGACCTGGGTGGCCGCCATGAGAACCCGCGGCGCCAGCACCGGTGTTTTGGCCGTGTGGACTGGCTGAACAATGCCAACCTCCGCAGCCCTGTCGTGCTCAATCACCACCCCACCCTATTCCGGATCGGCGAGATCGCCCATCTCGTCTTTGACCTCATCGATCAGGTCATAAAGCCAGGAGACATCTTCGAAGGAGAGCCTTCCGGCGCGCACCGGCGCACGGTCGCCGCCGTCCTTTTTCTTTAAAATGCGCGGCCCGATTTGGAGTTTGGCCTCGCCGCCGGCGTAGCGGTTGATGGAGATGATCAGGCCGGTATCTTCACAGCGCCATTGTTTGATTATTTCGTCCTTGCTTGCATCAAAAGGCATTTTGGGCCCCCGTTTTTTTATTGGTTTGAATACCGAATACGCGGACGCCCGTGAACCCATAAGGTTTCACGGGCGTTTTGTTAACAAAAAAATTATGCGCTGATCTTGCTGAAATCGGCGAAGTCGCCGAAGAGACCGGCGATGGCTCCCAGCAAGGCCAGGCGATTGGTGCGCACGCGTTCATCATCGACCATCACCATGACATCCTCGAAGAAGCGATCCACGGCGCCCCGCAGGGAGGCGATGGTCATCAGGGCATCGTCCAGGTGGCCGGCCTCTACCTGCTGGCTGATCTGAAACCGCACCCGTCCGTAGTTGTCGAAGAGTTCCTTTTCGGCAGGATCCCGAAGCAGTTCGGCATCCACCGGCGGGAGGTTGGCTGTGTCGGCTTTTTTTATGATATTTACCACCCGTTTGAAGGCCGCCGCCAGGGGCTCGAAATCGGCGTTCTGGCGCAGTCTGCCCAGGGCATCCACCCGGTTCCAGACGGCGGGTACGTCGTCCACGCTGACGCTGACCACGGCGGCCACCAGCTCCTTATCGTTGCCGGCTTCCACCATGAGCCGTGAGATACGGTTGGAGAGGAAGGTGTAGACCTCGCCGACAACCGTCTCCTGAGGCGCCTGGCACTGGTCTGCGAATTGGGCCACACTCTCGGCGATGAGGGCCTGGAGGGAAAGCGAGAAGTTTTTGGCCGCCAGGATTTGGGCGATGCCGATCCCCTGGCGCCGCAGGGCATAGGGATCCGAAGCGCCGGTGGGCTTGAGGCCGATGGCGAAGATACCGCAGATGCTGTCGATTTTGTCAGCGATGGCCAAAAGGGCACCCAGATCGCTTTCGGGCAATTGTGCGCCCGAGGCCACCGGGCGATAGTGCTCCTCGATGGCCGTGGGAATGTCGCCCCCCTCACCGGCCTTGTGGGCATAGACACGCCCCATGACACCCTGCAGTTTGGGAAACTCCACCACCACCTGGCTGACCAGGTCGGCCTTGCAAAGGGTGGCGGCCCGTGCGGCGTCTTCGACCAGTTCGGGCCGCAGGCGACCAGCCAGATAGCGCGCCAGGTGAGTCACCCGCTGGACCTTGGCCTGCATGGAGCCAAGCTTGGCCTGGAAAAGAACGCCACCCAGCTTCTCTACCCAGTCCTCCATGGTGACTTCGATGTCCGCCTGGAAGAAGAAACGCGCGTCAGAAAGGCGCGCCCGTAATACGCGTTCATGTCCACTGGTGACCAGCTGCGGGTCACGGGTTTGGGTATTGTTGACGGCCACGAAGGCAGCCAGCAATTTCCCCTTGTCGTCCTCCACGGCGAAGTACTTCTGATGCACGCGCATGGAAGTGATCAGAATCTCGCGGGGCAGTTCAAGGAAGATGTCGTCAAAGCGTCCGGCGCTGGCGAAGGGGGTCTCCACCAGATTCGTGACGACATCTGTGAGTTCAGCATCGGGAATGGCTCGTCCGCCTAAAGCGCGGGCGGCACTATCCACCTGAGCCTGAACGGCGCGTCTGCGCGCGTCAATATCAACCACCACCTGGGCATCCGCCAGGCGCTCTGCATACTCGTCCGCATGGCTTAGGCGTATCTTCTTGGGCTGCATGAACATATGCCCCCTCGTATGACGACCACTCTTGAGATGCTGGCCCAGGGAGAAGGAAACCTGTTTCGCTCCCCAAAGGGCCAGAATACTCTGAATGGGGCGGGCAAAGGAGATGCCCCAATCGGCCCAGCGCATGGTCTTGGGGAAGGGGATCGCCAGGATCACCTCCGGTAGAAGTTGCTTGAGGATCTTAAGGCTGCTCTGGCCGCGTTGAATGCGCTTGGCGGCCAGATAGCGCCCCTTTTCGGTCTCTTCTACAATGAGTTTCTTAACGCTCACGCCCGCTTTTTCAGCAAATTTGACAGCCGCCATGGTGGCCGTGCCCTGGTCGTCAAAGGCCACCTTCTCGGGAGGCCCCACCATGAGCTCGCTGATGGTCTCCTGACGGGTAGCAACACTGCGCACTTCGATGGCCAGGCGTCTGGGGGTGCCGTAAGTCTTCACCCCCCCGAAGGCGATCCGCTGGTGGGTCAACTGCTGCTGTAAATGATTGGACATGGCCGCCAGGGCGGGAGCGATATAGCCGGCCGGGATCTCTTCCGTACCGATCTCCAACAATAATGTTTCCATAGAGTACCTCAGACAAGGGCGTCAGGGTTTGGGTCAGCAATTAAGGTGTCAAACGAGAAGCTCGTATCAGGACTGGGCCTGTTTTTTGATCAGGGGAAAACCCATCGCTTCGCGTTGTTTGACATAGGCCTCGGCCACCAGCCGGACCATATTGCGAATCCGTCCGATGTAGCCCGTACGCTCGGTTACGCTGATTGCGCCGCGGGCATCTAACAGGTTGAAGGTGTGCGAGCACTTGAGACAAAACTCGTAGGCCGGCAGGACCAGACCAGCCTCGACGGTCCGTTTGGCTTCGGCTTCGTACTTGCTGAAGAGATCCAGCAGCATGGTCACGTCGGCCACCTCGAAGTTGTAGGTGGACTGCTCCACCTCCTGCTGGTGATGCACGTCCCCATAGGTGAGATGATCGTTCCACTTGAGGTCGTAGACATTGTCCACCCCCTGAAGATACATGGCGATGCGCTCGAGGCCGTAGGTGAGCTCAACGGGAATTGGGTCTAGTTCGATGCTGCCGGCGTGTTGAAAATAGGTAAACTGGGTGATCTCCATGCCATCCAGCCACACCTCCCAACCCAGGCCTGAAGCGCCCAGGGTGGGGGACTCCCAATCATCCTCCACAAAACGGATGTCGTGCTCCAGAGGATCGACCCCCAGCACCTTCATGCTCTGCAGATAGAGCTGCTGGACATTCATGGGGGAGGGTTTGAGAATCACCTGGTATTGATAGTAATGCTGCAGACGATTGGGATTCTCGCCGTAACGGCCGTCGGTGGGACGCCTGGAGGGCTGTACGTAGGCTACGTTCCACGGCTCGGGCCCCAGGGCCTTTAGCAGGGTGTGGTGATGAAAAGTCCCCGCGCCGACTTCCAAATCATAGGGCTGCACCACGATACAGCCTTTTCGGGCCCAAAAACGATCGAGGGCTTGGATCACATCCTGAAAATTCATAGCCTAATTCCTTGTCATCTATGACCAAATTTGTGCTGTAGATTGGGCCGCTTGGAAAGCGATCCAGGGCCATCTGGATTCGCGCATACAGGGCAAAAGAGATCCCTTACCATAGATGCCACCGCATCCACAAGATGGTGGCGGCGTCTAAATGAAGTGGCGACCTACTTGCTTCTAAGCGCTGACGGTTTCAACTTAGCGTCCGGAACCACAGGATGCAATGGGTCAAATGACGCCGGCCGTCAAGTGACGCCGGCCGTCAAGTGACGCCTTGGTTGTCCATGGCGAAGGGCAACAGACCGGCCTCCGGCCGCCCCGAGAGCAGATCGGTCCATGTCAGGGCCAATTGCTCCAACGTATGCGGCTGGCCCAGGGCCCAGATGCAACCGCCGCCCCCGGCGCCCGTGAAACGCACGCCGCAGCCGTATTGCATAGCCGCCGATGCCAGAACGGTGCCCATCTCATCGAGCACCTCGGGCGTCATCTCCTGACGCAGACGGGTCTCGGCGTTGAGGGCACAGCAGGCGCCTTCGATCTCTCCATCGCCCAGACACAGGGCGAACTGCTGGGTCAGGCGGATGATCTCTTCCCAATGATGGCGGTAGTCGCCCGCCATGAATTGCCCCACCCAGGTACTATTCACATCGGCGGAGTCGTGCGGGGCGCCGCAATAGGCCAGCAAAAAGTGACGCTGCATGCGTTTGGCGTCTGATTTTTTAAGGATTTTCTTCTTGCGATAGACGCTGCCGTAAGCTTCCCCGGGCCAGTACCACAAATGCGCGCCCCCAAAGGTCGCCGCCAGTTGATCCTGCATGCCGCAGGGAAGACCTGCGACACTCTGCTCCAGGGCGTGGGCCAGAAGCGCCACCTTGTGGCGAGTGAGGATGGGGATGCCGGCCAGTTCATAGGCTCGCGAAAAAGCGGTGATGAGGGCCACGACGGCCGCCGAGGAACCGCCCAGGGCGCTTCGCGGAGGCGAGCTTGAATCGATCTCGATGTGCACCCCCGAGGCGCGAAAATAAGCCGCCGTGGCGAAGATAAGGCCCAGCTCATGGCGGAAGGGAAGCGCATCGGAAGGGAACTCGGCGACGGCAAAACCACGTGAGCTGACCTTGACCCAGCCGTCCCTATGGGGCAGCAGGCGGATGCAGGTACGCAGGTCCAGGGCAATATTGAAGGTACAGGGGGAAAGGTGTCGCAGGGGGAAGAAAAAAGTACTCAAGTCCAGGGTCCCGCCCATGTCCAGGCGACAGGGGGCCGAGGTCTCGATGGATTCTGTTTCAAGGATCTGGCGCAGATTTACTTCCATATCGAGAACATCCTTAAATGTCAGAAATACTACCCGTTAACTGCCAACCGTCAGGCGCTCGCAGGGTTCACAACCTGACCTACCCTAATATCCATTTCATGTTCGCCCCTGAATGGGGTTCGACTGCGATGCCCGCATGCGTCGCAGGTGTTTCAGGAATCGCAAGCTCCGGGGCTCACGCCCCAGGTGATAGGGAACGAAGGCCTCCAGGAAGGCCTGCCCTTCCGCCAGTGTCTGGGCGGAAAACTTCAGCCGCCGGGCCCTGGTGGGGTCACCACTCTCCAACCAACGTAATTGTTTGACGCTGCCCTTGGAGAGACGCCAGGTCTTGAGTTGGTCGTGGGCGCAGTCGCAGCAGACGATGCCGCCCTTGCTCAAACTGGCGTAAACATGGCTTTCCAGCTTGCACGCTGGATCGCAGCGGCACAGCCCGCAATGCTCCAGGTTGGGCCGAAACCCCGCAAGGGCCAGTAGACGCAGTTGAAAAAGAAGGCTTAAAATCCCGGGCGCTGTGCGCCCCTGGTCGAGATCGTCCAGCACAAAGGCCAGCAGATCATACAACTCCGGCTGAGCCTGGCCCTCTTCCAGCCAAAGATTGAGCAGCTCGGCCCAATAGCTGGCATAGGCCGTTTTGAAGATGCTCTCACGGATGTGGAAGAACGGTGTCGTGAGACTTGCCTCCTGGAGCACCGCCAGCCCCTTACGACGCCCGCGGCCGCGCTGCCGTCCTCGGCTGACGACCACCTCCAGGCGAGCAAACAGCTCCAGAATACCGGGGAAGCGTTTGGTGCTTTTTTTGGCCGCCTTAGCGATGACCGCGAGTTTACCCTGGTCGGGCGTGAACAGGGTAATGATCAGATCGTAGTCCCCATACTCCACGCGACGCAGGACGATGGCGGTGGTCGCTTCAGCAGGCATAAGCCTCAGATGCCCAACAGCGTCGTTGCGATTATAAAGTAGAAGTAAACGCTGATGATATCGATGGCAGTGGTCACAAAGGGGCCCGTCGCGATGGCCGGGTCGATGTTGATACGCGCAAAGAGCATAGGCACCAGGGAGCCCACCAGGGCGGCCACCGACATGGAACAGAGCACGGCGGAACAAACCGAAATGGCCAGCATGACGGTGTTGAAACTCATCTGCGCCACGGCGCCGATGAATATGCCATAGATGATGCCCAAAATGATGCCGATGGACATCTCCTTGAGCACCACCTGATGCAGATCGTTGACGCTGATACGGCCTGTGGCGAGACCGCGAACCACTATGGTAGATGACTGGGTCCCGATGTTGCCCCCCATCCCCATAATCACGGGGATGAAGGCCGCCAGATAGGTGACCTCCTGGAGGCTCTGTTCAAACCGCCCGATGATGAAAAAAGCAACGATACCGCCGAGACAGCTGGCAAAGAGCCAGGGCAGACGCAGGCGGGTGCTTTTTAGGACCGACTTGGTTTCCACGAACTCTTCGCCCACACCGGCCATCTTGAGAATATCTTCGGTGGCCTCGCGCCGGAAGATATCGATGACATCGTCCACCGTAACAATCCCCACCAGGCAGTGGCGTTCGTCCACCACCGGCACCGCCAGAATGTCGTAGCGCGCCACAATCTTGGCCACCTCTTCCTGATCCATGTCGGTGGAGACCGAGAAGACGTTCTGAGTCATGATGGCACGCAATTCGCGCGTAGGAGGCACTAATACCAGCTGGCGCAGGGAGCTGACCCCCACCAGCTTGTCGTATTCGTCGACGAGGTAGAGGTAAAAGGGCATCTCCACATCCGAGTACTCGGTCTGGATGGCGGCGATCGCTTCCCCTGCCGTGAGGTCCTGGTTGAGGGCGATGTAGTCGGTGGTCATGACTCGCCCGGCTGTGTCGTCCTCAAAACGCAGGAGGTCTTCGACCTCGTCTGATTCTTCACGCTTCATCTGCTGGAGGATGAGATCGGCGCGTTCGTCGGGCAGACTGTCGATGATACCGGCGGCGTCATCGGCCGGCATCTCTTCCAGCACCGGGATGATCTTTTCGATGGACAGCTCATCGAGGAGGTTGATGAGGGTGTCCTTATCCAGTTCGCTGAAAAGGACGCCCTTCTTCTCCACGTCTGCAATCATGTCGAAGAGCTGACTCTGGTCCCCCACCGACAGGGAGTGGAAGACAATGGAAAGATCGGCGGCGTGAGTCTTGGCGACGATATTGCGCAGGTTCGGCAAGGCGCCCCGACGCTGGAGGCGCTTGATACTCTGAACCAGAATCGTGTTGGGATCGTTGCTCATGTGCGCATCCGCTTGAGTTTGAGTGTTCCCTTTGGACCTTTGCGCCCCGTTTTGTCTGCGTCAGGGCAGTTGAAGTGTGACCTGCTGTCCGTCACGCCCGGGCACCACCACCGGCTGGCCGTTGAGATAGAGGGTAACGGCTCTGGCGTCGCCCACAAGGATATTGAACTCTTTCTGGGCTTCGATCTCAAGACGCGTGTCCGCTTTGAGATGGTATACCTTGGGCCGTTTGCCGTCCACGATGATCTTGAGGGTGGTTTCCTTCAAACCCACTGCGCTGAGCATCAGCGGAGTCTTGACCGAAGCGCCTGCCTTTGGGACACCTTGGGGAGCCCTCGGCGCCTCGACCTCGGCCCCGGTCTCTGGGGTTTCGCTCGTCCGAACAGGCACCGCCGTGGAGGCTTTATTCGTCCTGTCGGCTTGATCCCTTGCGGGATTCTCGGGCAGAAAAGAGACCACTGCAAGAATCAGAGCGCCCACCAGAACGCCAACCAGTATCACCCGCCGCAGAAAACGGCGTCGACCTCTCAGGTGGCGTGCCGAGAGGGCCTGCCGATAGGCCGCATAGTGGCGCTCGTAGCGCAAAACCGCCGCTTTAGGATCCACACCGATGGCCTCGGCATAGGCCCGTACAAAGCCTCTGATGTAGACCGATTCGGGCAATTGTTCGAGGAGTTCGGCCTCGATGCGCATCAGAATATCGGGCTGGATGTTGGTGCGCCCTGCCACTGCCAGCAACGAAATGCCCTTGGCCTCACGCTGCGCCTTTAGATAGACGCCGAAGCCGCCGCCGTTGTGCGATTGATCGCCGTTGTGCCCTCCGCCGTCATTTTTAGGCTTTTTTTCAGCCGTCATTTAATCAACTTGATATGCGCCTGGCTGCGCAGGTTTTCCAGCCAGGTGTTGAACTTCGCATCGACGATCTGTTTGAAGAGGGTATCTTCGATCTCCGCCGAGGCCTCTGCCAGGCTACGGCCACCTGCGGATTCCATGGATTCAATGAAAAACAGCTGCAGCCCTTGGTCGGTGACCAGAATATCGGTGAAATCACCCGCCTTGAGTCCGTCCAGGGCGTCACGAATCTCCTCCGAAAGGGTACTCAGGCTGATCTTCCCCAGATCACCGCCCTCCGCGGCCAGGACTGATTCAGAGTACTGACGGGCGGCGTCGGCAAAAGCGCGCCCCGCCTTTAACTCGGCCACGATGGCCTCCATGCGCCTTCGCACTGCCGGAGCCGTGGCTGCATCGGGAATGGCGAGCATGATGTTGCGCAGGTGATACGCCATCTCGCCCGCAAAGCGATCGGCATGGTCATCGTAGTAAGCTTTGATATCCGCCGTGGTGACAACGATCTTGGATTTAACCTCGATATTGACCAGCTTTGTGCGCAGGAGCTGTTCCTTGAGCTCTTCACGATAGTCGGCGAGCGTCGTTCCCTCGCGTGAGAGGGCGGCGCGCAGCGCTTCGTCGGTGAGATAGTTGACCTCCTTGATGCGCTCGATCATGCTGTCGATCTCGGCGTTGGCCACGGTGAGTCCCAGACGCTTGATCTCCTGGGCGGTGAGGGTCTCATTCACCATCTGGGCGAGGACATCCTCGCGCGCCTTGAAGCGCATCTGACGGGCCTGGGCCTCTGAATAACCGGTTGCGGCGATTTTTTGGTAATAGGGTATCAGGGCTTTATCGAGCTCTGAAAGGAGCACGATGTCGTCATTAACCACAGCCACCACACGGTCCACCACCTCGGCCCTGGCCATACTGGCGGACCCAATTAACAGACAAAGGAGCAGTACCTTCGGAAACCGGACCGCGGTGCGGGAAAGCCAGGATCGGAACATCACTAGAGCTGCTTGCATTCAACCACCATTCGGACGAGCATAGGCTCGCTCGATCGCATCTGTTTAAAGTTGAGGGGGTGCGAAAACAACCCTCCATGCTGACGGCTCAAGGCTTGGCCGACTCCACGGTTGGAGGTGTCACCAGACGCATGCCCTCGCCCAGCCCCTCGGCGGGAGCCGGGTGCAGTTTCGCGGTGAGGGTCTGCCAACGCTCCCAGTCGATCTCCAGCCCGTAGCGGGCCTGCAGTCCTTGGATCCACGCCGAATAACCCTCTTGGGCCTTGGTCCGCCGCAGGTGGGTGATGATTGCTGCGTTGACACTCTCGGCCGTCAAAGGCGCTTTGTCGGTCGCAACCTCTCGGCCGGCGTAGTTCTTGGCATAGTAGGCGGCCACGTCCTCGGGGGCGATCTCCACCTGCTGCTCAAGCTCCTGGTAGACGACCTTTTCCAATAACAGCCGTCGCTTGAGTTGCTCACGCCACTGGTTGAAGGAGACGGCGTTCTCTAAAAGAGTCTCCTCGAAGGTGTCGTCGGGGTAGTCGGCGCGCACTTGGTCCACGGCCGCGTTCAGGTCCGCATCCTCAATGGTCACACCGATCTCTCTCGCGCGTGCCAGGAGAAGACGTTCCTCGATCATCTGATTGAGGAAGGTCAGTACCGCACCGATATCCCCGTCACCCTGGTCGGACAGGGCGTTGGGCTGTTCCCGTTCCATGGCCCGTTTGAACTCTGCCACGCTGACAGCCTCGTCACCGATCTTAAACAAAAAGGCATCCTCATCGCTCTTGTGCGCGTTGCAGGCGATGAACAGCAAGCTTGCCAAAAATAGCAGCCCGAAAGTCAATCTCAGTCTCATGCGGCGGGGGCATCCTTCATGGGTCATAGGAGCCAAAAAAAAGGCCTCGCAGGAGCCCGGCTCCACGAGGCCACAAGTATTCAGTCGTTAACATGACGGGCGATATCGTGCAAGATGTTTTTGGTCTGGGCCAAGAGCCCACGCGGGTTTTGGGGCGTCAGGCGGGCCTTGAAAATGTGATCCGGAGAGATCTTAAAACGGCCCTTGGCAGCGGTGATCATGTCCACGATCCCGAATGGGCGCACCTGGTGTTCGCCGGAGAACTGCAGAGCCAGGCGGGTACCGACCAGATCAAGCTTTTTGACCCCCGCTCTGACCGCCATCACCTTGAGCATGATCTTGAGCAGAAGGTTTTCGGCCTCTTCCGGTGGTGGGCCGAAACGATCGTTCAGCTCGGCTTTGAGAGCGGCGATGGCCTTTAGGCTCTCCTTTTTGGCCAGACGGCGATAGATGGTCAGGCGCTGGTCGATATCGGCAATATAGGTCTCGGCCAAAAAGGCCGACATGGGCAGGTTGATCTCCGGTTCGAGCACTTCCCGGCGCGGTTCGCCCTTGAGCTCGGCCACCGAATCCTCCATCAGCTTGAGGAACATGTCGTAACCCACCGCGGCGATGTGGCCGGATTGAGAGGCCCCCAGGATGGTACCGCCGCCGCGGATCTTGAGATCGCTCATGGCGATCTGGAAGCCAGACCCCAAGTCGCTGTGCTCCATGAGCACCTTGAGGCGTTTCTGGGCATCCCTCGTTAGGGTGCTCTCGTGGGGAATGAAGAGGTAGGCGTAGGCCTGCTCATCCGAGCGCCCCACCCTGCCGCGCAACTGGTAGATCTGAGAGAGGCCGAAGCGGTCGGCACGATTGATCAGAATGGTATTTGCCGCGGAGATGTCCAACCCCGATTCGATGATGGTGGTGCACACCAGGAGATCCACCTCCTTGCGGATAAATGCCATCATCGCCTTCTCTAGGTTTTCCTCCTCCATTTGGCCATGGGCCACCGCCAGGCGGACCTCGGGCACCAGCTTTTTGAGGTGCTCGGCCATGCGCTGGATACTGGCCACATGGTTATGCACGAAAAAAACCTGCCCCCCGCGCCGCAGTTCGCGCCGGATGGCGTCGGCCGTGACCTGGTCATCGAATTCACACACATAGGTGCGGATGGCCATGCGCTCCTCGGGGGGCGTGGCGATGACGCTGATGTCGCGGATCCCCATGAGGGAGAGGTGCAGGGTGCGCGGAATGGGGGTGGCGGTAAGGGTCAGGACGTCGACGGTTTCGCGCAGGCGTTTGAGCATCTCCTTGTGCTTGACCCCGAAGCGCTGCTCCTCGTCAAGGACCAGGATACCCAGGTCATGGAAGGTCACATCTTTTTGGAGCAGGCGGTGGGTGCCCACCACGATATCGATCTTACCTGTCCGCAGGCCCTCCAGGATCTCGCGCTGTTCACGGGCCGTGCGGAAACGACTCAGGCAGGCCACCTTGACGGGGTAGCGGTCGAAACGCGCCGCAAAGGTGGCGTAATGCTGCTCAGCCAGAACGGTGGTGGGCACCAGCACGGCTACCTGTTTAGCCTCGCTTATGCACAGAAAAGCGGCTCTGAGAGCTACTTCGGTTTTGCCATAGCCCACGTCCCCGCAAACCAGCCGGTCCATGGGGGTTTCAGCGCGCATGTCGGCCAGGACGGCGTCGATGGCCTTGTCCTGATCGTGAGTGGCATCGTAGGGGAAACCGGCCAGAAACTCGCCGTAGGAGTTGTCTGGTTCGCCGAAAGCATACCCCGCTTTGGCCCGCCGCGCGGCGTAGAGTTTGAGCAGCTCGCCGGCGATTTTTTCTGCGGAGCGCTTCACCTTCCCCTTGACCTTTTCCCAGCTCTTGCCCCCCATCTTGTCCAGTAGCGGGGGGGCCCCGTCGACGCCCATATACTTCTCGATGAGGGCCATGCGTTCCACCGGCAAGTAGAGCTTATCCTCGTCGCGGAAGAAGATCTCTAAGAAGTCGTTGACCATGCCGTTAAGCTTGAGTTTGACCAGGCCGGCGTATCGCCCGATGCCGTGCTCGTCGTGGACGACAATGTCCCCTTGCTTGAGCTCGGCGATGGTCAACAGCTCGGTACGGGTGCTACTCTTATGAGGTTTGCGGTGTCGAAAGCCGGCGCCGAAGATCTCGTTGTCCGTGATCAGGGCCAGTCCCTGCCCGGGCCAGACAAAACCAGCCGACGCCTCCCCCACCACGGTGTAGACCAAGCCGGCGTTGTGCGCTACCGAGGGTACCCCGTCGGCCGAGGCGGTGCGTATCTCGTAGTTTGCCAGTAGGGCGGCCAGACGATCGGCCTGAGCCCGGCTATGGCAAGCGCAGACACTCACGCGTCCCTGGGTCTGTTGCTCGTTCAGCCAGGCCAAGAGGGGCTCGAAGGGGGTTTCGCTGCGCAGCTGGGTCCTGAGGGCCTGGGCCACCGTCCCCGTGTCTTTGATCTCCAGGTGACAGGCCAAGGTTGCCATCTCCGCAGCCTCTCGACGCTGGACGGGCAACTGCTTGAGAAGGATGCGCCGGCCGGCGTTTAAAAGGCCATGCAGTTCGTCGGAGGAGAGATAGAGGGCCTCGGGGGCCACGCACAGCCGTTGGCCCGCGCAGGCTTGGTCGTACCCCTCGGCGGCTTTGGTCAGGAGACTCTCGACCTCCACCTCGATTTGGGCGGGCTCCACCGACACCACGCAGGTGTTGGAGGGAAGGTAGTCAAAGAGAGTGTCGGTCTCATCGTACATGAGGGGCATGAGCCCGTCGATGCCCGGAAAAAGTCCCTCCTCCTTGATGCGTGCGACCACCTGACGCACCTGGGTCACCGGCACATCTAGCTCTGCCGCCTGGGTACGAATGCGCGCCAAGGTCTGATCCAGGGTACCCATTTTAATGAGCGTCTCTCTGGCCGGCAGGATGACGGCGTCGTCGATCTGGGCATGGGTACGTTGGCTGTTAGCTGAAAAAAAACGCAGAGATTCGACCATATCCCCGAAGAATTCGATCCGTAGGGGATCGTCGTAGAGGGGGCAGTAGAGGTCCAGGATACCGCCGCGCATGCAGAAGTCACCCACCTCCTCCACCAGCATGGAGCGGGTGTAGCCCCCCATGGAGAGTTTCTGGAGGAGGCCCTCGGGGTCAATCTCCTCACCGGCCATGAGGAGTTCATTGAAGTCGCTCAGTTCGGCCTTGGGGATAAGGCGTTGCATGGTGCCGGCGACGGTGGTCACCACCACCGGTGGCCGAGGCGCCTCAAGGAGTTTGTAAAGAGAACGTATTCGGCCGGCGGCGATTTCGTTGTGGTAGGAGATGAACTTGTAGGGTAAAAGATCATAGGGGGGGAAGTAGATTAGGGGCATCTCCACGCGCGTTGCGAAAAAATGCAAATCCTGGATAAAGGTCTGGGCGCTTTTGCTATCGGGCAGCACCACCAGAAGCGGGGCGCGCTGGGCCTGGTAAATACGCGTCAGAACGGCCGCCCGGGCGCTACCCGCAACGCCACTGATCTCCACTGCCGATGCGCTATGGCCGCCCTCCCGGAGGAGGTTGGGAAACGAAATTTTTGCTTGCTTTTGATCCATAAAACTTATAGTTCAACCAGTCGTATATCAGACGGCAGGCGTACCAAAGGTGTCATAAGCCCCACTGCCGCTTACGGTTCAATCCAAAAGCCACTGTAGCTCAGCTGGTAGAGCAACGCACTCGTAATGCGTAGGTCTGCGGTTCGACTCCGCACAGTGGCTCCATAAACGTGAAAGCCCCTCGCTCGAGGGGCTTTATTATTTTAGGGCCATTTGCGTTTAAAGCAATCTTTTTTTCGTGTGCGCTTACCAGGGCCCAAATTGTTCCCACTGGGAGTTAAGCATGGCTGCATGGACCTGCCGAGCGCTGCTTCGGGTTTGGCGCTTGACATCCCGGCAGATTACGTATATTTTTAGTAGCTAATCGATTTTATTCAATAAAAACGATAGCGGGGGGCATTTCGGCAAGTGAGTTGCATAGCGCTTCCGGAAAAACAGCAGGTATGGCGGGTGTCGGACACGCACCATCTATTGGGAGGGTAGCATGAAATGCATTGACGCCATCGAAGGTACCGTCAAGTGTATCCTCAGCCGCATCCATGAGGTGACGCTGGAGGATCGTATGGATGATTCCGAATACGTCCGTAACGTCAAGGCCGTCATCGACGCTACCGATGTCTTCGTCGAAACAAATCAGGAGGTTGTACAGGACCGCAACCTACTTAAGAACGTGCTCTATAGCTACTCAAAGGACCTGTGGCGCAGCACTGCCAGGGAGAACCGGGCGGATGCCCCGGCGTCACCCAGCGAGCCTGTGGCACCCAAAAAGGTTGAGGCCAATACCTCTGATGGAGGCCAATCAAACGCCGAGACCTCATCCGACGATGACGGCTACCGGGACTACTATTTCGACTACCTCTACCGTCACGGTGTCTATCCCCGCTAAATTGCCAAGGACACCGGCAACCCCATAGGAGCATGAATGAAAGATGTGGATGAGGCTCAATTGAAAGCGGATGTGGACGAGATTATGAAACGGGTCAACAGCATCATGGAGAAGGTGGAAGCCCTTGATCCCGGCAAGGCCCAGGATAGCGAGGGCGAAGAGTCGCCATAGCGTAAAATCCACCCACGGATGGCGACAAAGCCCACTGACAACCAACACGTTGATATCCAAAAAAAAAATTAAAAAGAAGCTTCACCCTGCAGAGATTCGGTGTTATAGTACGAATAGGCTTAAATTGACAAGGGTACTAATGGTTTAGGAGACGCTATGGCACTCACGAAGAGCGACATCGTGGCAAAGGTCCACGAACTCGGCTTTACCAAGAAAAAATCGGTTGAAGTGATTGAATCCCTGCTGGAGATCATCAAGTCCACCCTTGAAACCGGTGATGATGTCCTCGTGTCCGGCTTCGGTAAATTCTGTGTCAAAGACAAGCAACAGCGTCGCGGACGCAATCCGGCGACCGGTTCGGACCTGATCCTGCGCGAACGCAAAGTGGTCACCTTCAAGTGCTCGGGCAAACTGCGCTCACGCATTAATGGCGAGGCCTGAGGTCGCTGCCCCAAAGGTTCAGAGGACACCTGGACTGTCCTTTCAGAGAAAGCCTGAACCAATAAGTTCAAAGGATGTCTGAACCCAATGGTTCAGATAATGCCTGAATTTGTCGCCCGAACTCCCCCGCAAACGTCTATCTCAGAACAACTATCAGCTTGTGAGCCAAATCGTCTGATACGGCAGGAGTTCCACACACCCTGCCGTGACACTCCTGCCGGACAGCAGTTCCCGCAAGGTTTCTGTATTGGCGGGTGCAGACAGATCTGCCGTCTGCGCCTTGCCAGTGACGTTGGTCAATGCCAGAATTGTTTGGGCTTCGCAGGTGCGCTCCAGCCCAAAAATGGCCGGTCCCAGGGATAGCACGCGCGTCGCTGCGGCCGGGCTGAAGGCCGGCTGTTCGCGACGCACAGCGAGCAGATGGCGAAAACGCTGGAATACCTGGCGCCTGAACCCGCCCGCCTGGGCCAACTCCGATTCCAAAGTCGCCAGATCCAGCTTCTCCCGGTTGATGCTGCGGTTGTGCCCCGTCTGCAGCACACCCCCCTGCCAGTTGCGCGACCCTAGTAAACTGTGAATATAGATCCCCGGAATCCCTGGCAGACAAAGGGCGATGGCCTGGGAGGCAATAAAACGATCCACGTGGTGGGGATCCAACTGACGCCCCGGGTCCTTGAGGGCGTCCACATAAGTGATGTTGAGTTCGTAGGGGCTGCGGCTGCCATCCGTGTTCTGTTTGTAGGAGACACGTCCCCCGTTGGCGCGCACGGCATCCACCAGACGCTGGAGATCGGCCTCGGGCAGGAGCCCCTCCAAGGGCCGCACGCCGATGCCGTCGTGGGATGCAGTGAAGTTGAAAAAGGCGTTGTCCTCGGGTAGGGGTTCCAGCCCGGCCACCCATTCGGAGAGCAATTGTGCGTCACCGCTAACGAAGGTGTGCAACAAAAGGGGCGGCAGGGAGAAATTGTAGACCATCTGGGCTTCGTCGCCCTGGTCGCCAAAGTAGCTGATGTTCTCCTCGTGGGGCACGTTGGTCTCGGTGATGATGACGCAGCCGGGGTCTGCCGCGTCGAGAATCGCCCGCAGGAGGCGCACCACTAGGTGGGTTTCAGGCAAGTGGATGCAGGCAGTGCCGATCTGCTTCCACAGATATGCGACGGCGTCCATGCGCACCACGCGGGCCCCGTGGGCGACGTACGCCAGGAGGACCGCCACCATCTTGAGGAACACTTCAGGACTGCGCCAGTTGAGGTCCACCTGATCGGCGCTGAAGGTGGTCCAGAGGTGGACGACCTCCCCATTTTTTTTAGTGAACGGCGTCAGGAGGGGGCTGGTGCGCGGACGGGTCACGGCGGAGAGATCGGTCTTCGGTGGCTGAGCGATGGCCAGTTCCGAAAAGCCTGCCTGATCGGCCAAGTAGGCCTGCATCCAAGCGCTGCCGGCGGAGATGTGGTTGAGCACGTAGTCGAGCATGAGGACGTAATCCTCAGCGAACCCCTCCACCAGTTCCCAGTCACCCACGGCCGCATCGATGCGGTGAAAATCGAGCACCGAGAATCCATCGTCGGAGGAGTAGGGGAAAAAGGGCAGGAAATGAATGCCTGAGAAGAGGCCGGTAAGATGCCGTTCGCTAAAGCGGCGCAGGGCTGCCAGGGGCGCCTGTTCTTCCTGGTGAGGGGAATCGGCATACGCGCCGATAGAATCGGCGTACGTGATCAAGATGGCATCCCCAGCATCGAAGGCGAGGCTCCTGGCTGCCATGCGGGGCTTAAATTCGGTGAGCTGTTTGTCGATCTGGTCAGCCAGGTAGGTAGCCGCCTGATGGCCGTAAAGCTGTTCGAGCAACGAGCGGATCTTGGTGTTGTCTGCCATACTGCCTCCTCAAAGCGCCGTTTCAGGGCCTCTGCCTGGAGAGTGGGTCTGGCAGCGCGGCTGAAATGGCTTTAGGGGATGAACTCAAAGGCCCCAGCATCGGGAAGATCGTCGTCAGGTCTCTGGCTACGTGCCTGATGGGAGCGATATTGCCAGGCCACCGGTCCCTCGGCAGAGAGGGCTGTCGGAGCAATCGTGCCCCCACAATCGGCGGCCTGAGCCCCGGAGATGAGCGTGTATTCGCCCCCGGTCACATCGACCAGCCCGGGGTCCTCGCCAACGGTGTTGCTCACCGCCACCACCTGAGCGCCAGGGTCGAGAGACGCTTCATGAGTCTCCCGCCAACCGTCAGGCAACCAATTGGTTTGCATGTGGATCTGCCCCCTCCCGCTGGTGATGGCCAGGTAACTGCCGCCGGCGGTAGTCAGAAGCAGGTTGTTGCGGATATCGGCACTCGCTGTGTTTGTGGCCAGGCGCATGAGGGTGGTGTTACCGCTGCGGGTCGAAATAACGGTGTTGTGATAGAAGTAGAGGGTGCCTTCGCGAAAAAAACCGTCGCCATCCCCGCCATAGTGCAGGATCTGGCTGTTGCCGGCGCCATCCGGCTCCACCAGGATATTACCATAAACATAGGTCTTGTCATAGGCCGGGTGGTCGGCGATGTCGGCGTAGTCGGTTTCCACAAGATCCAGTTGGCGGTTGCCGCTCTCGACCCAGTTGTAACGGATCACCGTACCGCCGGAGCGATCCTTGAGGTTGTTGCCCAAGGCGCCGCTACGCAGGGGGCCATAGTGGTTGTATTCGAAGATGATGCCGGCGCTCTCGGTGTAGGAGTTGTGGTGGTAGATGCTGCCGTCGATGCCATTGGCGTAGATATGGCACGCCCGAATGAGCAGATCGCTGGAGCCGTGTCCGCTGAAGAGTCCGTTGCCCGCATCGTGCAGTGCACAGTCGATGATCTTAACATCACTACCCACCTCGACGTGAATGGCGGCCGCATTTTCAGAGTAGCCGTCAACCTGCCCGCTATCATCCATGAACCCGTAGGCCGGCCGGGCCGAACGGATCTCGAGCCCTTGGATAACGATGTGGGCCGGCACCACATCGTCCGTGGGAAGGTTGGAGCCGCCCACCTTGATGACCGAACGGTTTTCGTTCCAATAACTGAGCTCCAGACGGGTGACGGCATCCTCCCCGCTGATCACAGGCCGCCGGCCGTTATCGGCGATGCCCACCACCACCAGGGGGTTTTCGGCTGTGGCTGTGGTATTGATCACCCACTTGTTGCGGTAAGGTTCCGCCCGCCAGAGAATCTGGACCAGGGTGCCACCCTGTAGGGCTTCCCATGGGATTTCGCCGGGATCGCCGTAAGCCTCTCCTGGCCCTACGGTGTAGACCTGATTGAAATCCCCGGGATCCCATTGGGGAATCAATTCTGCATCGGTCACATCCGGGGTATTACCGTCATTATCACCTTGGTCCGTGCTGTCCCCATCGCCGTTACCCGGTCCCGCTGAGGTGCCACTACCATTCCCACAGGCCCCGCAAAACAAAGTCAGGAAGACAATCAGAAGCCAGATCAGAAGAGACTTTTTTGATATGCGGTGCATGGGGGTACTCCATTGCAATTCGGTGAAGGATATAGTCGTAGAGAGGCATCATTCGGGTTGATATCAGCCGGTCATCGACACAGGGTTGCTATCTCCGTTGGTGAGTGTCGCGCGCATGGTGGATAGTGGCGGTCGCGGCGGGTCTACCATACAGCCAGGGTGACGAAAATGGTTCCCGGACAAAGGGTCTACTTGGGAGACGCCTGATCACTCAGCTGAGTTACCTTGGCGTTGAGAGCGCCGCCGGCTTCTACCACCAGCTCCCGGCAGGTGACCTCGCCGTGACAACTGCCAGAACTCAAAATGGTCAACGTATGGGTAACTTCCAGGTTGCCCTCGAAACGCCCGCCAATGGTCATCAGGCGGGCCTTGGCATCGGCCAACACAGCCCCCTCCTCGGCAATCACCACCTCGTCACCCTCAAGACTGCCCTTGATGGTGCCTTTGACGACGAGTTGTCCTTTTCCCGTAACGGTTCCCTCAACGGTCAGTCCATGGTCGATGATGGAAAAAACTTTTGATTTGGATGTCAAAGCGATTGCCCCCTGCTATTTGGTTGGCGGTATCTTTGCAGTCAGTTCTGTGGTGGGGTTTTCAAACGTCAGCACATCTGCAGATGTTTCATCTACAAATGGCCCATCTACCTTCTGCTGAGCCCCTTTATGCCCTTTGAACAGCTGTCCAAAACCCATGCCCATCAGCGAGCATCCTCCGTGCCCTGCTCGGGTGGCTCCGTCGACGGCGTCGCTTCACTGCCGGTCGTGAGGGAGGGGTCGTCACCCACATCCATCGGAGACGGAGCCGCCGGTTCTGAGATCTGTGTTGGTGGGGGTGTCGGCTGTGGGGACATTGAATTGGGCGCGGGTGTTACGGGTACTCGGGGATCCACCCCGGGCGTGGGTGAAGGCACTGCGGTTTCCACGGGTTTCACGTTTTCAGCGGGAATCGGTACAGCTGGGGATGCCTCACTGCTTGGCGTCGGTGCGGGTGTCTGATGGGCGGGCAGCGTCAGAGGTTTCGCCGGTTCCGTTCGGGTCTCTGTTGCAGCGGGCTCGGGCGCCGGCGCGGGCGTCGATGGCGGCTTGCGATAGCTCAGCTGTACCGGCACTTCTTTTTCGAGAAGCTGCTTGCCAGCGTTATCAAAGACATAGAGGGTGCCTGTCTCAAAGGCGAAATTGTCGGGCACCCGCTCGGTCTGCATCTTCAGGGTCATGAAGTTGGCAATCTTGAAAGCGCGCCCCTGTTTGCCATTGGGGCGACCACTGATGAGGCTCACATGGGGGACCGAGACCCACTCCATATCGCTCTTGACCGCGTTTTTAAGCACTAGCACACAGCGGCCGGCAACCCTTTGCCCGCGCGGCCCGGTATTTTTGATCTTAAAGCGGGCCGAGAGGGCGTTGTTGCGCGGGCGATGGTCGGCAATGAAGGCGCTCACGGCCACACTCGCGGTGGGGATCGGCGGTGCCTTTGGGGCGGCAATGGCTGGGGGTGTGACAGATGGTGAGGGGCTACTCTGGGCCCGCTGGGGTTTGACAGCGGGCGCCGGTGCTTTGGCTGGTTTGTCAGGCGTTGTCTGAGTTTTTCCGGATGATTTGCTTTCAGTGATCGGTTTGGTGGCAGTCGAACCCTGGACCGCTTTGGCGGGCTTCGGAACGGGTGCGCTCTTCTGGTTGTGGGTCTCCAGGATGACGACCTTGGCCATGAGCAGATCCTTCTCATCTTTGAGACGCCGGATGGATTGTCGCACTTCTTCCAATTCGGTCTCTAAACCCGCATTCTGCATTCTTAGCCAGGCGCCCCAGAACCCCAGCCCCACGGCTGCCAGGATGGCCAAGGTGGCCAGGGTGATGAGGGTGATGGCGATGCCCTTAACGCGACGGAAGGGGATAATCTGGCCATGGTCACCGACCATGAGGAGGCTCCAGGAGCGATCCCTTTTGGCGCTATGGCGGTTGTTGCGACTGGCCCCTGCGGGCACCTCTTTCTGGGTCATATGCGAAACCATCCCGTGGATGTGTGCGGTGTAAGCGCTCTAAATCTCAGTTGTCATATCCGTGGTACTGAAACACGGTTTCGGCGGCCTCTACCAGCCAACCTTTTCCAGACCTTTTCTACCCAACTATCTTTACCAGACCATCTCTACCAGACCATCTCTACCAAACCACTTCTACCGTGTCCCCCCGGGACACCTCGAGTTGACGCCGGGCGTTGCCCTGGTTCACGGCGATCTCCAGCAACTCACGGCTGCCCATGAGGACCAGCGGGCGACCCGCGGGCACATCGGCATAGCAGGCATACAGACCTTTTAGGGTCTTGCCGCCCACCCGGACGGCCACACAACCCTCATCCAAGGGCGCCTGAGCCTCTGTGAGTTGCCGACGGCCGATGTTGGTGGTCAGGTTGCCGAAGCGATCCACCTGAACGATGGCACCCCTTATCTGCCCCTGGCCAATCTCAGGGGCCGGCGGGTGGCTCAGCCGGTGGAGCTGGTCCAGGGCCAGCTGCGGTCCCAGGGCCTCCAAGGCCGTTCCCGAGGCGAGATGGGCGGCCACGGGGGCAAAGATATCACGGCCGTGGAAGGTCGAGCCCACCCTGGGTAGGAAGAACTCCGAACAGCTCACCTCAACCAGTTCCTCCGGCCGGCGCCTGTTGAGAACCAAGGCGAGCAGACCGTTGTCGGGGGCGATGAAAAACTGATTTTCAAAGCGCATACCCACGATGCGACGATCACCACCCACGCCGGGGTCCACCACGGCCACATGGACACTGCCGACGCCGAAATAAGGATAGGCGGCCCCGAGCAGAAAAGCGGCCTGGTAGATATCCTGGGGTTCCACCTGGTGGCCGATATCCACGATCTGCGACTGGGGGGCAATGCCCCAGATGACGGCCTTCATCACCCCGACGTATTCATCGCGGGTACCAAAGTCAGTCAAAAGGGAGATCAGGCTCACGCTTATACTCCAAAAAGAGATCGCCTTAAAAAAGTTTTTCTTGAACGCGATACCCCAGGTGTTTGTGAGCCTCTATGGACGCTCGCCTACCGGCGGAAGTGCGCAGGATCATGCCGATCTTGAGAAGGTAGGGTTCGACCACATCCACAAGGGTATCGGTCTCCTCTTGCAAGGTGGCGGCGATGGCTTCGATACCCACGGGGCCCCCGCCGTAATAGTCGATGACGGTCTTGAGATAGCGCCGATCGAGATCGGTGATTCCCTTTTCATCAACACCCTCTAAAACCAGGGCGGCTCTCACCGTCTCGCGGTTGATACGGCCACCGGCACGTACTTGGGCGTAATCACGCACCCTTCTAAGCAGGCGGTTGGCGATGCGCGGCGTGCCGCGGGACCGGCGCGAAAGCTCTTCGGCGCCGCCGTCGTCGATGACGATATCGAGAAGCTGCGCGGAGCGTCGCACGATCTTTTCCAGATCCGCCAAACTGTAGAAATCGAGGCTGCGAAAGATGCCGAAACGATCCCGCAGGGGGGCGGAGAGCAGGCCCACACGAGTGGTGGCCCCCACCAGGGTGAAGCGCTTGAGTTGGAAGCGATGACTGCGCGCGTGAATGCCCTTGTCAAAAACGAAGTCAACGGCAAAATCTTCCATGGCGGGGTAGAGGAACTCCTCCACCGATTTGGGGGTGCGGTGGATCTCGTCAATAAAAAGCACATCGCCGCATTCCAGGTGGGTCAGAATCCCAATGAGATCACCGCCCTTCTCCAGGGCCGGTCCCGAGGTGATCGTCAGCGTGCCGCCCATCTCGTTGGCGATGATGTGCGACAAGGTGGTCTTTCCCAAGCCGGGCGGGCCATGAAAAAGCACATGCTCAAGGGGCTCCTGCCTGAGCTTGGCCGCTGCGATGGCAATCTCCAGGGTCTCCACCGCCTCGGCCTGGCCCACGTAATCGGCAAGGCTTTCCGGGCGCAAAGAGAGAAGATCACTCTCTAGGTCGATCTCCTGCTGACCGGCGTGGACGATGCCGCCCACCTGGCCGGCATTGGTGAACACATTATCGCTCATGGCATGCCGTCATATCTGATACTGATTCCCAACACTCGCCCACAGCCATTCGCGGCGTGGCAACGGGTGGTTTAGGTGAGTTCAGCTTTGCGCAGGACCGCATCCAGCAGCGCCTCGGCAGAGGCCGTCTCAGGTTGACGGACCAGCGCCGCGGTCACCAGCTGACGCGCCTCGGACTGCTTATAGCCCAACTGGGTGATGAGGACTTGGATGACCTGGTTGCTGATCTGATCCACAGCAGCATTGGGTGCCGCAACCGCAGCCATTTTTTGGTCCCCGACAAAGCGCTCCATCTTTCCCCCAAGGGTGGCGATGATCTTCTGGGCGGTGCGGACCCCGATACCCTTCAGTTGTTTTAACAGATTTAGGTCGTTGTTTTCAATGGCTGCGGCGATCTCGCCCACGGGGCGATCCAGGGCTTTGACCGCTTTGAGGGGGCCGATGGCCTCCACGGAGAGAAAACTCTGGAAAAAGGCTTTTTCCGTTTCCCTGCGGAAACCGATCAGAACCGGTTTGGGCTGGCGCTCGGTCTGGTGGTAGTAGATGAACAAAGAAAGGGGATCGCCTTCAGCCAGATCGCCGATGCTCATACGCACAAAAGCGGGCAAAAGGACCTCGTAGCCCACCTGTTGGGTCAATAGCAGCAGCCGTTCCTCTTCGAGTTTGAAAAGCGTGCCTTCGAGGTAACCAATCATGATGAACCTTTAACCGGTGTGTTTTTCACCATGAAGGCGGTGAAGGGCATGAAGGTCTAAAAAAATGGTGATCTATGGCTTCGTGCACTTCATGATCTTCGTGGTAGGATAGCAAAGGATTCAGGGCATCCATACGAGAAGCCGCCTCAGCGTCTCTTCAGGGGTATCGGGTCGCAAAGACGCTCGAAGCGGAAGAGGCCGATGAGGGCCAGTCCCAGGGCATCCGAAGCGTGGGTGGGCCGAATTGCTTCCCTGCAACCGAGGGTATGCCGAACGGCCATCTCCAGTTGAGCTTTGGAGGCATTGCCGTTGCCGGTGAGGATTTGTTTGGCCTCTCGGACAGACACCTGTACCGTGGCCACGCCGTTATGTTGGCCGGCCAATAATATCACTCCAGTGACGTTACCCAGCAGAATGCCCGACTTGGGATAGCGCTTCAGGGAGAAGACGTCTTCCACCACCATCAGGTCCGGGGCCGCATCTGCGATGGTCTTGGTCAGTCGACGATAGATGCAATCCAGGCGCTCTGCCAGGGGAATGGCCTTGTCGGTATGCACCGAACCATAGGCGTAAGTGGCGACCTGTTGCCCCCGGCCGCTGATCAGGGCAACGCCTGTATCCGCCAGGCCGGGATCGATGCCGATGATCGTGTGCGTTCCAGCAGCTCGTTTTTCAATGGCCCTCCCGCCATTAGGGCGCCTGCCAGCGGCAGGCCCATTGACGGGGTTGCGGGTCACAATTAAAGCTCTTTTATCTTCTGAGCGGCGATGCGGCCCTCGTTGGTCTGGGGGAACTTGTCGAGCAAATCCTGTAGGATAAGGCGGGAGTTGGCCTTGTCACCGATCTTCAAAAAGGCCAGCCCCTGTTTAAGCAGCGCCGCAGCGACTTTATTGCCCTTGGGATAGTTCTCGATCACCTTTTGGTATTCCAGAATGGCCTTCTCATACCACTTTTCGCGAAAGTAGATCTCACCGAGCCAGAACTGGGCGTTATCTGCCTGGTCCGACTTGGGATAGTTTTTCAACAGGGCGCTGAAACCGTTGCGAGCCTGATCCAGGTTTCCCGCGTCGAAGGATTTTTTCGCGGCCGCATACACGCCCGCGGCGTTGGCGGCCGCCGGCTTGGGTGCGGCCGTTTTCTGCGCCTTGGCCTTGGCAGCACCCTTCTCCATGTTCAGGTACTGCTCCACCTGATCGAGGCGCCGCTTGGTCTTGGCCAGATCTTCAGCCATGAGGTTCTGCTTCTGGCGCACCTGATCCTCGAGGGAGCCTGCGGCGTTCTGCTGCATCTGGATGTAATGTTCGGTTTCTTCCAGGCGACCGGATAGGGTGGCAACCTCTTCCCTTAGCGTATCCACGTTGGCGTTAATACTTGCGTATTGCCCGCGCAGTTGTTTCTCTCCGCTCAACTTTCTCTGTCCCAACTGCTCCAGGTTGCTCTCAAGGCCCTGACGTTCCTGATCGATGGAATCAATCTGTTTATTCAGGTCGCGGTTGCGTTTCTCCAGCGTCAGGAGGCGCTCTTCGAGCATATACACATCACGTTGGAGGGCACAGCCAGTGGTCAGCAACAATGCCATCAAAGCGGTCCACACTAATAAATACGGCTTCGTATTCACAGGTATCCCCCTTTCATTTATTTCTGGCCAAGAGTGGAGCGCTTCGCCAGACACAGTCTTATCCCGCTCAAAACAAACCGCTATACGCCGTCACAAAGTGAAAATGCAGCAGTCGGCTGACTCAGCCGACTGCTGCATTTTAGTGACGAATGACAGAGCTTTATTCGACGACGAAGTGGGCCCGACGGTTCTTGGCCCAGGCTTCTTCGTTCTTGGCAGGATCCACAGGTTTCTCTTCGCCGTAGCTGATAGTGGTGATACGATCAGCCGCAACGCCCAGGTTAACCAGAAAATCCTTGGCGGCGTCGGCACGGCGTTCGCCGAGGGCCAAGTTGTATGCACTGGTACCGCGCTCATCGCAGTGACCTTCGATGATGACGGTGCCGTCCGCATTCTCGTTCATCCACTCCGCCTTGCGCTGCAGAACTTCCTGGCTCATGGGAGTCAGCACGGCGCTGTCGAACTCGAAATAGAGATCTTCGCTCTGAAACATGTTCAGAGCCATCATGGCGACGCGCTTTGCTTCCTCTTCGGCCAAACGCTCGGCTTCGAGGGCTTTTTGGCGCTCCATTTCAGCCTCACGGGCGGCTTCATCCTCAGCAGCAGTATCTTCCTCCACTTCTTCAACGGCTTCTTCAACAGCGGCTTCGGTCTGCACCTGTTTCTTAGCGCAGGACGTGGTTAACAGCAGGCCAGGTATAAGCAGCAGCATAGCCAAGATAACCCAGATGTTTCTCCTCATGTTTCCTCCTTTTTCGTTCTCAATCCGATGATCATTGATAGTTGAGTCCGCTTGGTGACCACCGGGGGCTCGTTTGTTCGCCAGGCAAACGTAACAAACGACGCTGGTCGGTACCGAAAGCGGTCATGACAAATATTCGGGATGGGCCTTCTCTGGTGGAACTGAAGGCAATCAGGCTGCCGTCGGGAGACCAGCACGGGGCTTCGTTGTCCCCGGAACCATCCGTTAGCTGCATGGGCGTATTGCCGTCAAGGTCGGTAACATAAATATTGATCCGGCCCTCTTGGATACCGGAGTAGGCAAGCTTATCACCTTTGGGGGACCAACTCGGCTGGGTATTGTAGCGACCTTCATAGGTAATGCGTCGCACCCGGCCGCTGGAGACGTCCTGGACATAAATCTGTGGGGTACCGGAACGTCTTGAAACAAATGCGAAACGTTTTCCATCCGGAGCCCAGGATGGGGCGACGTCTATCCCCCTGCTTTTCGTCAGCCTTTTAATAATTTTCCCGGTTCCGGTCAACAGATAAATTTCCTGATCGCCTCCGAAGCTCATCGTGGCAGCCAGTTCGAAACGCCCCGGCACCCACGCTGGCGTAATCTGAATGCCGTCTTTAGCCACTATGGTGGTCTTGCTATTGAGAATGTTGCGCAGGTACAGATCGGGCTTTCCCTTGGCGTAAGAGGTGTATGCCATCCACTCACCGTCGGAGGACCAGGCCGGAAACAATGTGATGCTCTTGTGGTGGGTGAAGCGCTTGATGTTGCTGCCGTCGAAGTTGCAGGTATAGATCTCCTTGCTACCGGAACCGTTGGAGATGAAGGCGATCTTGCTGTCGAAGACCCCCCGGTTGCCCGTCAGTTGAAAGATGACTTCGCTGCAGAAGCGCAGGACCATGCGACGCTGATCGCGCTGAAAGCCCTTGTATTTCTTACCCACCAGGAGCTTCTCTTTAAAGGTGTCAAAGAGCCGCAGTTCCATCTCCATAAGATCACCGCTGAGGCTGAGGCCGCCGGTAATCAAAAGATCTGCGCCCACGGCCGTCCAATTGCGAAAGCCGATCTGGGGGCCCACCAACCCGGTGACGCGGGGATCCTCCAGGAAAGCCCCCCGGTCGACGAGTTTGAACAGGCCCGTGAAAGTGAGCGCCTCGGCCATCATGTCGGCGCTGGATGCGGCCAGAGCCTCGGCCGGACCGGTAGCGCTGATATTCTTGAACAGGGGCACCGCCAGGGGGATCTTGCGCAAAAAGGGGTTGCTGATGTCGATAAAGGTGGTATCCGCCGCCCCTGCAGCCACTGAGGCCGACGAAAGGATCAAAAAGAGCGAAAGGATGCTCAACAGGCGCTTAAAGGGTCGTTGCATAGAGGGGTTCCTGATTGGGTTGCACAAAGGCTGCGCGGTGTCCATGTCGGTTCATCCGTCCAAAAAACTCAGAGCGGGCCTTCCGCCCAGCGCGCAGCAGGGCTATCGCCTAATGTCTAGCGTCATACGGCTATCGTCTATCGCACGCCCTCAGGGGTAAAATTGAGCCCGACCACAACATAGGGTTCTATGATACCTTTGGGATGCGGGTCAACCGGATTAGACTTGACGATGGCTTTGTAGGCCGATTCATCTAAAAAAGCGTTGCCTGAGCGGTCCACGTAAAAGATATCGATGATCTCGCCGCTGGGTAGAACCTTGAAGACGATGCTAGCCTTGACCTTGCTGACATCGCCGGCCAATTGCTCCGAATAAGCCCAATTCTCCTGAATCCGGTATGCGATCTCAATACGGTACATATCAATCAGCTCCGCCCGTCTCCGGCCGCTGGCGCCCTTTTTACCACCGCCGCTGTTTTTAGCTGTCGCGGCACCCGTGGACGGCGCCGTACCTCGGCTGGCTTCATCCTTTTTAACCTGCTTGCGCAGGCGATCGAGGGCCTTGGACTTGCTGTTGGCCGCACTCTTAGCCACATCTTTTTCGATCTTTTTGATAGCCCGCTTGACCACCTGGTCAGGCTTGAAGGTTTTGCGTTTCAGCGAGGCTTTGCTTTTCGCCGGTTTGGGCTTGGGCTTGGCCGTGGATACCTTGGGCTCGGGCTTGGGTTCCGGTGGCGGCTTGGGCGCAATGGTTTCAGTCTTTTTCTCGGGGGGCTTGGCGACCTCTTTTTTTTCCGGGGCCTTGGTTTCCGGGGCCGCCTTTTCGCTGGGACTGGCAGCCTTGAGGGTTACCATGCTCACGTCGATCACCGCCGGCATTATGTCCTTCTTGGGGCGGATATCGGGGGAGTAGATCACCACCACAAAAAGCAGCACGTGGCCGAGAAAAGAGATCAGAAGTTGGGGCCAGTATGTGGGCGTGCCATTGTTCATGAGCGATTCGGGTCGCTACACAGCGGTTGCCGCAGGAATGCGGTGGCCACTGTAATGCGGTTAAGAGGTTTTTTCGGACGGCTCGCTCGGCGGCGCCGTGATCATACCCAATTTTTCGATACCGGCGCCCTTGATTTCGGCCATGACCTGGATGACGATGCCATAGGCGACATCTTTGTCGGCCTTGAAAAACACCTCTTTGTTCTTACGGCCCTCTAAGATCTTGCGCAATTTTTCCTGTAAATAATTAACCTCTACCTTCAGCTCGCTGATGAAGACACTGCCGCTTTTATCAATGGTGATGACCAGGGGCTCCTTATCAGCAGAGAGGGGGTCGCTGGAGGCCTCGGGAAGATCCACGTCCACGCCCTGGGACATCATCGGTGCCGTCACCATGAAGATGATGAGAAGGACCAGCATCACGTCCACAAAGGGGGTCACATTGATCTCGGACATGAGCCCGTCGCTGCTGCCGATGCTGAATGCCATACGTCTACCTCCCCGGGCCTTGGAGGATGTCGCGCTCCAGAATATTGAGAAAATCAGCGGAGAAGCTGTTGAGCTCCGATTCGATGAAGCGAATTTTCTGCATGAAATAGTTAAAGGCGATCACCGCCGGAATGGCCACGGCCAGGCCGGCCGCCGTGGCGATGAGGGCTTCGGAGATACCGGGCGCCACCACGGCCAGGCTGGCACTGCCGCGCAGGCCGATACCGTGGAAGGAGTTCATGATGCCCCAGACCGTACCGAACAGCCCGATGAAGGGGGTGGTGTTGCCGGTGGTGGCCAGAAAGGGTACCATCTGCCCCATGCGCGTGGTCTCAGAGTTAATGGCCCGCCGCAGGGCGCGTTTGACGTTGGTCGAGCCCCCAAAGCCCATCATTAAATTGCTGCCTGCGCTCCCATTGCCCTCCTGAGAGAGAGAGCCGCCGGTCTGACTGAGCTTTTTCAACTCTAGGTAGCCGATGCGAAACACACGCGCGATGGGGCTCCCTTGGAGCAGCTTGGCCTTGGCAAAAGCCCCGGCCAGGTCGCGGCTTTTCCAGAAATAATCGATGAACTGGTCGGATTCTTTAAAAGCCCGCCGCAAGTACCTGAACTTGACGATGATAATGGCCCAGGAGGTGACTGAAAAAAAGAGCAGCATGAGGAGGACAAACTGGACCATCAGTCCGGCCCCGCTGATCATTTTGATGACATCAATCTCGTAGGTTCCCATACCTGGTTCTCCGAATATTGGCAGTGTTTATTGGGTTGCGCCGATCTGGCTAAGGTCGTCGAAGGAAAAAGGTAAGTTTTTAAAAGGATTTCCGGAGGTTCCTTAATTTTCAGAAGGCTATACCTTATATCCCTCTCCCCCTTGATGTCAAGTGAATAGACCGGCACGTATGGTTCGCCGCTACATTCGTGCTTCAAGGTAGCGTTAGCCTTCTATGCATCGCAATGCAAGACGCCAAATCGCAATAGCGTTGCAATCCCCATCGTTAGAGTTTAAGCAAAAGACTTGATCCATGGACCATGGTGTAAAGATGAATTTAAAGCAATTTCCATACCCGTAACATTATTTGACCGAGATACGCCGGTCGACTGGGCAGCTCGTCCAAAACGCCCTCCTTTATGGGTGAGGTGGCGCTTACCGTTACAAAAACTGCCCCTGCCCAGTGCCATCTCCGTAACCCCAGTGTAAAGAAAGGCAGCTGCATGGAACGTATCGCCGAATTACTTTTTCAGGCCTACCAGCTCAAACACACCCAGCGAACGGGCTATCAATTCCTGGGGATCGGTCAGGAATCGGTGGCCGAACACTCATTTGCCACCACCTTCATCGCCTACATCCTCTCCCAATTGGAGCCCCAGGCGGACAGCCGCCGCCTCATGGCCATGTGCCTGGTGCACGACCTTCCCGAAGCGCGCACGGGCGATCTCAACTATGTTCAAAAAATGTACGTCCAGGCCGACAATGGCAAGGCTGTTGCGGATACGGTGGTGGATCTGGCCTTCGGGGCCGAGTTGGCCGAGTTGATGGAGGAGTTCGAAACGGGCCAAACCCTCGAAGCCCAGCTGGCCTACGACGCCGATCAACTCTCCTTCATCATCGAACTCAAAGCCCTCGCGGACAAGGGCTACGCGCCCCCGGCGAGTTGGCTCCCCAACGTGGTGGCACGCCTCAAAACAGATCCGGGCAAAGGCCTCGGCAGCACGCTTTTGGCCATGCCGGCCGACCACTGGTGGCGAAAATTTTTCATTGACAGATCCGACGTAAAACAATAGTACTGATCCCTTGGTTCAAATTTTGTACCACTAACGTGTGACCATTCTTCCATGGCCAATATCCCACCCGATCATCGCCGACTCAGCTCCACCGGAGGCGCTTCTTTCTCAGAAGCCGTCTCAAGAAGACAGACGCTTTGTTGACGGGCCCTCCGGGACCGTCTGGGGCCCTGAAGGTCCCCGGGAGAGATGTTGCCATTCGCGATTGGCCACCACCAGAAAAAGGGAGCGGAGGGTAGTATGGGTTGGATTACCGATTTTTTGGGGTCGTCCATTGGCAAAAAGCTGATGATGGCCATCACGGGATTGAGTTTCTGCGGTTTTCTGGGGATGCACCTGGGGGGTAACCTTTCCATCTACGGGGGCCCGGATGCCTTCAACAGCTATGCCGATCATCTGCATGCCCTGGGGCCGCTGGTCACTCTGGCGGAGTTCGGCCTGCTCACCCTGGCCCTCATCCATGTGGCCACCGGGCTGATCCTCTTTTTACAGAATCTCAAAGCCCGCCCCCAGCGCTATAAGGTCAATAAAAACGGCGGCGGCCGCACCATCGGTTCCCGAACCATGCCCTACACGGGGATTCTGATGCTCGGGTTCATCATCTTTCACCTGGTCAACTTCCATTTTGTCGACAAGACCAACACCACCATCTGGGCCATCGTCTCGCAGGCCTTTCAACAACCGGCCTACATCCTCATCTACATCACCTTCGTGCTGGTGACGGCCGTGCACGTGAGCCACGGGCTCTGGAGCGCCTTTCAGACCCTCGGGGCCAACCACCCCAAGTATATGCCCATCATCCGGGGAGGCAGCCTAGTGTTCGCCGTCATCGTGGGCGCGGGCTTCGGCTTCCTGCCGATTTTTCTCTCCATAGCGGTTTAACCCTACACCTAGGGCTCCAATTGCGCCCAAGGAACCAGATATAGTCTGCCGTCCATGGTTCAGTTCCTCATGTGGCAAGGCCTTCATGGGGCATGGACAGCCACCAGAAAGGAAGCGGTTTATGAAGCTTGATGCGAAGATACCGGGGGGGCCGATCACCGATAAGTGGGACAAACATCGCTTTGACCTCAAGCTGGTCAACCCTGCCAACAAGCGCAAATACAATGTGATCGTTGTGGGGACGGGACTCGCCGGCGGCAGCGCTTCGGCCACCCTGGCAGAGTTGGGCTACAACGTGAAAACCTTCTGTATCCAAGACAGCCCCCGCCGGGCCCACAGCATCGCGGCCCAGGGCGGCATCAACGCGGCCAAAAACTACCCCAACGATGGCGACAGCATCTGGCGTCTGTTTTACGACACCGTCAAAGGCGGCGATTTCCGCGCCCGCGAAGCCAATGTCTATCGCCTGGCCCAGATCAGCAACCACATCATCGATCACTGTGTAGCCCAGGGTATCCCCTTTGCCCGCGACTACGGGGGGTTGCTTGCCAACCGCTCTTTCGGCGGCGCCCAGGTGTCACGGACATTTTACGCTCGTGGTCAGACGGGTCAGCAGCTTCTCATCGGCGCCTATCAGTCCCTCATGCGTCAGGTGGCCATGGGCAAGGTGACCCTCTTCCCGCGACGCGAAATGCTCGAGCTGGTCCTGGTGGACGGCCATGCCAAGGGCATCATCGTTCGCAATATCGTCACCGGCGCCATCGAGCGACATGCCGCCGACGCCGTCGTTCTGGCCACCGGCGGCTACGGCAACGTCTATTTTCTCTCCACCAACGCAATGGCCTCCAACGTCACCGCCGCTTTCCGGGCCTATAAAAAAGGCGCCTGCTTCGCCAATCCCTGCTTCACCCAGATCCACCCCACTTGCATCCCGGTGCACGGCGACTATCAGTCCAAACTGACCCTCATGAGCGAGAGTCTGCGCAATGACGGCCGCGTGTGGGTGCCCAAGAACCCCGGCGACCAGCGACCGCCCCAAGAGATCCCCGAGGCGGAGCGCGACTACTACCTGGAGAACAAGTACCCCAGCTTCGGCAACCTGGTGCCCCGCGACGTGGCCTCGCGCAACGCCAAGGAGCAGTGCGACACGGGCAAGGGGGTGGGCGATACGCAGCTGGCCGTTTACCTGGACTTCGCCGATGCCATTAAACGCGACGGCCGGGATGTGATCGCAACAAAATACGGCAACCTTTTCCAGATGTATGAAAAGATCACCGCCGACGACCCCTATAAAACCCCCATGATGATCTACCCGGCGGTGCACTATACCATGGGAGGCCTCTGGGTGGACTACAACCTCCAGAGCAACGTGCCCGGCCTCTTCGTCCTGGGGGAAGCCAACTTCTCCGATCACGGAGCCAATCGCCTGGGGGCCAGTGCCCTCATGCAGGGCCTGGCCGACGGCTACTTCGTCCTGCCCTACACCATCGGCGGTTACCTCAATGAGGGCGCCCAGGGGGATAAAATCACCACCGAACATAAGGCCTTCGACCAAAGCGAAACCGAGGTCAAAGAACGTACCGCCAAGCTGCTCTCCATCCAGGGAAAGCGCACGGTGGACGACTTCCACCGTGAGCTGGGCCTCATCATGTGGGATCACTGCGGCATGGCGCGCAACAACGAGGGCCTCGACAAGGCACGCGGCCTGATCCAGAACCTGCGCGCCGAGTTCTGGGAGAACGTCCTCATCCCCGGCGAGCACGACAGCTTCAACCAGAGCCTGGAACGCGCCGGCCGGGTAGCCGACTTTCTGGAGTTTGCCGAGCTGATGATCATCGATGCCCGGGCCCGCCAGGAGTCCTGCGGCGGTCATTTCAATGAGGGATTCCAGACCGATGAGAACGAAGCCCTCCGCGATGACAAGAACTATTGCCATGTGTCGGCCTGGGAATTTCAGGGTGAAGATAAGGACCCGGCCTTCCACAAGGAGCCCCTTGAGTTTGAACACGTCAAACTGACGCAAAGGAGTTACAAGTGATGAAAAATATCGATATCACCCTGCAGGTTTGGCGTCAGGACGGCCCCAGAGACAAGGGCCACTTTGAAACCTACGAGGCCCGCAATATATCCACCGATATGAGCTTCCTTGAGATGCTCGACGTGGTCAACGAGGAGCTGACCCTCAAGGGTTTGGAGCCCATCGCCTTCGACCATGATTGCCGTGAGGGAATTTGCGGCATGTGCGGTGCGGTGGTCAATGGAAGGCCCCACGGACCTGAACGCGGCACGACCCTCTGCCAGTTGCATATGCGCCATTTCAAGAGCGGCGACACCATCGCCATAGAGCCCTTCCGGGCCATGGCCTTTAAGGTCATCAAAGACCTGGCAGTGGACCGCAGCCCCCTGGATCGTCTCGTCGAGGCAGGCGGTTACATCTCGGTCAACGCCGGCGGAGCCCAGGACGCCAACGCCCTGCCAGTCCCCCAGGAGAACGCAAATTTATCAATGGATGCGGCCCAATGCATCGGCTGCGGCGCTTGCGTGGCGGCCTGCCCAAACGCCTCGGCCATGCTATTTGTGGGCGCCAAGGTCTCCCACCTAGCTCTCCTGCCCCAGGGCCGGCCTGAGGCCGCCCAGCGTGCCATCAATATGGTGAAGACCCTTGACCGCCTCGGATTCGGCAACTGCACCAACGAAACCGAGTGCGAGGTGGAATGTCCCAAGGAGATCTCCATCACTAATATCGCGCGTTTAAACCGCGAATATCTTAGAGCCAGCCTCTTTTCTGCCTTCAAATAATTTAGGCCTAATTCCGCCCTGTCCCATCCCGGACAGGGCGGTCCCTACCCTCCAGGGACACAAGCCTCATCCAATACCCCGCCAAGCCACAGCCCATCACACATCTCCCCGGTCAGCCGACGAGGTTTCACAGGGACCATATCATGCTAAAGTTTTAATAGGTCCAGCAGATATATACTCCAGGGTATCCACAGACACCCCATTTGCATCGTGTCTATAGGCGACCCCTATCGAAAAGGCCAGGGCTTACCGGACTTCGAGATAAATTTTTATAAACTTATGGGTGGTGTACTGTATCTTCTCATCCCGCGATGGCACCGGGTCGGGAAGAATTGCTGATTGACCTGTCAAAGGAGTGCGACCATGACGATCCAGGATGACGAAACTTTACAGATGTACCTCGAGGAATCCCTCGACCACCTGGCCGACATCGAAAATGACTTTCTGGCCATTGAAGAAAATGGTGCCGATATCGATGAAGACCTGGTGAACAAGGTATACCGCGCAGCCCATTCCATCAAAGGCGGCGCTGGTTTCATGGGGTTGAACAACATCAAGGACCTAACCCATGAGATGGAAAACATCCTGGGTAAAATCCGCAGTTGCGAAATGGTTCCAACACCTGAGATCGTCAACGTCATGCTGGAGGCTTCCGATCAACTCAAGGCACTGATGAATGATGTGCTCGACAGCAACGATGTTGACATCTCCACCCACATTAAGGCCCTCCAGGATGTCTCCGCCGGCAAGGCGGTTGCAAAAGAGGCACCAGCGGCCGCTGCGGAAGTTGTCTCTCATGAAGTGGCCTCTGATGAGGTTGCCTCTGATGAGGTTGCCTCACAAGAGGTTGCCCCGGAAACCCCGACCCCGAATGCTCCCCAAGCTGAGATCAACGGGGAGACCATCACCATAACGACACCCGACGGTCAGGGAGTTCTGACACCATCCGCCGAGGCTCTGGCCGACGCCCATGCGGATGCCAAATGCATCTATCTGGTACGCCTCGATATCGCGGCCGATATCACCGCTAAGAGCAGATCCCTCGCTGAAGTTCTTATCGAGATGGACCAGACCGGGGTGATTCTCGCCAGCAGCGTCGCCCTGCCGCCGGCGGCGGAAATCGATGCCAGCTGGTCCTGTGACGCTGACCCGCTTTTCCTCCTCTTCTCCACGATCCTCAAACCAGGTGATATCAATGTGTTGTTCAATATGGATCCGGCCAAGCTCCTTCAGGTGACGGCCGACCAGCAGCTGTTAACCTTGGACGGCCAACCGGCCAGTAGCGACGCAGTTCAGGAGGTATCAGCTGAGCCTAAAGAGGACGTGCAAATGGCAGAGGTACCCGAGGCAAGCGCCCAAGAACCCACAAGCGTGGAAGTTGAGACTGTAGCTGAAATGGAACCGGTGGAAACCTATCAGGCGGATCCCGCAAACGTTGAGGCTACAACGGCGACAGCCACCCCCCAAAAGGCCAAGACGAGTCCCAAGGCCGGCATGGCAGATCAGGAAACCAGCCTGCGTGTGCATGTCAGTCTGCTGGATCAGCTCATGACCCTGGCGGGCGAACTGGTCCTGTCGCGCAACCAGTTGCTGCAGTCCATGACATCCGATGATCATCGCGCCTCAGAAATCGCCGGCCAGCGCATCGACCTGATCACCTCCGAATTGCAGGAGGCGATTATGCTGACACGCATGCAGTCCATCGGCAACGTGTTCAATAAATTCCCTCGCGTCGTGCGCGATCTGGCCCGTAGCCTGGGTAAAAAGATAGAGCTGACCCTGGAGGGCAAGGATGTCGAGCTGGATAAAACCATCATCGAAGCCATTGGTGATCCCCTCACTCACCTGGTGCGCAACGCCGTCGATCACGGCATTGAAGTGCCCGAGATCCGCCGCAAAAACAAAAAAACCGAGGTTGGCCAAATCTATCTGAAAGCCTATCACGAGGCCGGTCAGGTAAATATCGAAATCTCAGACGATGGCAAGGGACTCGACGGCGAACTCCTCGCCCAGAAAGCGGTGGATAAAGGGCTGATCACCGAGGACCAGGCCAAGGTGATGTCCGACAAGGACCAGGTCAACCTGATCTTCCTACCGGGCTTCTCCACGGCCGAGAAGGTCACCGATGTATCCGGCCGCGGGGTGGGCATGGATGTGGTTAAGACCAACCTCGATAAACTCGGCGGCCTCATCGACATCGATTCGGAAGCGGGCAAGGGCTCTACCATTCGCATCAAACTGCCCTTGACTCTGGCCATCATCCCTTGCCAGGTGGTCAACACCGGCGGAGAACGCTACGCCATTCCCCAGGTGAACCTTGAGGAGTTGCTGCGCATACCCGCCGACCAGGTGCGCGATCGCATCGAACGAGTGGGTGATGCCGAAGTGGTGCGCCTGCGCGGCGATCTCCTGCCACTTGTTAAGCTGGCCGACATCATCGGTGTCAACCCCCTCTTCCACGACCCGAAAACCGGCACCTATAGGCCCGATCGTCGCCGGACCATGACCGACGATCGCAATGCGCAAACAACGCTTTTCACTGAAGAGAATGACACCGCTTCGGGCAAAGCACCAGCGGAAGTCGCCGAGCAGGAAATTAGTGATGCACCGGAGCGCCGCTACCGGGCCGCCAGCGCCCTCAACATTGTGGTGGTATCGACCGGTACGATGAAGTACGGCCTGGTGGTCGACGAACTGCACGACTCCGAGGAGATCGTGGTCAAACCCCTGGGACGCGACCTCAAGAAATGCCGCGGTTACGCGGGCGCCACCATCATGGGTGACGGCCGGGTGGCCCTGATTCTGGATGTGAGCAATTTGGCCCGCATGGCCGGTCTGACATCCGTGGAAAGCAGCCTCAAAGCCAGAGAGCTGAAGGCCGCTGTCGAAGCGAGCCTGAAGGACAATACCGATCGCCAATCCCTGCTGATCTTCAGGAGTGCCGAAGAGGAGCAGTTTGCCGCACCCCTCAATCTAGTAGAGCGCATCGAGAAGATCAAGGTTAGCGATATCGAAGAGGTAGGCGGCAAACGGGTGATGCAGTACCGCGGCGGCAGTCTGCCGCTCTTCTCCATCGACGAAGCCGCCATGGTCAAACCCCTGGCCGACAGCGACAACCTGCTGGTGATCGTCTTCATCGTAGCCGGTCGCGAAGTGGGACTCCTGGCCATTGGACCGGTGGACGCCATGGAAACCAGCCTGGATATGGACGGGACGACCCTGAAGCAGACGGGCATCATGGGATCGGCCATCATCAACGATCACACCACCCTGCTCATCGACATGTATGAAATCGTCCAGACCCTCAATCCAGAGTGGTTTGAAGAAAAGGCAATCGTTCAGGAAGATGGGGAAAGCACCTATTCGATTCTCTTCGCTGAGGATTCTAATTTCTTCCGAAACCAAGTCAAGGGATCCTTGGAAGAGGAAGGATACAGTGTCATCGAAGCAGAGGATGGCGCTGTGGCCTGGGATCTATTGCAGGAAAACGGTGATCATATCGGTCTGGTGGTGACAGATATCGAAATGCCCATCATGAACGGCTTTGAACTCACCTCGAAAATCAAAACCCATCCGGCCTTCAGTCATCTGCCGGTGATCGCACTGACAACCCTGGCCGGCGAGGAAGATGTGGCACGGGGTAAAGAGGTGGGCATTGACGATTACCAGATCAAGCTCGACCGTGAAAAGCTGCTCAAGAGCATTAATGATCATCTGCAAGCGATGATGGTGTAAAAAGGGCGGGCAGTGCCCAGATTCAGGGATTCTGCCCCAACGGATAGAGGCATCAGTCTCTTTTGCGGGCAACAATTGATAGGAACCCCGCTTGAAACCCGGGTGCTTGACCGGCGACGGCTTTGTTTTCGGTTTACGGTATGCAGAAAGCGCTATAGAATAAGCCATATGCAAATCGCCGTAACCGGATAGAACAAACCCGGCAACCAGACCATTCTCAAAAACACCAGGGCCGACAGCCGCATAAGCCTTAGGCCCACTGAGGACCGCTCTTAGATACTGGAAGCGGGGAAACGATGATCCAGATGCAAATGCATCTGAACACGGAGGCGAATTTGCATGGAACTTGAAAATGGAACCGAAAACGAGACCGGCATGGTCGAACTGGCCACTTTCTACGTGGGTGAAGCGCTGTGCGGGATGGATATTTTAAAGGTCCAAGAGATCAATAAACTGATGGAAATGACTTCGGTCCCCCAGGCACCCGACTACGTCATGGGCATCCTAAACCTGCGTGGCCAGATCGTCACCATCATCGATCTGGGGAAGAAGCTGGGCCTCGACACCACCGAACTAACGGAAAGCAGCCGTAACATCATCGTCAATTCCAAGGGAGAATACGTCGGCCTGCTGGTCTCCCGCATCAGCGATGTGGTGGATGCCGTCTGGGACAAGGTAGAAGCCCCGCCGGCCAACATCGGCGGTGTCCAGGGGCGCTATTTCAAAGGGGTCTTCAAGACAGATAGTCGTCTGGTGGGTATTCTGGATGTTGAAAAAGTACTGCTGGAAGAAAGCTAGTCAGAGCTATGGTGATAGCCGCACGAAAAACCTTGCGTGTCCTCGTAGTGGATGACACCGTTTTCTACCGAAAAATAGTCAGCGACGTCATCGCCGAGATCCCCGGCGTAGAGGTAGTCGGCAGTGCCCACAATGGTAAAGCCGCCCTGGTGAAGATCCGATCCCTCCAACCGGATCTGCTCACCCTCGATATTGAGATGCCGGAGATGACGGGGCTGGAAGTGCTCCAACAATTGCGTAAAGATGGGTCCAAAGTGGGCGCCATCATGCTGAGCACCCTCACCCAGGAGGGGGGTGCCATGACCATGCGCGCCCTTGAATTGGGCGCCTTCGATTTTATCCCCAAGCCGCAGTCCGGCACCATGGCACAGAACAAGGCGGCCATCAAAGATACCCTCAGGCCCATGATCACCGCCTTCGCCCGCAGCGGCCGTGGCTTGCCCACACATCCGCTGGGACGCCCCCAGGCACCCATCAAGCCCATGCCTGCGAGGAAAAACGTTCAACTCCGACCGCAGCCGCGCTCCATCACCGGAGGGCGTCGCAACCATAGCGAGATCATCGCCATCGGCATCTCCACAGGAGGCCCCAATGCCTTGGCCCAGATGCTACCCCACCTGCCGGGCAACATCGGGGTACCCGTGGTCATCGTCCAGCATATGCCCCCGGTCTTTACCCAGTCGCTGGCCAACAGCCTGGATAAAAAATGCGCCCTCACTGTACGCGAAGCGACCAACGGCGAGCCGCTCAAACCCAACACGGTCTATATCGCCCCCGGTGGCAAGCAGATGAAAATTGTCGCCGGTGGGGACGGCCGCACGCGCATTGTGCGAATCACCAACGATCCGCCCGAAAACAGCTGCAAACCATCTGTAGACTACCTGTTCCGCTCGGTGGCGGATCACTATGTCGGCCGCGCCACCGGTGTCATCATGACCGGCATGGGGTCCGACGGCACGAAAGGCCTTGCGCAGATGAAAAGAAACGGCGCATTCGTCATCGCCCAGGATCAGCCCAGTTGCGTAGTCTACGGAATGCCCAAAGAGCCCACCGAAAAAGGCATCGTGGACGTAGTGGCTCCCCTGGCCAGAATTGCCGACGAGATCGGCAAGACACTGAAATGATCTCCGAATTCATACCGGATAGAACGCAACACAGCAGGCGAACTTCGCATACAGCAGCAATCAGGCATCCTTAGGAAGCGAGTACACGGCATATGATCAAAATCAAACCAGATGAGATTGCGCTGCTGTCCAAATACATTTACGGCATCTCGGGGATCTCCATCGACAAATCGAAAGCTTACTTGCTGGAGACACGCTTCAGCAAGATCCTCGAAGAGGAAGGCTGCTCCTCATACACCGAGCTGTATCATAAGTCCAAAGGGGACCCCAAAAAACACCTCGAATACAAGATCATCGACGCCATCACCACCAATGAGACCCTTTTCTTCCGTGACGGCGGACCGTTCGAACTGATGCGCCACAAACTATTGCCCGAGCTCATCGATGCGCGGGTGGCCAAGAACGGTGGAAGCAAGCCCAATTTGCGCATCTGGAGCGCCGCCAGCTCCACCGGACAAGAGGTCTACAGCATTGCCATTGTCATCAAGGAGCTGCTGGGGTCGTCGACGGGCTACAACCTCAAGCTCCTGGGAACGGATATTTCCGATGCTGCCGTGTCCCAGGCCAGCTACGGCACCTACAATAAATTCGAGATCGAACGCGGGTTGGAACGCTCGAAGCTGACCAAGTACTTCCGTTCCGCAGGCGCCAATTGGAAGGTCAATGACGAACTTCGCGCCATGGCCTCCTTCCGTAAACTCAATCTTATGACCCCGTTCACGGCCTTGGGTAAATGGGACATCATCTTTTGCCGCAATGTGGCCATCTACTTCACCCTCGAAGATCGGAAAAAACTATTCAGCCGTCTGGCGGATGTGCTTGAACCCGATGGCTATCTGGTCATTGGATCGACGGAGTCGCTCACGGGCATCTGCCCGCGCTTTGTCCCTAAAAGACACCTGAAGTCCATCTTTTATCAATTGAAATAACCCCCGTAATTAGGCATACAGGAGTCGACCATGAACAGCTTGACCATATTGGTGGTAGATGACGATCCCGTCACCCTGAATCTACTCCAGAAGAGGCTCGTCAAAGAGAACTATGAGATTGAACTGGCGCAAGACGGGGTTCAAGCGGTCCGACTGCTGCAGAAAAAGCGTTACGACGTCGTCCTGACAGACCTGAAGATGCCCGGTGGTGTCGACGGCATCGGGGTTCTCGAAACGGCCAAAGAAGCTGATCTTAAGACCGAAGTGATCCTCATCACGGCACACGCATCGGTGGGCAACGCCATCGAGGCGATGAAGAAGGGAGCTGGCGATTACCTCGAAAAACCCATCAACTTTGATGAACTGCTCATGCGCCTTCAGAAGGTGCGCAACACCAAATCGCTGATCAAAAATGCCAGTGACTTACGCGAAGCCATGAACGTCACCGAGCAGACCTCGGCCGAAACCATCCAAAACTTGGAACTGCTCAGCGCCGAATGCCTGGGGCGTCTGGAGCGTATCCAGACGATCCTGAAAGACCAGAATATCAGCCCGGTGGACAAAGTGAAACAGGCCCTTGAAGTGTAAAATTCACAAAAAAAGCCTTGCCGCGGAATACGCGCCCGACTTATCTCCTACGAACGAGTTCCCAACCCCACCCCAGACCTCCTGGATTCCCCTATACTATGGGCATCCGGTTGCAAGCTTCCGTACCCCACACCCCCTCAGCGCCTAACGGATATGAAAAAGCACTTGATCCCTCACTAAGAGTCTGCTTTTGATAGGTGCCGTCGGCCTGCACAAGGCGGCAGCGGTATACGTCCGCAATTGGCTTTGCTCACACGCGCATACGCCCATACATCCACCAAGTTCCCACCTTAAGGAGCCCCTCTATGCCGAGTTGGAAAGCGATCCTGGCGTTCTTCACCGCACCGGGTGGCAAGGAGATGCCGTTTTTAATTATCATTTATAAAGCCGGCGTCACCCTACTCTTCGCTGGTCTGCTCTGGCTAATCGTCAAGAAGATCCTCGCAACCCTTGAAAAGCGACGCCAACTTGTACGCATCATCACGATCACCAAGGAGATGGTCGACCTGGTCCGTAAGGCACTCTTCTATCTTCTCCTGCTTGTGACCCTCAATATTCTCGTCCGCCTGCTGCAACTGCCTGCCGTCGAGCCGCCCCTCTATGCCCTGTTTATCATCCTCCTCGCCGGTCCTGCAAAAAATGCCCTCATCATGGTCCTCAACGCCATGGAGACACACCTGGCCAGCCGAACAGAGACAAAGGCGGACGACATCCTCTTCGACCTGCTCAACAAGTTTGCCGGTGTTATCATTTACGCCATTGCTATGGTGCTGGCTCTGGATATGCTGGGCATCAACGTAATGCCCTTTGTGGCCGGCGCCGGGGTGCTTGGTGTTGCCGTGGGTTTCGCCGCCAAGGACACGCTCTCCAACCTCATCGCCGGTATCCTGCTCATCATCGACCGCCCCTTTGAGGTGGGCGACCGTATCGAGGTCTGGAGCGCCCCAACGGGCAGTGCTACCTGGGGCGATGTCCTCGATGTGGGGCTGCGCGCCACACGCATCAAAACCACTGACAACATCGTGATCATCATTCCCAACAACCAGATCATGACCCGCGATATCGTCAACTACACCACCATCACCACCAGCATCCGGGTGCGCATTAACATCGGCGTAGGCTATGGCACCGACATCGAAAAGGCCAAGCGCGTAATCGCCGATGTGGCTCTGACCGCCGACTGGGTGCTGCGCGAGCCGGCGCCCAGAGTGGTAGTGCGAAATTTCGGCGAGTCATCGGTGGACTTACAATTGCGTGTCTGGATCGCCAATGCCCGCCGCCGCATGGACACCATTTCGCATGTCACCGACGGTGTCCACTCGGCCTTTGGTCGTGAGGGGATCGAGATCCCCTACCCCAAACGCGATATCCAGGTGGTGCAGGCGGCTGGATCCCAGTTGGAACAAGGCGAAAAATCCTTAGCCTAAAAACGCTTTGGCGCTCGCGTCGCCCATATTTTCCTTGCACCCAGGGATAATCCCAGCTATTCTTCCAAGTTTGGAGCACGCCAAACCGTTTGGCAAAACCGATCTCGAACTGGAGCCGATTGGGAAATGGAGTTATCCTTAGAACAAGTCGCCAAGGCCTTGGACCTGCCCGTTGAAACCGTAGAGCGCTGGGTGCGCCAGGGGCGGATTCCCTTTCAACGCCAGCAGGGCGATATTCACTTTCGGCAACGCGTGTTGGAGAAGTGGGCCACTCAACATAAACTGCCCTTCCATGTAACAATAGATGGGGACGGTGGCAAAGAGGTCTCTCAGCAAGACAACATCCACGTCGCCATGCGCCGCGGTGGCGTGTTTTATGACCTCGAAGGCGTAGATAAAGAAGCGGTTTTACAAGGAGCGGTACAGCGTCTGACGGATACGGAGCTGGATCTGAGCGTCGCTGATCAGGAAGTACTTCTCAACCGTCTGATCGAACGCGAAGCTATGGCCTCCACCGGGGTAGGCAAAGGGGTGGCCATTCCCCATCCCCGCACGCCCCTTAAGACTGCGGTGCCCAGCCCCACCATCTGTACTTTTTTTCTCAAGAGCCCCCTCCCCTTTCAAGCCGTCGACGACCGCCCGGTTTTCGTGCTCTTCATCCTTTTGAGTCCAAGCATCAACACCCACCTGCATTGTATGTCGCGCCTGGCATTCTGTGTACGGGACGATGCCTTTGTCTCCTTATTACAATCCCGTCCAGCACCCCAGGCACTCTACGAGCGCGTGGCCGCCTTTGAACAGCAGCTGGACACCCTATAAGCAGATTCGACACCACCCATGAAACTCTGGCGCTACCCGGCAAACTGGCCCCTCTTCCGCTATGACGACCGTCTAATGTTGATCTGCATCGCCGTCATCGTGGGCATCTGCGCCGGTCTGGCCGCCATTGCCCTCAACCGCGCCCTGGTGGCGTTGCTCGGCTATCTGCACCACTATCGCCACTACTGGTGGGCCTTCACCTTTCCGGCTTTGGGCGCCGCCCTCTCCTCTCTCTTCCTGGACAAGGTCGTCAACGAAGGGGCCGGCCACGGTGTGCCGGAGGTGATCTACAGTGTTTCCCGTTATGGCGGTCTGATTCGCCTGCGATCGAGTTTCTCACGCCTGATCTCCAGTTGCCTCACCATCGGCAGCGGCGGCTCCGCAGGCCCCGAGGCACCGGTAGTGATGAGCGGGGCGGCCATAGGTTCCAACATCGCGAGGCTCTTCAACCTCAACGACCGCCAGCGGGTGGCCCTGGTGGGTTGCGGAGCGGCGGGCGCCATCGGAGCGATCTTCAACGCCCCCATCGCCGGTATGGTCTTCACCATGGAGGTTGTCCTGGGCGAGTGGTCGGCCGTCAATATCATCCCCATCGCAATCGCCGCGGTTACCGGCACCAAGGTCAGCCGCCTGCTCCAGGGCAACAATATCGCCTTTGCCCACCGGGAGTTTCAAATCTCCATGGTGGATATTGCCGCCTGTCTGGGCTTGGCCCTTTGCTGTGCGGTCGCCTCCATCCTCCTGACCCGTTCCTTACGGGGCATGAGCGCCCGGACGGGGAAAATCAAATCACCCCAGTGGCTCAAGGCAGCCATGGGCGGTGCTGTGGTGGGCCTCATCGGCATGGGCCTGCCCGACGTCCTCGGAGAGGGCTACCATACTATTCAGTACGCCATTGACGGGGGGTTTCGCACCGGTCTTATTATCGCCGCCGCGGTGTTGGCGATGAAAATCGTCGCCACCGCTTTCACCCTGGGTTGGGGCGGCTCAGGCGGCATCTTCGCCCCCAGCCTGGTGATTGGCAGCTTCGTGGGCCTGACCTATCACCGTGCCATCGCCCATCTCTGGCCGCATGTGGTCTGGGTGGATGAGGGCTGTTTTGCCCTCCTGGGCATGGCCGGCATGATCAGCGGCATCCTCCAGGCGCCCCTAACGGGTATCTTCCTCATCGTGGAGATAACCGGCGGCTACGACGTCATCGTGCCCCTGACCCTGGTGGCCGCCGTGGCCAGTACGGCCTGTCAGTATGTGGAACCGGCCTCCTTCTATCTCAAAGATCTCGTCGACCAGGGCCAGCTACTGCGCCCCGGCACTGATGCCCGTGTGCTGGCCGACATCCGCATCGGCGAACTCCTTGAAACAGACTGTATACCGGTAACCCCGGAAATGCGCCTGGGGGAATTCATCCCCATCCTCGAAAAATCGCATCGCAATTTCTTTCCGGTTGAGGATGTCAAGAACGGCCACTTCGTGGGCATCGTTCACCTGGATGATGTGCGCCCCTATCTGTTCAATCCGCCACTCTACCAGGCGGTGGTCCTCGGCCAATTGATGAAGACCAAGATCGACACCATCGGACCCGATGACGACTTGGTGGATGTTCTTGATAAAATGGATGCGCTTAAAAAATTCAGTCTGCCGGTGGTGGCCAACCAGCGGTTCGTGGGGATGATCTCCAAGGCCACCCTGCTCGACAAATATCGCCGCGAGTTGATGGTACAGACGAGTACGACCTAATACCAAAGTGGCCATGCGGAAAATTTTTCAAGAATGGCCACGAAAATATGCCAAGGAGAACCATCGTGACCCCTAAACTCTTTCACATCTTCCGCAATACACCCTTTGGACGGGAAACCCTCCTGCAGTCCTTGTACTTCTGCCAGATGGTGGGATGCCTGCCGGAGATTTACATTCCCGAATCCACCCGTTTTCTGATGTATTTTGAAAACGATGTCACCCAGGTGGACCTGGACGGCTCTTATCTCACGGCCCCTAAAACCAGCCGGGAACATGCCGAGGCCCTGGTGGCAGAAAATGGCTTGAAGACCGACTTCCTGGTCCCAAAAAACTTCACCGCCCACGGGCTGCCCGACATCCCCACACACTTCGACTACATGTGCTGCCCACGCAGCATCAGCGACCTGTCTTCCAAGATCGGCCTCGGCCATATCGGCCCGCGGGTGCGCCGCATCGTCAAGGCCGCCCGCTTCCCTGTGCTGATCACGAGCCCGGTGTTCAAGGCCTGGAACAGTGTCACGGTCTTCTTCGGTGGATCACAGAACGCCCTCAATTCACTGCGTTTGGGCATTCGCATCGCCCGCCAGAGCGGCAAGCCCCTAAATATGTTCACCCAGGCAGAAAAAGGGGGAGCCGACCGTTACCGCCAGGTGGTGGCCGATGCGGGCCTGCTCAAGGAGTGGGAACGCTACGGCCACCAATGGAATTTCTTCGACAAGGGCAAGCTGGAGGAAAATCTCTACGCTGTGGAACATGATGCTCTCTTGGTCCTGGGGGCCTACGGACACGGCTTGATCAAGGACTTTTTGTTCGGCAGTAAAATGGAACGCATCCAGAGCACCCTGCCCAACAACCTGCTCATCGCAGGGCCGAAATACGCCGCTGTCAAAGCTTAGCGGGTAGTTTTTTTGTTCAGGGCTCGGCGGGAAGTACTTTGAGACGGCGGTTGAGGACTTTCTGGGCGATTGCCTCGAACTGGGGGGTGACGTCGGAGATGTAGAACTCACTGCGTCCCTTGCGACAGAGGGTGGCGGCCAGGTCAGGGGTCTCGTCCAGGTGGGCCCTCAGTTGGTCGGCCACCGCCGCGGCCGAGTCCACCAGGCGGATGCGCCGACCGGCCTTGGTTTGGATCAGATCGGCCAACACCGGATAGTGCGTACACCCCAGGATGAGAGTGTCGATCTGGCGCAGCTTTAAGGGCCGCAGGTACTTCTTTACGATCATGGCCGTCTCGCGCCGCCGAAACCAGCCCTCCTCCACCAGAGGCACCAGGAGGGGGCAAGGCTGAGAAACGACTTCCGCCCCGGGGCGGAATTGTAGAATCCGCTTCTCGTAGGCGCCGCTGGCGATGGTGCTGCGCGTGCCGATGACACCGATGCGGCCTTTGGGGCTCAGCCGGGCGGCCAGGGCCGCACCAGGGGTGATCACCTCAAAGATTGGCGTGGCGTATGTGTTGGTGAGCAGGTCGGCGGCCGCGCTGGCGGCGGTGTTGCAGGCGATGATGATCACCTGGGCACCCTTTGAGATCAGAAAATCGGCACAGCGGCTGGCGTAGGCCTGGACGGTGAGGGTGCTCTTGTTGCCGTAAGGCGTGCGCGCCGTGTCACCGAAATAAACCAAGTCGTAGCCC
>JBNKKA010000012.1:0-44533 GCA_050291585.1 Desulfobacteraceae bacterium
CTATGATGATGACGAAGACCACGAAATAAGGTGGTTGAGTGAAGAAGACCAAATAAACTTTATCAGGATGTTTCCCAAACACGATCAAGCCATTTTATTTTGGTTGAAATACCACCTCCGCAGACCATCTGAAGCATGTGCCTTACAGAAATCAGATTACAAAGATGGTGTTTTTTACGTTCATCGTACTATGGTAAAAGGTCAAGTATTAAATAGCACTAAAACCAATGAATTAGTTTTGGTTCCATGTGCTGAAGATTACAAACCTTGGATCGAATGGTTACGTAAGCAAGAATGGTGGTTAAGCAGCCCATTCTTCTTCGTCAACCCCAAATCGACAAGGGAAAGCCAGTATTATAGGAGGGAAGGACTCTATGCTAAATGGGTAAGGTATTGTAAGAAAGCAGGTATTAAGTGTTCTCTGTATGAAGGGACAAAACATTCAACTTCATCCCAACTTGTAAACGAATATGGATACAACCTTCACGATGTCCAACTTGCTACTGCCCACAAAGACTTATCTTCGGTTAGACACTATGCCAAGGTGGATTTATCAGCTCGCAGAAGAGCTCTTGACAAAAAGCTAAAGGTGGGGAACGAATAGGGTTTTTGGGGAACGAATGGGGAACTACTTTTTCTATATTTCTTGCACTATTCAAAAAAGGAAAGGTGCACGCAATTGCCTGAAATTATTGCATTAAAAATCTTTTCGGACTACGTCTGACCGTGGTGCTACTTCATTACCGGGCGTATTGAACGGATTAGGCAGCACTACGCAGTCGACGTGGCGTGGATCGCATTTCCCCTCCACCCCGAAACACCGGATCAGGGCCGCAGCCTGGAAGACCTGTTCAAGGGGCGGGACTTCGATCTGGCCGGGGCGCGCAGGCATCTCCAGCAGGAGGCCCAGCGGCTCAGGCTGCCCTTCGGGGATCGGGAGATGACATACAACAGCCGCAAGGCCCAGGAGTTGGGCAAGTGGGCCGAAAGCATGGGCAAGGGCGACGCCTTTCACCGAGCGACCTTCCAGGCCTATTTCGTCCAAGGGCGCAATATCGCCCTCAGGGAGGAGCTCCTAAGCATCTGCAAAGGCATCGGCTTGCCCACGGATGAGGCCGCCAAAGCCCTTGCCGACCCCAACTACGCCCAAGCCGTGGACGGCGACTGGCAACGCAGCCGGGAAGCCGGCATCACAGCCGTTCCGAGCTTCAGGGTCAATGGACGTCTACTGGTGGGAGCCCACCCCTATGGGGCCCTGGAAAAGTTGGTCGTCGCGGCAGGCGCCCAAAAAATATCCCCGTCAGGTCCGGCATGAAGCCCATGGAGTCCATGGGTAAAAACCCTTTCCGTATTCGCCCCCTGTGGTGGCTGGCGCAAGGGCTCCTCATCCTGCTGGGATGCTTCTTCCTGGCATTCGGTGTCGAGCTGCTCATGGCCGCCTACCGTCTGCCCGACCCCTTCACCTTCATCATGACCTTTTTCGCCGCCAGCCTGATCATCCTCATCAGCGCCGCCCTGGTGGTGGGTTTTCTCCTGCGCCTGCGGTCTGTCTACCAGTACCTGAAGGTACCGCCAAACAACGGCCTTGATACCGACATGGACAGCAGCATCACCGCTGGGGACGACGAAAGACCCGCAGAATCCCCAGAGCGATCACCGCGCTGATGCCTCCCTGGAGCAGGTTGGGCATAATCTCGGCGATGGCGGCCTTGAGATCAGTGACGGCAAAGAAGGGGATGCTAGTTGCCAGGGCGGGATAGAAATACGCCTCGAACACAAAGTACCCGCCGGCCAGGACGAGAACCCCCACGGTCACGGCCAACAAGGGTCGCCAGCTTTGGGGGGCACCGCTGCCAGCTTTCCCGATCAGCCCCACAAGCCCCCCTTCACAGAACTTCACCACGGCGGTGGCCAGGATGAATTGGGGAAAGCCCACCGCATCGGCCAGGGCCGGGCCGATCATCCCCACCAGGGCGCCCACCAGGGGGCCGTAGAGCAGTCCGGCGGCCATCACAAAGGTATCGCCCAGGTTGAAATAGCCGCCCGTGACGGGAATGGGGACCCGGATGACCAGAGTGCCCACAAAGGCAAGCGTGGCAAAGGCCGCAATCAGTCCGACCCGGAACAAACTTTTAACTTCCGATTCCTTCCCCATGGGTCTCTCTTCTCCGTGTTTGCTTGTATTTCAATCTGAATAATCAATCCCCATCGCTGGGCAAGCGGGCGATCTCAACCGCCCACAGGGGGATGAGCTGTACCGCCGAGCAGATCCCCTCCGTGGCGATGATGACCATCATGTGAATCAGCCGTCGGCAGCGTAACCACCATCCAAAAACGCCGCCGGATTCCGTCAGGAGCGGTGCCCAGCGGCCGCCCACGCTCTCCTCACGAACCACCTCGAGGATGGTGGGGATCACAAAGAAAACAATGTGGTTAAAGACACGCAACGCCATGAGGAGGGCCTTGCCACGCGGCGATACCGTACAGCCCTGCAGCAGGCGTTGCTCCAATGCCTGGACCGGGAGGGCCGCCGCCATAGATAGGGCCAGGGGGACCACCGTCAGCATGGTCAGACACAGACTGATATAATGGCCGCTATAACCATAGCCCAATTGACTTAAGGGACCGCTGCCAAGGGCCAGCAAAAAAGAGACGCCCGCGCCCACAAAGACCACCGGCAGGGTGATGAGCACGCTGACCCCCAGGATGATGCCGTGGCGGCGTTTACCATTGAGCAGCCGCAACATACAGGATGTCACCAGCCAGTAGAGGACCCAGCCCCAAGTGGCGCCCGCTACTATCTCCAGCGGCCAATGTCCGAGGGGATAGCCCGTAAAGGTGGGAATTCCCAGGATCAGGAGTAGAAGGAGGCGCCAACGTTTATCATACCGGTTCATGGCACGCCTACCCGTGGCGCCTCTTCCCCGGCCACCCCTTGAGGTACCACCGCATCCGTTCCCAGGGCAATAGTGAATTGGGGAAGATCGGCATCAGCATCAACGCCGGCGCAACGCTTCTTTGTCACCGTCAAGTGAGAGGCCGCCAGGGCCTGCCACCAGGGTTTGTGGGAGACCAGCATGATGGCAACCCCTTGGGCATGGGCGACGGTGACCACTGCCAGCACAAAGGCCGCGGCCTCCCGACGCGAAAGCCCCCAGTCGGGCTCATCGAGAGTCAGCAGGGCCGGCCGGCCGCACAGGCGCGCCGCCACCATATAAAACTTGGCCACCAGCAGGCTCTCGCGTGAGTTTGGGCCGCTCACACGATCCACATCGCCCCCATGGATCTCAAAGGCGTCTACTAAAGCCGCCAGAACGCTCTCCAGTGCTACCGCCCCGCAGCTCTCCCGGGCGGCAAGCTTGAGGGTTTCCGTGGAGCGTAATAGGGTCTGGGTGATCACATTCTGAAAAAGCAGCCGCGCCCCACCGCCGGATACCCGGGCGCGCCCTCGGACTGACACCGCCCCGCACAAGGCCTTAGCCAGAAGGGTCTTGCCCTGACCGTTGTCCCCACTGACCAGACAGGGGGAGGTAAGGTCCAGCCGGACATCGTCGATAGCGGCGAAGGCCGGCGGGCGATGGCTGGCGTCCACCGCCATCCCCAGCATGATTTCAGCCCCCTCAAAATCGAGGCCGAAACGAGGCCCACCGGCAAGCAGTCCCCCTCCCACAGGTTGGGTCAGCTCACTGGCGTCATCCTCTCCTCGGAGTGCCAACAGATGAACGGGCAGCGCATGCCGCTCAAAGGTGGCGATGGCTTTTTCCAGCAGCCCGGCATTCCCGCGCGACAACCAGCAGAAGGGGCTGGCGATCACCAGTGTCCGGCTGCCACTCACCGCCGCTGAGGTGCGGGCCAGGGCCAATTTGACGGTTTCGCCGCCGGATAGGGTGCGCATGGGCTGGACGAGCTGATTGGCGAGACCGTACTCGGCGGCCAGGGCGGCAACGGCCTCGGGATCCCCCGGCGAGGGCAGCCCCGCCGCCATGCGTGCCGCTGCCAGGACCTGGAAGGGTGAGCCGTAGACCAGCCCGTCACGGGGATTGGCCATGATATAGGCCAGGCCTGCATCCGGCGGCGCGTTCAGACCTTGATCGGCGATACGCCGGAACTCCTCCCAGAAACGGCGGGGTCCCGCGGTTTTGCAGGGGATCAGATGGGCCACAAATCGATTGAAGGCCGCCTCGCGGGCCTCAAAGGTATCGAAATAGGTGATCTGTTGGCCCAGGGGTGTCATAAGCGTATTGGAGGAGGCGACTTAAGTCGCCTGTCCAGAAACGGGGCACGACTAAGCATCCATCGAGCAAGCAAGATGTGGATGGGCACTACTTAACGGTTAACACCGGACAGGGTGCCTGCATAATAATGATGCGCGCCGTGGAGCCGAAGATCATCTTCCCCAGCTGGGAGCGCTTTTTGATCCCCACCACGATCTCATCCACGGCCTCCTCGCTGGCATAGGCCAGCACATCCTCGGCGGCCGTCTTTTTGCCGATGGCCAGGTGTGTGGTGCAGGTGATGCCGCACGCCTGACAAAGCATCTCCGCCTCACGAAGATCGTTTTTAAGGGCAGTCTCGGTGCTCTCATCTATATCGGCGCCGTCAGCCGAGCTGCAGATGAGCAGCTCGCCGGAGAGGGCCCGGGCCCGTCTCTGGGCAATGGTCAAGGCCCGTTTGGCTGAATCAGAACCATTGTAAGCAACGAGGATTCGCATGCCAATTTCCTTTCTTAGCCGCCTTCCCGCCATGGACCGGAGGACGCTCATTGTTCCTGTCAGAACGATTATTTTTCATGGCCAGTGCCAAGGTTTACAAAGGATCGGATTATGCCGCCCTGAGAGACAAAATGCAAGCACCTCGAAAGGCCCCACAAACCTCATCTTAAAATGCGCTGTTCTGCATCCGACACGGCGCACGGCGGGCTCCAACTTCGATCCACAAGACATCACAGCGGCCTGCCGAGCTGAATCAAGGCCACTGGTCCCTCCTCCTCCAGTTGATCCGGCTGGTGAACGGGCCAGGCGATTCCCAGACGGAAGAGGGAGCGAAACCCCCAGATGATCTCCATGGAGGTCACCAGTTCCAGGCCGGCCCCCACCAGCAGTTGATCTGCAGTCATGGGGTCGGTGGCCACCCCGGCATCCACGAAAGTGCCCAGGCGCAAACGGTGCAGAAACAGCGGCAAAGTACCATACCCTTTCTGCAGGTTGGCCAGGGGCCAAAAAACCTCTATATGGGAGACGACAGCCTGGTCGTTTTCGAGCAGATCCTGGGAGAAACCGCGAATGGGAAAAAGGCGTGAGGGGCGCCGGGTGAAAAAACCCTCGGCCACGTTGCCGCCGACACGATAGGTGGTCGTGCCCGGCCGGCCCTGCCCCCAGGTCTTGCCCCCCATCATCTGCAGGACGGTCATGACCCGTTTTCCCAACTGGAGCCGCCCGCCGCCGAACAGGGACTGGTTGCCTTCGGCAAACATCTCCAGATCCGACCAAAGCATCCCCATGGCCCATTCCTGCCCCAGGTGCAAACCTCCCCAGATGTGGTCGTCCGTTTCACCCTCATCGAAGAGGGGCTCCACATGACGATAGTTGGCCGACAGGGTCACCTCCGGGGTTTCGACCACCTCCCAGTGGAGTTTACCCTCGATGCGGTCCTCCTCCACCGGAGGACGAAAGAGGGCATCATACTCCATGGGGTAGCGCGTCAGACGCGCTCCGAGCCCACGGCGCCAGCCGCCAATGCGCCAGGAGAGGTGATCCAGGTCGAAGCTGTAGCGAAACCCACCGTCGATCTCCACTTCACGGGAGACATCCTCACCTCGCGTAGCCAAACCAAGTTGAAAATCGGTGCCGCGGTAAAACATATCGGGACGCACGTAGTTGGGCCAGACGCTCGCGAACGCCGAGTATGGGTGTGAAACGGGTGATGATTTATCCACCGCCTCGAGAGGCGTCGGTTCAGGAGCCTCATCATCAGATGCCTCATCAACCGAAGGCAAAGCTGAACCAGGGGCAGATGTCATGGTCGCGATGGTCGTCTGCGGCAGGACCACCTGCTGCCAGCCTTTCGCACCCAGGCAGAGGTAGCGGTTGCCGCGGGGCAGGAGGGCGGCGCTGGAACAAGCGGAAACGGGCTGGGGTTGAGCGCTTTGATCCGTCGCATAGAGCTGGAACCGGCCGCTGCGATCCGAGGCAAAAACCAGGTGGGAGCCTTCTAACCAGGGGTCCACATCCATGGCACCCCCTCGGGTGAGGCGCCGCCAGGCACCCTGGTAGATCCATATATCCCAGTTGCCGGCGCTATTGCCGGCAACGGCCACCCGCCCGTCGGTGTCCCGCACCGGTCCGGAGAGCTGGATCACGCCGGTCGGGGCCGGCACCCGCTGGGGTTCGGCATCAAACCCAGCGGCGTCATCGAAGAGCAGGAGGGCCGGCCGGTGGCCCATGCGCCCCACCGCCACGCCGCCCGCACCAGGGTCCCAGGTGTGCGCCCGGCCCAGGCGAAAGCCCTCCCCCTGATAGGCCACCAGCTCGTAGCGACCGTCATCACCGAGTTCCGAAAGCCAGAGGGTCCCCGCTTTGGTTCTGTGGCCGTAACGCCCGCGTTGGCGAAAGCGATGGGGGCCGGGGGTCACCCCGGCCGCATCCCAATGGCTGTCGCCATCACGGGTCATGCCCACCAGGGAGATCCCACCGCCGGGCTTCCCATTCCTATCCAGCCATTCAGCACGGTATAGCCCCCACAGTTCCACCCAGGTGTGTCCGAAGGCCTTGACCGCCTTGGTGGTAACCTCGACGGGAACCAGGCCCCGGCCGTGGTGGTCAAAAAATTCAAGCATGGCCGCCCAGCCGAAGCGGTCCACCACCCAAGCAATAAAGCCACGCCCGTATATACGATAGACATCGGGTCCGGGCCAGGTTTCGCTATGGTTGCTGAGGCGCGCCAGATCCGGAGGGGGCACATGGGCTCGGATCAAGTTGTCCAGGGGGTTGGGGCGCGCCTGGGGCTGGAACTCGTGGTAGAGGTGATGGCCAACGCCGTCGAAAATCCAGGCCGGCGAGAGAGCGTTGGGACTCATCATCTGGCCGAAAAGATACCGCAGGGCCCCGGGCAGCCCGCCCACTTGTTGAAAAATGCCATGGCGGCAGAGACCCATGAAGAGAAAGTAGGCCCAGGGGTCGGCTTCCAGGCAGCCCTCTTCAAACACCCCCGGGGCTCGAACCGGAATGCGGATCTGTCGATGGGGGATGATGTGTACCGCCGCCAGGGGCCGGTCGCGCTCAGGGTCGATGATCACATGCAAAGGTGTGACAATGGGCAGCCCATTGGCCGTTAGAAAGGCTGTCATAGCCGGAATCTTGGCCGCAAGACGGACGGCCAGTTCGGCCTCCTGCGCCCGATAAGTGAGGGTGACCCCATCGACGGAGAGGGTTTGCAACGCCGAAGCGCCTATGGGTGACAACAACAGTCCCAGCAAACAGCAGAGGCAGGCGCAGCGCCTGAAGCAGGGGGATGATGTTACGACAGAAGAGGGTCTCAAGGCGATGGTCTCGATTCGGTGAGCGGAATTGCCTTGTGAAATACACCTTTTAATGCCAAGGGGCAAGATTACGATGTGATGGCTACCATGCAAAGAACCGCAATGAAAGCTATGCAAAGGTAGGAATCAATGGATGCAGCGGCGTGCCTGAGGCCAGACCATGGGTGAAACCCTTCTTCTCTCCTACGGCCTGCCGGCCCTCTTCGGGCTCAGCTTCCTGGCGGCCACCGTGGTACCCCTGGGATCCGAGGCCGGGGTCGTGTTGCTGTGCCTCAACGGTTTGGATCCCCTGAGTGTTTTTCTGACGGCTACCGCAGGCAACACCCTGGCCGCCGTTGTCAACTACCTCATGGGATGCTGGGGCGCACGCCTATGGCGGCGGCGACACCCCCGCCAATCCTCAACGGCCTGGAAAAAGGCACACCGGAGCATCCTTCGCTGGGGGGCGCCTGTGCTCTTCTTCGCCTGGGCGCCCATCATCGGAGATCCCCTCACCGTGGCAGCCGGCAGTCTGGAGATTCCCGTGGGTCGTTTCCTTGCCTGGGTGACCCTGGGCAAGGCCGTGCGCTACTACCTTGTGATCAAGGGTGCCCTGTGGGCGGCGGTGGGTTAGGCCACCCCTCTTCCTATGAAAAATGCCGATAGAGAATTAGGCAAAGGCGGCCAATTCAGATTTCTCCCATCATCAGGGCACTATTTTCCGAGAGTGAATGGCTGATAGCCCCTCTCGATATCGTCCTCGATACGGGCCAGGGCGAAAGACATGCGCGGGATGAAAAAACGGCGCAGAGCGGATCTGGGACTCAAAGGAGCGTCAGTGCCAAAGACGGGCTTGAACCCGCCACCGGTACGGACCAGAAAAAACCCCAGAACCATGGGTAGGAGCCCCTGCAACACAAAGGTGGCCGCCACCTGGCGCACGAGGGTCGCCCCTTGGGGTTGCATTGCCTCCAGGGTCGCTTTGATGTTGGCAGGCAACTCGATGCGGGTCAACAGCTCGGCATAGCTGGGCGGGCTGAAGGCCAATGCCAGGGCACTGCAGGCCATCCAGATGCCGCCGGTGAAAAGGGTGAGACCGAGTACTTTGGTGATGGTTTGAAGCCAGATCTTTTGGGTGGCTGTGGACATGGTGTATCTCCCTGGGGCTGATATTTTATTAACCCTAATATCGGCCGCTGTGGGGAAATCAACACCTTTAGATGGGCCTGATTTTACCCAGAGCTTCAATGATGATTCTGAAGTGCTTAATATTGTGGTGATTGATCACTGAAAAAAATTAGGTATAAAACCAGGTCCAGCTTCCGCAGGAGGGTTTACGGTTTTTGGATGACCCTGATCTCCACCTTGGCGACCCCCGCGCGCAGCATTCCCAGCGCCTTGGCCGCCGCCCGCGAGAGGTCGATGATGCGGCCTTTGACGAAAGGTCCACGGTCGTTGATGCGCACCTTCACCGAGGCGCCGGTCTTGAGCACCCGCACCCGCACCAGGGTGCCGAAGGGCAGACTGCGGTGAGCAGCGGTGAGCTTGCGTAAATGGTAGCGCTCCCCGCTGGCGGTACGGCGGCCATGGAAACGATCGGCATAGTAGCTGGCATAGCCCACCTGTCGGGCAGGTTCGGATGGACGCGATGCCGGGGTGCCGGCGCAGGCGCCGAGCGCTGCCAGCAGCAACAGGGAAATCAGACAATAAATTAAACGACGATGCATTCAATGACCTCCACTATCCGGCCCGGGGTCCCAGGCCAGGCCCCCATTGTTGTGAGGGGTTATGGGAAAGACAGGGTTGACCATCTTGACATCGGCAAATCCCCACGGCAAGGTAAGATCGATTATTAATGGCACCCATCTGAAGGATAGATGATGGAGATCCTCACACACACCTTCTTATCCCTTTGCGATGCGCTCAAAAGCCGCTACGGCCGCGGCCAGGGCGATGCCCAGGCCATTCTGCGCCAGGTTCACCGGCGGGGTAGCAACCGCTTCCGCGAAGACACCACCCTGGGCCGAGACCCCGAACTGGCGGCACGTCTCGAGAAAGAGATCACCCTGACCCTACCCGAGGTCGTCGACCGTCAGCGGGAGGGGGACACCACCAAGCTGGTTTACCGCCTGACGGACGGCCACCAGATCGAATCCGTCCTCGTGCCCATGGCCCACTATACCACCATCTGCGTCTCCAGCCAGGTGGGCTGCCGCATGGGGTGCGCCTTCTGCCAGACGGGCCGCATGGGCCTGGTGCGCCAGCTGACCAGCGCCGAGATCGTCGCCCAGGTCTACTGGGCCAAGTGGGTGGCAAAGGCCCCCATCCGCAACGTGGTTTTCATGGGGATGGGCGAACCCCTGGACAACTTCGCCAACCTGACCCGGGCCCTGACGGTCCTCAGCGACCAGCGTGGCCTGGACATCGCCCCGCGCCACATCACCGTCTCCACCGTGGGGCTGGGGGACGGCATCCGCCGGTTGGCCGCCCTGGACCAACCCCTACTCAACCTGGCGGTAAGCCTCAACGCCCCCAACGACGACCTGCGCAACCACCTCATGCCCGTCAACCGCACCACCCCATTGACCGTCCTGCAGGCCATCCTGGCCGACTACCCCCTTCACCACAAGAATGCCCTGCTGATCTCCTATGTCCTCATTCCCGAGGTCAACGACGGGGCCGAGCACGCCAACGAGCTGGCCCGCTTCCTGGCCCCTTTGCAGGCCAAAGTCAACCTGATCCCCCTGAACCCATGCCCGGACACGCCTTTTCGCGCCCCCCAGCCCGAAGAACTGGAACGCTTCCGGGACCGCCTCGTGCAAATGGGCGTTTTCGTGCGCCGCCGGACACCCAAAGGCCAGGCCATCATGGCGGCCTGCGGCCAGTTGGGCGGCCCATCACCGCTGAGACCACCTCAAGCCCCGCCGTGACCGGCCGATACCAATGACCAGAATCTGTCTCTGCTGTTCAACACGGCCACCGCCGTATCACCCACTGACGACAAACCCATGTCGAGATCCAGTTTCCGCCGCAAACGCCTCGCCCTCACCACCCTGGTAATTCTGGTGTTGACCGTCGCATCGGGGGCTGGTGCGCTTTCCTCGCCGGCAGCCGCGCCCCCCCTCAGATCCGTCATGCTCTTCTACCTGAATGGGGACAACGACCTCGGACCAGAGGTGCTCCATAGTCTGGATCTACTGGAAACCGTGGGGTCCAGCGCGCATCTCAGAATCCTCGCCCTGGTGGATGGCCATGACGCCCACCTGGGCCCCTATGATGCTCAATGGCAGGGCACCCGCCTGGTGGAGGTCCGGCAGGACCATGAGATCGGTGTCATTCGTTCACCGGTGTTGGCAGAATTCGGAGAATTGGACCTGGGGGCTGCCGACACTCTCGAGGCGTTCGTGCGCTATGGGTGCCGTGTCGAGGCGGACCGCTATTACTTTGCCATCTTCGCCCACGGCAGAGGCGTCATCGATACGCAGGTGTTCAGGGCCAGTGCCGCGGAGGATCACAAGCCCCTGGCCCTCTCCAGTGACGCCACCTCCCATAGCCAGCTCAACCTCAGCGCCTTTCAGGGAGCCCTCAAGAGGGGATTGGGCGGAAAACGTTTTCAAGCGATGGTGTTTTTAACCTGCCTGGCCAACATGGTGGAGATCGCCTATGAGCTTGCGGACGTGACCGATTATATCGTGGCAAGCCCCGACGAGATCCGCTTGGTCAACCAACCCCCGGGGCGATATCAGATCCGCGGGATCCCTTTCGAACACATGCTGGTCACCCTGACCCGGCAACCCCACACCGATACCGCTAGTCTGGGGAGAGAGATGGTCGATGCCTATATCGAACCATACCTGGCTCCCGTGGAAATCCTCTCCAAAGGCGGGGCGCTCCGCACGCGGTCTTACAGCGCAAGCCTTGCCCTGATCGATTGCCGCACTTTAGGGACCTTGACCCGTCGACTCGATCATCTAGCGGCCCTGCTCACCGAGCGACTCACCAGCGGGTCGGCGGCCGATGATTGGCGGCAGGTCGTCGACCAGGTGCGCCTAAACGTACGACGCTACCCCAGCTTTCTCAATCTCGAATACTATGACCTCGTCGATCTCATGGCGCATCTGGCCCATCAAACCAAGGACCCTCAAGTCCATGAGGCCTGCCGACTGACCCTCGACCACCTGCAAAGGGAGACCATCGTATACGAGCGCCACACCACTGAGGCCCCCTCCAGTGGACTGGGTATCTACTTTTCGCATAGGTCTGTGCCGGAGAATATTTTCAGTGCCCATCAGGCCCAGTATCGTCAAACGCGCTTCAGTCGCGACACGCGGTGGGACGAACTGGTGGATGCCTTGCGGGAAAGAGCGGGTTCATAACGCTGCCGGTAGGTGTAGAACTCGTCAGGGATACGGTAAGGAAGAAAAACGAAAATACTTGATAGTATTGATCGTCGGACTGAGAGATTAAGGATTCTAATATGCAAACAGCGATTTTTGTGGGTCTTGCTTTCTTAATGGGAAATATACTGTCTATTTATATGCCGATGAATAGTTCGGTGGCAAAGTATTTAGGCTCTCCATTAACCGCAAATGTAACCTTCTTTTTTGTGGCGCTCATAACTTCCATATTCCTGTTTTTAATTTTTGGTAAGTTTGACACGCTGTACAAAGTAAAAGATGTACCAATTTATCTATATTTAACAGGTTTCGTAAGCGCATTTTTTGTGTTGGGAACAACATTTCTAGTTCCGAATTTAGGCGCAAGAAAGTTTTTCATCCTGTTGATAGCTGGCCAAATAGTAATGGCGGTGGCAGTAAGTCATTTTGGAGTATTAGAGTCGCCGAAAGATCCAGTAACTATTAAAAAAGCTATTGGGGCCGCATTAGTAGTTTTGGGAGCTATGATATCAACAACCTAATCTTGTCGAAGCCGGCTTGCACCGACTCCGACAAGCAGAAGGAGTGCGAATTTACTGCGGCATAAGGACGGTGTCGATGACGTGGATAATGCCGTTGGAAGCCATGATATCGGTCTGAATCACCTTGGCGTTGTCCACCATGACATTTCCGCCGTCGGATGATATGGAGAAGGCTTGCCCATTGGCCGTTTTTGCGTCCCTCATACCTACCACGTCCTTGGCGCCAAAGGTGCCCGGCACCACGTGGTAGGTCAGAATTGCCTGTAGTTTGTCCCGGTTCTCCGGTTTCAACAGGTCATTGAGGGTCTCCGTCGGTAGCTTGGCGAAAGCGGCGTCCGTCGGTGCAAAAACGGTGTAAGGGCCATCCTGCCTCAGGACGCCATCCAGCTCCGCCGCCTTGAGAGCGGTAACCAGGGTGGTGAATGAACCAGCCGAAACAGCCGTGTCCACGATGTCCATCTTCATCGCCTTCTTGCCATAGCTGCCGGCCAAGGCCAGCGAGGGGAAAATAAAGAGAGCGGCGACGAGTATTAGGGTTTTATTGATGCGCATAGATCACCTCATGGGTTTGTATAAAATGGTTGATAATGGCCCGGCGCTTACATCGGAGAGCAGTGTTGGAGGAGTGCGGCCAACATCATCATCGTGCCGGGCTCTGCGATAGAAAAAAAGTTAATCACCGCCACTGGGGCGGCAAGCGGAGTGCTTTAGCAGCCGATTGGGGGGTCAAAACTATTACTGGTCGCGAAACCCCCTGATAAACTGGGGTCCGATGCGCAGGATACACTCGTGGAGACCGCTGCTGATGGCAGGGGGCCGGGAATCCTGACGATGGGCTGCGGCGATGACGGCGGTGTTGCTGCGGGGGCGGAACTTTTTCGAAATACGCATAAATGGGGGTGTTGCATACCCTCAAAAGGAGCGGGCCATGGCACTTCCCGAAGGCGTCGTCGTAAAAGCGATCCAAACGCTGATCTGCTTGGCCACCGCCGCTCTGCTCTTCATCTCCAGCGGGGTGCGGGTGCCCGTGCTGGACACCACCACGGACACCTATTTCCGCCAGGCCATCACCGCCGCCGGCCTGGCCTACACCACCACCCGCCTGGTCAACGCCTCGGTGTCGGTGGTCAAGGAGTCCTACCTCCAGCTGGAGCCCGCCGGCGTGGGCCTCAGCCTGGCCCTGGGCCAGGCCCTCGACCCCATCGACGACATGACCGAGCGCCTCTCGGACGTCCTGGTGACGGCCATCACCAGCCTGGGGGTGCAGAAGCTGGCCCACGCCATGGGGGTCTCCCTGGCCCCCCAGATCCTGGCGGTGCTCCTGCTGCTGCTCTCCCTCTCGGTCTGGCTGGGCCACGCGCGGATCGACGCCCTGCGCCGCCTCCTGGTGCGCCTGGCCCTGCTGGTGACCATCGCGCGCTTCTGCCTGCCCATGGCGGCCCTGGCCAATGGTTATCTCCAGGAGCACTACTTCACCAAGGAGATCGAGACCGCCCGCGCCGGCCTCGCTCTGGGATCGGCGGGGCTGGAAAAGCTCTCCGAGGTGAGCCTACCCGAGGTGGATGGGGTTCGCGGTACCCTCAAGAACAGCGCCACCTTTCTCCAGCAGAAAGCCGCTGAATTCAAGGACGTCCTGATCTACAGCGCCAACAACGTCGGTGGCATCGTGGATAACCTCCTTAAACTGACCTTTCTCTACGTGGGTATCTTCGTCATCCAGGTCCTCCTCCTCCCCCTGGGCGTCTTCTGGCTGCTGGTGAAAACCGCCAACGCGCTTTACCTTCGGCCAGAATGAGTTATTCTAATCCTAATTACCCAAACACCATCTAACCCCTTTAGGACAGGAGGACGTCATGCAAACCCCCCGCACCATCCTCATCGCCCTTGCCGGGCTGCTCTTTCTATTCACCGGATGCGCCACGATCTACCCCTCGGGCGCCATCTACACCAATGTCCAGCTACCCATGCAAGTCACCGACAACGCGGGCACGTCCATGAAGACCGGGACGGCCCAGGCCACCAGCATCCTTGGCCTGGTGGCCACCGGCGATGCCAGCATCGAGGCCGCTAAAAAGAACGGCAACATCACCAAGGTCTACCATGTGGACTGGGACGCCATGAACGTCCTGGGTATCTACGGCCGCTACACGGTGACGGTGTATGGTGAGTGACGGCGTATTCTCAAAGCGGGCTTGATTCAGGATTTGAATGCGGAGTATGCTGGCCCAACTTACGTTGGGCTTGGTCCAACTGCATTGGGATTGGTCCAACTGCGTTGGGCACATAATACAAAGGCACTAGTGAGAGGATAACGCGCCCATGCCGCCTGCATTTGAGGAGTTGGATTATCAGGAGACCCCCATGGGGGAGTTGGTCCTCCAACGCCGCCGGATGGTCTCACTGGGCGGACGCGAGGTGGTGGAGGTCAAGCTCGCCGGCGAATACCTTATGTCGAGCCTCTTCCACGAGGCCGAGACCGCCCTGACCGATATCGCCTTAGCTAGCTTGGCCGGCAGCGGATGGGAGGTGGTGGTGGGCGGACTCGGGCTGGGGTATACGGCTGCGGCGGCCCTTGCCTTTCCCCAGCTAGCCCGCCTGGTGGTGGTGGAGGCCCTGGCGCCGGTGATCGACTGGCACCAGCAGGGGTTGGTGCCCAATGGTGACACCCTGAGGAGCGACCCGCGCTGTGGCTTTCACAAGGCCGATTTCTTCGCCCTGGCCCGGGGGGATGGTTTTCACCCCGAGCGGGCCCATCATCGCTTCGACGCCATCCTGTTGGATGTGGATCACACCCCGGACCAGCTCTTGGATGGCAGTCACGCCGATCTCTACCCCGCCGCGGGCCTGGAGCGACTGCAAGCTTTTCTGAAACCCGGCGGGGTTTTCGCCATGTGGTCCAACGACGCCCCCGAAGATGACTTCCTTGAGCGCCTCGCCAAGGTGTTCGCCAGGAGCGAGGGCCATGAGATCCGCTTCGACAACCCCCTCCAGGGGCGCACCGCCAGCAATGGCGTCTACGTGGCACACCGGGAAGCGCGATGACAACCAAAGCATAGAAACAAGGAGGTCCGGCTTGATCAGCACAGAATTTCTGCTCACCGCCATGGTGGTAGTCCTGGTGCCAGGCACCGGGGTGATCTACACCGTTTCCACCGGCCTCCTCCAGGGGGGCCGCGCCAGCATTGCCGCCGCCGTGGGCTGCACCCTGGGCATCGTCCCCCACCTGGTCGCCAGCAGCCTCGGCCTCTCGGCCATCCTGCATTACAGCGCCCTTGTCTTTCAGGCATTCAAATACGCTGGCGCCCTCTACCTGCTCTTCCTGGCCTGGTCCATGTGGCGCGAAGCCGGGACCATCGCCGTGGATACCGAAACCCCGCAACCAAGATCGGGCTATTGGAAAACCGCCCTCCGGGGAGTGACCCTCAACATCCTAAACCCAAAACTCTCCATATTCTTTCTGGCCTTCCTGCCCCTGTTTGTTGAGGCCCAAGGCCCGTCCCCAGGGACAGCCCCCCTGATACAGATGCTCTTGCTCAGCCTCATCTTCATGGCCATGACCCTGGTGGTATTCATCCTCTACGGCCTTTGCGCCCACGGCGCACGTACGTATGTGATCGGCGCCCCAAGCCGCATGCGCCGGATCCAGCGCAGCTTCGCCGCCGTTCTGGCGGCCCTGGGGCTCAAGCTGGCCCTGGCCAAAGCCTGATGACGCCCGGCATCGACCATTTGGTCATCGGCGCCGCCGATCTGGATGAAGGCCGCCAATATGTGGAAAACCTCCTGGGGGTTCCCACGTCCCCCGGCGGCCGGCATCCACAGATGGGCACCCACAATTGCCTCCTCAGTCTGGGATCGAGCACCTATCTGGAGGTGATTGCCATCGATCCGGAGGCACCGGCCCCCAGCCGATCGCGCTGGTTCGGGTTGGATCACCCAGAGACGACGGCTCGCCTTGCTGAGGAACCCTGCCTCCTCACCTGGGTGGTTCACGGAGTGAAAACGGCCGATTTGGCGCCTCCCCTCAGAGATGACCTGGGACCGGTGGAGATCATGCGGCGCGGCAAGCTGGAGTGGCGGATTACCATCCCCATCGATGGTCGCCCCCCAGCCAATGGCGCCCTGCCCGCCCTCATCGAGTGGTCCACACCCGACCACCCCGCCCAGGGATTACCCGACCAAGGCTGCCGCCTCAGGGGCATAAGTTTGCACCAGGCTCAAGGGGAAGCGATTGCCCGGGTGTTCACCGATCTCGGGATCATGGGGCTATCGGCGGACGCCTCCCAAAGCAAGGCTGCTGGTGATGCCCCGTTTCTTGTGGCCGACATCCAAACCCCTCGAGGTCTGCGACATATCACAAGCGCTCCCCGGCTGGGATAAGACCCTCCCCCAACCACCACCGGCGGGGATTCATCAGACAAGCCCGCGCTATAATTTCCCCGACCGCACGATGGACAGAATCAGCCAGAACCCCAGGACGGTGGCTATGCTGTAACCCATGAGGCCCAGGAGTTGGGTGAGGCTTAGCGTGATGCCCCCGAAAAGATCCAAAGAGACCACGAGCACATTCTGGCTGCTATTGAGGATCAGGGCGCCGGCGATGGTGGAAGCGCTGATGATCAGCCCCACGATGATGCGGTTGATACCCTTTTCCATACCCGGTTTGAGCTCGTCCAGGCCACTGTGGGCCACCTCCAGACGGTTCTGACCGGCGGCGGTGCGTTTGAGAATCTCGCGGATCAGGCGGGGCAGGTGGCGGGCGATGGAATCGGCTTCGCGCAGGTCGCGGCCAAAGTTCTTGAGGATCTTCTGGGTATCATAGCCCTTCTCCAGGAGCTTACGCACATAAGGCCTGGTAACCTCCAGCAAGCTGGCCTTGGAACCCAGGATCTTGCCCAAGGATTCGGTCTGAATAAAGGTCTTGAGGAGCAGCATGAGGTTGCGCGGCAGGTGCAGGCGGTACTTGAGCACCACCTGCATCACCTGGTCGTAGACGTCCTTGACCGAGATGGTGGAGAGGGTGCGCCCGTAAAAAGGCTCGCTCATATCTTTGAGGTCGATGCGGAAACCGGCCAGATCAACGCTGGCCGGATCGATGAGCCCCGCCTCGCACAGGGCGTCGATGATCATGTCGTAATCGTGTTCCGCATAGCCCAGAAAGATATGCGCGATCTGCAGCATGGTCTCCTCGTCCAGGTAGCCGGTGATACCGAAGTCCACCAAGCTGACCCGGCCGTCGTACATGACGATGGTGTTGCCCGGGTGGGGGTCGGCGTGGAAGGTTCCCACCTCGAAGAGCTGACGCGAGAACGATCGCAGACCGATCATGGCCACCTCTTCGGGGTCGATGCCGTGGGCGCGGATCTTCTCCACCTGATCCATCTTGAACCCCTCGATGTGCTCCATCACCAGAATCGAACGGGAGGTGTATTCCCAGTAAACCTTGGGGATGTAGATCTCCTCCACCTCGCCGAAACCGGCCGAGAACTTCTCGATGTTGCCCCCCTCCATGAACATGTCCAGCTCACGGAAGATGGTGCGCTCGAACTCCTTGACGATGTTGACCACCCCCAGGATGCGGCCCACCTCGAAGGCTCCCTCGATGCGGCGGGCAAAATAGTACATGAGGTGGATGTCGTTGCGGATCATCTTGTGAATGCCCGGTCGGATGATCTTGACGGCCACCCGCTCGCCGCCCGCCAGGCGGGCGTCGTGCACTTGAGCCACCGATGCGGCGGCCATGGCGGCCTCGTCGAACTCGATGAAGGCCTCCTTGAAGGGTATCTTGAGCTCGGCTTCGATCACCTTGCGGATCTCGGCAAAGGGTACCGGGGGCACGCTGTCCTGGAGCTTGGTCAGCTCGTCGATATACTCGGCGGGCAGCACATCGGCGCGGGTGCTCATCAACTGACCCAGCTTGATGAAGCTGGGTCCCAGCTCCTCCAGCACCCGCCGCAGGCGAACGGGCGTCAGATAGCCGGCACCCACAGGCAGGTCACCCTTGCGCGAACGACGCAGCAGCCGCTGGGTGACCTCCCCCAGGCCGTGGCGCGCCAGGACCGCTGTGATCGTGGCGAACCGCTTGAACCCTCTAACCCCGCTCCTGTTTAAAATCATCCGCCCCGCTCTCCTTCGCCTGGGATGCGCCTTGACTTCATTGAAAAAACCCAGGGAACCCCTACGCTGGTCCACCGGCCATTATAGCCACTATCCCTCTATAGAAATGCGCTACACCTTCAAAAGACACCTATACTCGATATCACAATCTGGCGGCCAGCCGCACCCCCTCATCGATGGCCCGTTTGGCATCTAGCTCCCCGGCCTGCTCGGCCCCGCCGATCACATGCACCTCCAGAGGACCCTCGGCCAGGGCCTCGGCCAGCTCCCGGCAGGACTCCTGGCCGGCGCAGATGACCACTTGATCCACGGCCAGGACCTCACGCTTGCCCTTGCGGTCAATGTGCAGGCCCGCGTCATCCACCTTTTCGTAGGTGATGCTGTTGCGCATCTCCACCCCCCTGCGTTTCAAGGCTGTACGGTGAATCCAGCCCGTGGTCTTGGCCAGACCCGCCCCCACCTTGCCCCCCTTGCGCTGAAGCAGGTAGACCCGCCGCGGACTTTTCAAAGGCGCCCCGGCATCGGCCGTCAGCCCTCCGGCCTGATCGTATTGGGTATCGATGCCCCACTCGCGGTAATAGCTTTGCGCATCATTTTCAGCGTGCTCGTGGGTCAGGAAGACGGCCGTATCGAAGCCGATCCCGCCGGCCCCGATAATGGCTGCCGACGATCCGACCTTTTTGGTGCCGGTGAGTACGTCAAGATACCCGACTACCTTGGGATGATCGTGGCCGGGCAGGTCGATCTTGCGGGGCACCACTCCGGTGGCCACCACGACCACGTCGAAATCCGCTTTTCCCAGGTCCGCGGCAGCCACCCGCTGGGAAAGCTTCACTGTCACACCAGTGAGTTCCAGCTGACGCCGAAAATAGCGCAAGGTCTCACGAAACTCTTCCTTGCCTGGAATCTGCACGGCCAGGTTGAGCTGCCCGCCGATCTGGTCCTGACCGTCAAAAAGGGTGACTCTGTGGCCCCGCCGGGCGGCGCTTACGCTACAGGCCAGCCCGGCCGGACCGGCCCCCACCACGGCGATCCTGAGCGGCGCCGCCGCTGGTTCGAGGACCACCTCGGTTTCGTGGCAAGCCAGGGGGTTGACCAGGCAGGAGGAGATCCGGCCTTCGAATATGTGGTCCAGACAGGCCTGGTTACAGCCGATGCAGGTGTTGATCTCGTCGCTGCGATCCTCGGCGGCCTTGTTGACAAACTCCGGGTCGGCCAGAAAAGGGCGCGCCAGGGAGACCATGTCGGCGTCACCGCGGGCCAAGACCTGTTCGGCCACTTCCGGAGTGTTGATGCGGTTGCTGGTGATCAGGGGGATCGACACCCGCTCTTTGAGACGGCGCGTCACCCAGGTGAAAGCCGCCCGGGGCACCGCAGTGGCGATGGTGGGCACCCGCGCCTCGTGCCAGCCGATGCCCGTGTTGATGAGGGTCGCCCCGGCTTCGGCCACCGCCTGACCGAGACTGACGACCTCCTCCCAGCGGCTGCCCCCCGCCACCAGGTCGATCATGCTCAGGCGATAGATGAGGATGAACTCGGGCCCCACGGCCGCCCGCACCCGGCGAACAATCTCCAGGGGAAAACGGATGCGCTTGGCGAAGCTGCCCCCCCAGGCATCGGTTCGCTGGTTGGTGCGCGGGGCGATGAACTGGTTGATCAGATACCCCTCGGAGCCCATGATCTCCACCCCGTCGTAACCGGCCTTCCGGGCCAGGCGGGCGCAGTTGACGAAGGCCGCGATCTGATCTTCAATCTGGTCCACGGAAAGGGGCTTGGGTTTGAAGATGTTGATGGGGGCCTGCAACGCCGAGGGGGCCACCAGCTGCTTGTGAAACCCATAGCGGCCCGTGTGCAGGATCTGCAGGCAGATCCGCCCTTCGTGGGCATGGACCGCTGCGGTCACTAGCTTGTGCCGCTCGGCCTCCGCTTCTGTCACGAGCATGGCGGCGCCCTCATGCACCCGGCCCTCCAGGTTGGGGGCGATGCCGCCGGTGACGATGAGGCCCACCCCGCCCTTGGCCCGGGCACCGAAATAGGCCGCCAGGCGATCGAAGCCGCCTTCGGCCTCCTCCAGGCCGGTGTGCATGGAGCCCATCAGGACGCGGTTTTTGAGGGTGACGAAGCCCAGATCGAGGGGGGCCAGGAGGTGAGCATAGGGTGAGCGGGTCATGGGCCAGATTCCTTCCTGGATGATGGCTGTCCTGTTAGCTAAGTTCAAAATGCGGAGGATAGCCGCCCCGGGCTTGTCCTCCGGCCAATGAAGCGGTATAGGGGCGAAGCGACCTTATCCTCCCAATGCTCTGGAGACTTTAAGATGTCAATCTATTACGTCGATGGCGAATTCATGCCGGCGGAGTCCGCCGTCATCCCGGTGGACGACCTGGCCCTTATGCGCGGTTACGGCGTCTTCGACTACTTGCGCACCTATGCGGGCAACCCCCTCCACCTGAAAGAGCACGTTGAACGCCTGGTCTGCTCGGCGGCCAAAATCGGTCTGGAACTGCCCTGGGACGCCACCAGTATCATCGCCATCGTGGAGGAGACCCTGGCGCGCAATGACCTGGCCGAAGCCCAGGTGAGGGACGTAAACGTGCGCATCCTCATCACCGGGGGCTCCAGCAGCGACTTCATCACCCCCGAGGGGTGCCCCCGCCTCCTGGTGCTGGTGACCCCCCTGGCCCCCAAGCCGGCCGAGTGGTACGCAAAGGGGGTCAAGATCATCACCTTCCCCTCCAGCCGCACCATCCCCGGGGCCAAAAGCATCGACTACATCCCAGCCACAATGGCCCTGAGCAAAGCCAAGAAGGTGGGCGCCGTGGAAGCCCTCTACGTGGAGGAGAACGGCCTCGTCAGGGAGTGCACAACCAGCAATATCTTCGCCGTCAAGACGGGCGGCATCGTCACCCCGGGAGACGACATCCTCTCAGGCATCACCCGCAAAACCGTGATAGCCCTGGCCGCCACCCACCACCCCGTCAAGATCCGGGACCTCTCCCTGGAGGAGCTGCTTGGCGCCGACGAAATCTTCATCACCGGCTCGGGCAAAGGCCTGGTGCCCGTGGTGCAGATCGACGACGCCCTCATCGGTGACGGCAAACCAGGCCGGGTGACGCGCGGTCTGATGGCCGATCTTTCCGCCTCCCAGCAATGATGATGTTCCATTAGATTAAAAGGGTTGCCATATTTAACGTCGATTATGGGGCGCAGAGGATTGACCATCACCCGCCCCACACCTTGGCACCCTCTGGGTTGAGTTCATAATTCACTCCGCCCCACTGCCCTCCCCCGCGACATCCGCCAGCCGCAACACCTGACGCACCTGGTCGGCCAAAGGCCCGGCCATGAGGATGCGGGCATTGCCGGCCTGGTCCTGGAGACGGCCAAAGGCCCGCGCAAGCAGACGCCGCTGCCCGGCAAAGATGCGCGTCAGCCCCTGAAAGAGAAAAAAGGTCAGCAGCAGGATGATGGCCATGGTCACCAGGGCGTGGAGGAAAAAATCCCCCGAAAGGATCACTCCCTGGAAAAAGCGGCTGGCCGTGAGCCAGCCCACATAGGCCAGAATGGCCAGGGCGGGCAGGTTGAAAATGAGCTGCAGAACGGGGTGGCTGAGACCTCCGGCGGCCTGGTCCAGGGATTCGTCCAGGGCGCTTGACCAGGCTGTGGCCAGCTGCCCCTCGGCCCGTTCGGTGTCCACCAGGCCGCTCTCGAAGGCGCGCACACTGTCGTCGAAACGACCCGCCAGCAAGCCTTCGGCCACCTGAGGCCAGGCGGCCATAATGCCCTGACGATAGGCCATGAGGGCCCGGTCACCCTGGGTTTCATGCCGCATTTCGTCCACTGCATCCCGCGTCTGGCGGTGGTGGCGGTAGGCGGAGACCGCCCCCCAGAGCTGACGCAGAGGGTTGCCCACCCGCACCAGATGGGCCAGTCCGCTGCCGAAACTGAGGAGCCTGGCCCAGACCGCCACCAACCATCCCACCGGCCCCAACCAGCGCTGGGCCAATTTCTGATAGAGCTGCAGGTCCACCCCCAGGTTTAAGCCCGCCGCCAGGGAATCGTTCTTCATAGCACCCAGGGCGGCTCCCACTGCTTCCGCCTCCACCTGGCCCATCTGTGCCAGGACAGCCTCCAGGGTGGCCTGGTCATTGGCGGCCTGCTGCTGCACCTGGCGCCGGACATAAGCCGTCAGCTGGCGGGCGTTGGCCAGGCGGCGGTCGATGCTGTAGCCCGCCTGGCTGAAGGTGGCAGTGAGGAGCTGCCGCAATTGATCGAATTCATCCCAGTCGTGGCGCGGCGCGGCCTGGGGCTCCCAACCCGGATCGGATAGGTGGCGGCGCGCGGATATGCACAAGGGCGCGGCGGTCTCGCGCTGCCAGGCACCCTTAAGGTAGCTGGTGAAGTCCGGCAGAATCTGCTCCGCCAGCTCACTTTTTGAAAGGCGGTCGCACTTGTTGAGGCAGACCACCAGGGCGGCCCCGCTGAAGCGTTGCACATAGGGGGTCATAAAGTCGGTGTGGTCGCGGCGCTTGGGATTCTCGGCGTCGAAAACGCAGATCAGCACATCCGACAGGCCGATGGCCTGGTGGATGATGGGGATGTGGTCCGCCCGCTGGGTGCTGTCCGTGTCGGGGGTGTCGATGAGGAGCAGATCGCCCAATCCCTTGGCGATCTGACTGGTCCGCACCTGGACATGCTGGGGTCCCAGGTTCGCAACGAGCTGGTCGGCGTCCTCCGCTTCACTGCAGAGGACCACCAGGCTACGGGTGGTGGGCCGCCGGCCGCCGGAGGGGCTGAGGCCGTCCACTCCCGCCAGGGCGTTGAGAAGGGTGGATTTTCCAGCCCCCGAGGGTCCGATGAGGGTCACCACCAACTTGCGTGCCATACGGGCCTTGAGCGCTTCCACCATGCCCACGGCCTCTTCCAATTGACGCTGGAGCCCAGCTCCCGGCCGCCAATGGTCGGCCTCACTTAGGGCCTGTTTTAGTAAACGGATGTCGTTTTTATACCCTTCGATCTCTCCGACCGCCGCGAGGGTGTCGAGCTGTTTTTCAAAATGCATCTAGCGGGCTCCTTTTAGCCTGCCTTTGACAATAGCATCAGCTGGGTTTGGACGTTGGCGGAGAGCCGCTCCGCCTGCTGAACCGCCTCATTGGCGTTGGTGATCAGTTCCCTGGTGACTTCCTTTTCAAAGAGGGCGTTGATGGTCTCCAGCTTGTGTTGAAGCCAGGACTGGGCCACGGGCCCGAGCATCTCTTCGAGCTGCTTCATGTCGGCCTTCTGCAGCCCCGCCGTGGCCGGGATGGCCACCAGGGCGTAGAGGTCGTGCAGACCAAAGATCCCCGCCAGCTTGACCTTGATGCCGGCTGCCCCGATGGGGTCGCCGGTTGCCAGGATATAGGTCACAGCCGCCGTGGCCGGGAGAACATTGAGGGCCGCCGAGAAGGTTTGCTTGAGCTGATCGCCAAAGCCCATTTGACGACGACGCGTCTCGGCCAGGGCGCGCAGGTCGCGGTCCATCTGGGCGGTAAATCCGAGGATGTCGGCTTTGGCGGCCAGGATCCGCTCCAGGGTCTTGCGCCACTCCAAGCGGCGCACCCGCTGCTGGGCCTGTTTCAGCACGGCGGGCAGCCCCAGGCAGACGGTTACGGTGTCGGGACGCTGGGGGTCAGCGGTGATCCGGCAGGCCTCCGGCGAGGGAGTTCCGACGCGCTTGAGGGTCTCTAAATGGGCTTTCAGATCTTTGGCAAGGGGATCGCGATCCGCCAGGGAGAGCTCGAGGATATCGCTGGTGACCCCCTGGTAGAGGCGATTGGCCGCGGTGAGCAGGTCCTGATCCAGCTCGGTGTGCCACTCGGACTGTGCTGACGCTTTGGTCGCCTTCTCCTTACCGTGACGGGATAGCCAGCGTACGGTCTTGACCACCGCGCTAAAGGGTAGATCGATGGCCTTGCCCGTCCGGCGCATGAGCTTGATGTAACCGGGATCGCTCTCCAGCCAGATGCCGGCGAAACGCCGCAGGACCGGGTCCAGGGGAAAGTGGGAGAGGGCCGTCTGGACTGCCTGGCCCTGAAGCGCTCCGAGGGCGCCACCGTAAGCCGCAAGCTCGGCCCGGGCCGCCGTCAACGCCGTCTGCCAATTCTCGGCCTGGGCGATCACATCGGCCAAAACAGAGGCAAACAATTGACGCCGCAAATGGCGGGGGTCGATGCCGGCCAGGAGGTCGGCCAAAGGGGGATCCTGGGGGCGCGCCGGCTGGGGCTGGGCAGACGCCTCGCCTGCCGCCACGGCGTTGTCCTCATCCACCCGGTAGATGCCGAGCACATGCTCGTCGGCCCCATCACCGTAAAGGTTGGCGGCCACCGTGGCGGCATGCTCGGCCACCTCCGCAGCACTGAAGCTAGGGTAGACCCGGTACACCAGGATGGCCGGACGCACCCCGATGGCGGTGAGCATCTGGGCCATGAAATCGGTATTGTCGCGGTTGTTGTAATTGGCGTTGGTGAAGATGTAAATGAGGACATCGGCGGCCTCGAGGCTCTGCTGGGTGAGGGTGCGGTTGGTATAAACTCCTTTTGCGCCGGTGTCGAAATCGGGGGTATCCAGAAGAGCCAGATGAGGGGGCAACTGCTCACTGAGGGCGTAGCGGGGGGGCCCACTCTCTGTGAGGGCCGTCTGATCCCCAGCCGCCAAGGGCTCAGGTGCCGTTCCAAAGGGCTGGAAGAGGGCTTCCAGAAAGCCGCTTTTCCCTGCCCGCTGAGGATGCAATCCTACCAGAACGCGGCGGTTGAGGCCCGCCCGCCCGCCGGTGGGAGACAGAGCCTTGCCGGTGAGGCTGTTGAAGAGGGTCGACTTGCCCGAGGAGCCTCCCCCGCAGATGGCGGCCGTGACGGGGAAATCGGGAGAGAGCCGTGGCAGCAGCTTGGCGTCCAGCATATGTTGCCAGGCGGCTAGCTCTTCCGGGCTGTCGAGGCCAAATGTGGTCACGGCCGATGTGAGCGTATCGCGCAGCGCTTCGAGGGCTTCGGCTGTTTGGGGATCAAGCAGTGATTCCATCGCTGAAAACTACCATACCTGGCAAAGATTGAAAAGAGTTCGGGTGGTTACGCACTTTCAGATTGACAAGACCACATAGATCCTCATCTTGTTAGGTAACCACAACTTTATTGTATTTAAGGATGAATTAATGGCGTGGATCATCGTTCCGGGACTCAGCGGCAAAGTTTACCACCCCGACAGGTGCCACCCGGAGCAACGCAAACATCCCTGCCGGGATTGCTTCCAATGCCAGCACTGCTGCGAGGAGCGCTGCCAGGTGTGCCGCGCAGAACAAAATACAAGTCGGACAGGCGCACCTGAGACTGCAGCCTGTCTTCGCCATAAGGAGGTCCAACTATGAAAAACCTATCCGCCTTGAACTGCGGGCTCGAAAAGCCCCTCAACTTCGTCGTTGGTTCCCTGCTCTTTCTTGTCGGGCTGGGCTTTACATTCATCGGTTTTACAGTGTTACCCGTCATCGGCCTCATGGTGGCTGTACCAGTCCTGGCCCTCGCCCTCTTCTTCCTCTTCGCCCCCAGGAGCAAGGCGTGTCGGGTGAGCTTCTCCTGACGATCAACCAAACGCTGCTGAATTTGCGAATACGCCCCCTTCGGTCCATCGTAACGAAGGGGGCGTTTTTGTTTCATCAGGAGGCGCTCCCACCTACCCAGACAACCGATCCCAAAAGGCCTTACCATCAGCCTGACGGCGATCCGTCCTAGGGCCTCCACCGGCTCCTGGTGGAGGCGGTGGGGCCGAGGTATCTACAGGCCCGCCACCGCGCAAGCGCTGGACCCGCTCCTCGATGGGGGGGTGGGTGGAAAAGAGGCTCTGCATGCTGCGCCCCGAGAGAGGGTTGACGATGAACATGTGGGCCGTGGCGGCGTTGGCGTTCATGGGTCGCCTTTGAGAATAGGATCCCAGCTTTACCAGTGCTTTGGCCAACCCATCGGGGCTGCCGGCAAAGCGGGCGCCGGTGGCGTCGGCCAGATATTCACGCGAGCGCGAGATGGCCATCTGGATCACCATGGCCGCCATGGGGGCGATGAAGGCGAGGGCCAAAGTGCCGATCATGCCCATGCCACCGCCGCCCTCGTCGTCATTGCCGCGGAAGCCGCCGAAAATCGCCCCCCACTTGGCCATGCTGGCGAGCATCATGATGGCCCCGGCCATGGTGGCGGCGATGCTGCCGATGAGGATATCGCGATTGTTCACGTGGGCCAGCTCGTGGGCCAGCACCCCTTCGATCTCGTCGGGGGCCATGATCTCCAGCAGCCCCCTGGTGACGGCCACCACGGCGTGCTCGGGGTTGCGTCCCGTGGCAAAAGCGTTGGGTGCATCCTTGGGAATCAGATAGACTTTCGGCATGGGCAACTGGGCCCTCTGGGCGAGGCGCTCCACAATACGGTAGAGATCGGGGGCTTGCTGGGGGGTAACCTCCTGGGCGCGGTACATCTTGAGCACCAGCTTGTCCGAGTACCAGTAACTGAAAAAATTCATCCCGGCTGCAAAAACCAAAGCGATGATCATCCCCTGGCGACCGCCCAGGGCCTGACCGATAAACACGATCAGGGCCGTCATAGCGGCCAGCAACAGGGTGGTGCGGATCTGGTTTCCCATGATCGCAAAACCTCCTTTTTATAGATGGACCCAGTTTATTTCCGTGCATACAAAGGTGTTTTGTTGACAGCGCCTTAATATAAAACCCCCCTGCCGAAACGCAAGCGTCGTTCCCACCAGAACCATAAGGCGACAATTCCCTTGCAAAAGCGGGGCTTATTTTGTTCAATAAAGTGCTTGCAGACAACTTCCCTCCTTACTATAGGCAAGCTTTCGTGGGGTCGACCGGCGGCCACGCGTCCTTTTTTAACACTTAGATAATCAGAGATATTGTCATGAACGAAGAGCAAATCCCTCCCGATGGCGAGGAACCCGAAGAGGAAAATTTCGCCGAACTGTTTGAGGCTTACAGCAACGGCATGAGCGAAGACCTGAGCGTTGGCGACCGGATCACGGGTAAGATCATCGCCATCGAAAAGGAGTCGGTCTTTCTGGACACCGGCAGCAAAGTGGACGGTGTGGTGGACCGGATGGAACTCCTCGACGACAACGGGGAACTGCCCTTTGCGATGGGCGATGAGATCGAACTCTACGTGGTGGCCGCCAACGAGAGCGAGATCCGCCTCTCCAAGGCGATGTCGGGTGCCGGCGGCTTTGATATGCTGCGCGACGCCTACGAGAGCAGAATCCCCGTGGAGGGAACCGTCACTGAGAGCGTCAAGGGCGGCTTCGCCGTTGAGATAATGAAAAAGCGGACCTTCTGTCCCATCAGCCAGATCGACACCCGCTACGTGGAAACCCCCGACGAGTATGTGGGGCAGACCTTCTCTTTTCTCATCAAGCGTTTCGAGGAGAAGGGGCGCAACATCGTCATCTCCCGCCGCGACCTCCTCGAGCAGGAGCAGGCGGAGGCCCGCAAGGAGTTCTTCAAGACTCTTAAGATCGGGGATGACCTGGAGGGAACGGTGACCAAACTGATGCCCTTCGGTGCCTTTGTTGAGTTGGTGCCCGGCGTGGAGGGCCTGGTGCACATCTCCGAGCTGGGCTGGTCGCGCGTGGAGAACCCGGAACAGGCCGTCAAGAATGGCGAACGCGTGCGCGTCAAACTCCTCAAGATGGCACCGGGCGAGGGCAACAAGCCCGGTAAGATCAGCCTGAGCATCAAGCAGACCAGCGGCAATCCCTGGGACACGGTCACCGACACGGTCCAGAACGGGGCCAAGCTCAGCGGACGGGTCACGCGCATCATGCCCTTCGGCGCCTTCGTGGAGATCGCTCCGGGTATCGAGGGCCTCATCCACATCAGCGAGATGAGCTATACCAAACGGATCCACACCCCCGACGAAGTGGTCCAGCCCGGCCAGACCGTCTTCGTGGTGGTCAAAGCCGTTGATGGGGAGAACCGTCGGGTGTCCCTCAGCCTGCGCGACGCCGAAGGCGACCCCTGGGCCGATGTGGAAAGCAAATACCGTCCGGGCCAGCCAGTGACCGGCACGGTGGAGAAAAAGGAGCGCTTCGGCATCTTCATCACCCTGGAGCCAGGGATCACCGGCCTGCTGCCGCGCTCCAAGATCACCGCCGCCCAGGACAGCGCCGCCATCGAGCGCCTCAAGCCGGGCAACCCCATCCACATAATCGTCGATACCGTCAACCTCATCGACCGTAAAATCTCCCTGGGCCTCAGCGGCGAAACCGACAGCGACGAGTGGAAAAATTACAGCACGCCGCAAACGAGCGGCGGCGGTCTGGGATCCCTGGGCGACATGCTCCGGCAGGCCATGGACGCCAAGAATAAAAAATAATCTTAAAAGCAGTATTTCTAGGAAGGGCTTTTTTATGGCAAGCGATAGTGAATACGATCTGGTAATTATCGGCGGGGGCGCCGGCGGTCTTTCGGCCGCCATCTACGCCATGCGCGCCGCCATGAAGACTGTGCTCATCGAAAAAGGGGCCCCCGGCGGACAGATGATGCTCAGCGACGAGGTGGAAAATTACCCCGGTTTTAAGCACATTAACGGGGCCGAACTCAGCATGAAGATGGCCGAGCACGCCCAAGACTACGACCTGGAAGTGATCAACCAGGAGGTCACCGCCCTGGAGCCGGGCCTCGACTTCCACACCGTGCGCCTGGCCAACGGCGAGGTCCTCAAGAGCTGCGCCGTCATCCTGGCCACCGGCGGCAGCCCCCGCAAACTGGGTATTCCCGGCGAAGACGCCTACTACGGCAAGGGCGTCAGCTACTGCGCCACCTGCGACGGCTTCTTCTTCCGCAACAAAACCGTCCTCGTGGTGGGCGGAGGCGACAGCGCCGCCGAGGAGGCCCTCTACCTCGCCAAGCTTTGCGAGAAGGTCTACATCGCCCATCGCCGCGACGCCTTCAGGGCCAGCATGATCCTCCAGCAGCGCATCAAGGAGGAGTGCAAGATCGAGGTGCTCTGGAACACCGTGGCCACGGAGATAAAGGCCGATGATAACGGGGTCAACAAGACCCGCCTCAAAGACACCGTCACCGGCGAGGAGCGCGACCTGGAGGTCGACGGGGTCTTCATCTTCATCGGCTTTACCCCCAACAACCAGCTGGTGCCCGCCGGCACCCGCATGAACGCCGACGGCTGCGTGGTCACCGACGACAAATGCGAGACCAATTCCCCCGGCATCTTCGTCATCGGCGACCTGCGTGAGAAGTACGCCCGCCAGATCGTCCTCTCGGCCGCCGACGGCTGCACCGCGGCCCTGGCCTCGGCCCACTTTGTGGAAGCCAAGCTGGCGGGTAAAAGAGACGCCGCCTGTGAACTGCCGGCGGATTTGCTGTAAACGATTTAGGGTCCCAGCCCATGGCCCGCCGGCGCAAAGCGCCGACGGGCCAGTGTAACACCCGCCTCCCCCCCCATCTCAACACCGCTCTAAGCGATGTCCCAATCAATCCGGCAAGATTTAAGACTGCTTTGCAATGTTCTAGAAAGATGGAACCTTTCTGCCGGATTATGTGTATCTATGGGCAAAGAGATCAGCGCTCATTTCAATGGAGCCCTACCTTCGCATACGGAAATAGAGACCGTGCCACCGCCAACCGACATCGAACTCATCACCCGGGTCCAGGCCGACAGCGGCGGGACTGACCGCCAAATCGGCAGATCGGCCTTTGCCGAACTGGTGCGCCGCCACAGCCCAGCTCTGCTACGCTACCTGGGCAACCTCCTGCCCCGGCGAGATCTGGCGGAGGACGCCGCCCAGGAGGTTTTTCTGGCGGCCTGGTGCCACCGGGCAAGGTTCGACTCCCGGCGGGGGAGCTTTGCCGCCTGGCTCTTCACCATCGCCCGCAACCGGGCCCACAACCTGCGCCGCAAGGTGACGATACCACCGCTGCCCCCAAATGGGCCGCCGCCTGGGAGCCAACCGCCGGTCCAGTCCACCCCAGACCACGACCTGGCTCTCAAGGAAGCTTACGCCGCCCTGGATCGCGCCCTGGCAGAGCTTCCTTTTGAGCAACGCTCGGTCTTCATCCTGGCCGAGGTCCAGGGACTCAGCATGGCGGAGATCGCCGCAGTCGAAAACCTATCCCCAGGCACCGTCAAGTCGCGCCTGTCACGGGCGCGCAAAAAGATAAAACACCGTTTCAACGGCCTAGGAGACCTCTTGGATGAATAAAGAACGCATCTATCGTCAATGGCTGCATGAGCGCCGCAAAGTCCAGGTACCCGAGGATCTCAGTGACCAGATCATGGCCCGTCTGGACAAATACCGGCCGGCTTTCGAGGTACCGCTCCCACCAGAGCCCGCTACGGACCCCTGGCCCGATGGTCTTGCACGGGTAGCTGCCGCTATTGGTTTGGTGGGGCTGGGACTCTTTCGCCTGGCCTTTATGAGTTTGAGCCTGCTGGCGCATTGAGTCCGGCAGCAAAAAAAAATCAATGCTTCGAATAAAAATAAGGAGAAGCGCATGAATACCCGAACCCACGCCACCCCTGCAACCATAGTTCACCCCCGCAGTCCCTGGCTGGCCGTGCTGCTCTCCTTCGGGGCCACCGGCCTGGGTCACCTCTACTGCGGCCGTCTGACCCGTGGGCTGGTGCTCTTCTTCGCCAGCTTCGCCTTCAGCCCCATCATCGTCACCGCTACCCAGGGAGCCTCATCCACCCTTACCTTCGCGGCCGTGGCCCTGGCACTGGTGTTGTATTTTGCCATCTTCCTCTTCGCCCTCATCGACAGCTGGCGCATCGCCCGGCGCATCCCGGCCGATTATCGCTGCAAAGAGTACAATCGCTGGTATCTCTATCTCCTCTTCATCGTGGTCGCCTTGACCTATCCGGCCAACCTGGCCCAGACCATTCACGACCACATCGTGGCGGCCTACAAAATCCCCAGCACCAGTATGGTACCCAACATTTTGGTCGGGGACCGCATCCTGCTGGACAAGACCGTCTATACCCGCCGTGAGCTGCAGCGGGGGGATGTGGTCATCTTCCCCTACCCGGACAATCGCCGCATTCAGTTTCTCAAACGCGTCGTCGGCCTGCCCGGCGAGACCATCGCCATCCGCAAGGGCGTCGTCTTCATCAATGGCGAAGCCATCACACGCCCCAGCGGTACCGAGGGGCTTGCCTCAGAGGGACCACCAGGATCCGCCTATCGGATTGAGCCCCAATGGGAGACAAGCGGTGACCTCCCCCCCACATCCATTCCCCATGGCTACTGCTTTGTCCTGGGGGACAACCGCAGTAACAGCCGCGACAGCCGCAATTTTGGACCGGTCCCCCTGCGCGACGTCCTCGGGGCCGTCACCTTCACCCATTGGCCGGCCCGGAGTTGGTCCCGCTTCGGCCCCTTCAAAGCTGTCACCGAATAACCATCCCCACAAAGAAACCCAGAACCGGCTTGATGCCGGTTCTGGGTTTAGTGTATCCTACTGAGGTTCCCGCCACTCGCCTGGCTGTTCGGGCACTTGCCCCCAATTTAATCAAGGAGCCTCACCATGAAATGGTTTCTCTACCTGTTCAGCATCACCTTCCTGTCTGCCGGCTGCACCCTCATCCTCTACACCAGTCAATATCGCCGCTGGTTTCAGAGCTTCGTCACCACCACCCCACCCAAACTCTTGGCAGCCCTGCCCACCGGCATCGGCCTGCTGCTCATCATCTCGGCCTTCAGCAGCAAGTACCCGGCCGTCATCATCATCCTCGGCATCCTGGCACTGCTCAAAGGCGCCCTGATCTTTCTCAACCCAAACCAGATGTTCGATCAGATCAAGGCGTGGCTGTTCAACACGGCCAGCGAGCAGACCTTGCGCCTCTTCGGCATCATCGCCGTGGTAGTCGGCACTGCAATGGTTTCCTGGATCCGCTAGACATCCTCAGCGGATTGAAGGACAAAGAAAAAGGCTCATGCCTTCTTTAATGAACTATGGAACAATGGATAGTTAAAAGTAATTTTGGCCCAGAATATTTTATCTTGCGCGTCCAGCCTCCATGAATGCTTGGATATTTTTCAGCATAGTTTCCGGTGGAAGATCACATCCAGTGCTGAGTATAAAATTGGGGTAAGGTTCCATCTTCTCTAACAATGATTTGACGGCCTGACGAACCTGATCTGGTGTACCATTGACCATGATGCTCACGGGGTCAACATTTCCTATCAATACTATATTTTCTGGTATTTGTTGAATGGTTGCCACAAAGTCCACAGGAGCGTCCAGGCTCAAGCCCTGAACACCTGTCTCACACATAACTCTGACAAGGTTCTTGGTGTTACCGCAGATGTGTAAAATAGAAGGGATGTCAAGTGTTTTTACAATCTGTTCAATATAGGGTGCTGAAAAAGAACAGAATGCCTCGGGTGAAAGAAATGTAGCCGTGGGTTCCAGAATACAAACCATATCAGCCCCGGCTTCCACCAATAGTTCACCATAGCAGGTGATTGTATGGGTTGAAAACTTGAGCACTTCATTTACCAACTCAGGCTGATCAATTGTTGCCAAGGCTATTTGGGTAGCGCCCATCATCAGGCCGGACAGCGTAAACGGCCCTATGATATAAGCACCTGTCAAAACATCCAGATTGTCCTTGATCCGTTTTATCACATCTACGTAAGTGTTTACACGCGCATCATAGCGAACATCCAGATCCTTATATCGCGCCAGATCTTCAACTTTCTTCACTGGATGTTGTTCGATATTTGGAGACCCATTCTCTGGAAAAATCACTGGTATCCCCATAGCACCGGCCTCTACCGATAAATCCATAAAAGAAAACACCGCATCCGGTATAAAGCGATCTACCAGCGCCTTGACTGTCCGATACTGCAGCTCCGAGTTAAACTCATTCTGCCATATTGTCGATCGTGACAAATGTATTCCTGGAAATCCCATTAACGGAACCACCAGACGATGGGGAGATCTATCAACAATATCACGAAGGGTATTCATCAATAGCACTCCTTAGTTAACAAAATTCATACAAACACTTTCACTGTTCAAGAAGTTCATTTTCCAAATGATTTAACGTCATATCAATACTTTGTTCCGGAGAATACTGAGCCAGACTGTACTTAAAGGCAATCTGGTTCTCAGTATGGCTATATTTATTAAAAATAGCTCCTTGAATTCTCTCTGTCATTGTCACTGCATTTTCATGATCTGTTTCGGGCAATAAAAAAATGAGTGTTCCTGTATCAAATTGATAAATGGTATCAACTTTACGCATTTGACTTCTTATTATCTGTATCATTCCCTTATAAATCTCAATGTTCATATCATTGCTAAAAGTATCTTTTCTCTCTTCAAAACAATACATAACAAGAGAAAAAGGATGATTATAGCGATCAAATCGTTCTATCTCTTTTTGTATATCAAAATAAAATTGATCGCGGCTAAACACATCAAATGTTCCAATCAGAGAAATGTCTTTAATGCTTCTATTGGACAGTAATGATTTCGCCAGTGTCACGGCCTGGCTGGCGTCCGATGCGAAACCATCCGCTGAAATCCTTTGGGAATACTCCAAAGTTATTGGCGCACCACCAACCATCACCTTGACTCGCTCCCGCAACCCTGCCGCTTCAATGGCTTTGATTGTTTTCTCCATACTTGGCATAGTGGTTGTCAGCAAAGTTGAAAGCCCTAAAATATCAACATCATTTTCTAGCGCAGCTACGAACTGCTCTGGTGATACATCTATACCTAAATCCACGATTTTAAAACCACTGCCCTCTAGCATCATTGCAACAAGATTCTTTCCAATGTCATGGTGATCACCTTTAACAGTGCCGATTACAACTTTCCCAACAGGTTCAACATTAAAATCTACCAGCAAAGGTTCAAGGATGGATAAACCCGCCTTCATAGCGCGGGCGGAGACCAACATCTCTGGAACATAGCGGTCGCCAATTTCAAACAGACGCCCGGTCTCTTCCATTGCAGCAATTAAAGCGTTTTGAAGAATATCTGATGCAAGCAAACCATCAACCAGAGCAGCTTGAACATTTTCTGAGACTAAGTCCATATCACCATCTATAACAGCTCGATAAATACCTTGTATTTTATCCATCATTTACCCCCACTTGCGGTTTGCATTACGGTTGAGCTGACTTGCTCAGGAAGCCGATCGGCCTCTCTTTTTTCCTATGATAATATGATGATGGATAAGATATCCATATTGTGATTCCATCCTTTTGGCACCTATGTTTTTCCATTTATTTCTATTGCAAAAGCGATCTTTATTTATCTCGATTGGGTTATAAATAAAAAATATGCGGCTCATCGAGCACAGTGCTCCGGATAGGTGTAAATCAGGTGCACTTTACAACTGGATAGTCCGCAGTCTGGCCAATCGTCGAGAAACCAACTTGTTTTGAATATGATCACTGCACAGAACAGCTTAGAATAAACGGTGGGCCTCAGAGAGAAAACAATAGGGGATGAATTTAAATCTAAATAACATGATGCCATTGAATAAAAATTTGGTCAAACAAAATATCGATGACAGTCCGGCGCCTTATTGTCCTTCACCAACCTTGCCCGCAAGGGATCGAGATGGATATGACGTACCAGCTCCCTACTATAGACAACCGCCTCGCAAAAAATAGAATTGGAGTGGCTGTGTCCAATTGAAATTGACACCGAGCACTTCTTTCTTGACGGAAAATGTTCATTCCTGTAAGGCAGCATGCATTCGGGGCCAAGCAGATAGACAATAAGCTCTGAAGCGTATTCAGTTCACATCAAGAGCATCTCTCACCATACTAGCACTGCAGACAGTTGATTTGCGCAGGAAAAGTAGCATTGCCTACCTACCTGCAGGGCTTTGAAGAAGACAAAGCGCGCTAAAGCTTCCGGCCGCTCTTGTGTCGCTCTGGAGCCTGAGCTGCAATTGCTTCTGAAAAAGCTTAGATCACCACGTTCTTCTATACACATCCCGGTGGTGTACGCACCATCAAGGCAAGCATACTTCTGCGGTGACTTTAGCTTACTTTGATGGTCCCGTAATAAGTCCGATGCGTAAAACCAAACCGCAATATGTTGAATAGTTATACCTCTAAACAACTCAATATAATGTGGTTGCAAAACAAGTTTTCGACTTATTACGGTTGCATCAACTTTGCACCTTTTGTTTCCGTAGACGAAAATCAGTGAGACTTTGTTCTAAATTTGAAAGGAGGTAGAACTACCGATGACAGGTTTATCAATTGTTGGCTCAATAAAGGTTTCTCGGGGTGGGTTCATTTTAGCCAATCGATCGCAACTTCTTAATATTTTGCTTTACTTTTTATTCTTTGTGTTTTTGCTTTCTGGATGTGGCGGTGGAGGCGGAAGCAGCAACAATCCTGGGGATGATCCCAATAATGACCCAACTCAAAATGCGGATATCTCAGGTCAATGGCGCAGTACAATAACCGCAGAAAGCGGAACGGTCTATCAGACATATTTAAACCTTACCCAGGACGACATAAATATAGGCGGATCTTTGCACTGGGACAGTGTTTTTACAAATGTAACCTCTCCTAGCAACGATGTTAGCGGAGCGGTCGATAGATCCTCCGTAACCCTGAGTGTAATGGTCAGGAACCCCGCGAACACAGATGATTATCTTGAATTTGTATATAAGGGCATAGCCAATGATTCCGAAATTAATGGAGATGTAACCATCACAGGTGAATGGGACGGCACGATCATTGACGATCAAGGCCGCTTTTTGCTCTATAGATATATTATCGAGGTCCCAGCCGAGATTAAGGAACCTACCACTTGGGAAAGCCGCTATGTCTATGTTATTCCAGCGACTCTAAAAAAGCTGTACATTAGCAATACGCTTACGATCCAACCGGGAACTATTATAAAATCTCAGGCTGAAACAACCATTCATGTTAGGGAAGAAGGCAGCATCATTGCGCAAGGGACATCTGACGAACGGATTGTATTTACCGCTTACAAGGATGACGATTATTGCGGCGATACCAACAATGACGGAGCCACCTCAGCACCCAATATGGGAGACTGGAACGGTATTATCATTTCTGGATCGCAAGGATCGATTTTCGACTATTGCCACTTCTTGTATAGCGGTGTCAGTGGACAAAACAGTGCTTTAAAAGTGATGGATTCCCAGGCGATCATTTCCAATTGTATATTTGCCCATAACGGCGGTGGCATTTATAACTCACATTATCACGGGGCGTTGGATGCAAGCGATGCACGTTTGGGAACGATAATAAGCAACAATAGATTTTTTGATAACATTCTCCCCCTTTCCATCAACCACAATTTCGATTTGGATGATACCAATACCTTCCAGGATGCTTCCGGCACTGTATTCAATACTCACAATGCAGTCTTTTACGATACCGCCTTTGAGCATGAAATTGGCCGCAACCTGCGCTGGGAAGAAACCGAGGTCGCTATTGTAATCGCTCTTCACTGGTGCCGACTGCTGGATAACACCAGCTTGACCCTTGGAGACGATGTCGTCCTCAAATTCACCAGCGGCTGCAGGTTCAATCTATATGATGGTGAGACTGCTTTAAACAACCATGATGGGCAAGGCGTCTTTTTTTCCTCCTTTAAAGATGACGCTTTAAAAGGAGACAGCAATGGTGATGGAGAAGCCACTTCACCGATGGAAAATGACTGGCAAGGAATTTTTAGAGGCGAGTATTCAAATGGCCCTGCCATTACCGGATGGTCCAATGTTTTATTTGCAGAAACCAGCGCTCCCTAAGGCAAAGACACAAGGGACATCCTTCGTTTTCATGTTTGATGAAAACCACAATCTGCAGTGGTTTCAGACATTCCGACGAAAAGCGCCCTCAACGCATCAGGGATAGATTGCCCGTCACCTTGTTGACCCTTTTCTTGGGGCCGTAGAGGATCACCGCGTCCACGTCGAGTTCCTCGAAGCGGTCTCTGGCGATGGAGGCTTGATACGCTTCGTAGGAGCGCAGACCCTGGGCACGGGACAGGTATACCATCAGGCTGCAGCCGAGCTGGTTGGCCTTGAGGGTCAGCCGCTGCACATCGGCCAAATCCCGGGCGGCCAGGACGGCCATGGGCACCTTGGTGATACCCTCGAGCCGATGGCCATCGGCGGTAGTGAGCGCCGGGCCGACGATCTCCGGATGCCTGGCGGCCAGGACGGCGGAGCGGTTGGCCATTTGGCCGGGTTTCAACTCAGGGGCCAGGATGATGGCGATGCGGTTGTCACGGGCCAGGGGATCGACCTTAGGGTCATGCTGCATGGAGCACCTCCAGAACGGTTAAGGCTAGGGGGTTGAAATTCGGATCGCGGATCCTGGTGGTAGAGGGGCAGCTTAGCAGGCGATCAGAGGCTTTTTCTTGAACGATAGTGACTCAGACGATAGAGGCGGGGGGTGGTGCCGGTGAGTTTTTTGAACTGCCGGTTAAGGTGGCTCTGGTCGGCGAACCCTACGGCTAGGGCGGTATCGGCCAGGAGGCGACCGGAGCTCAGGAGCGCTTTGGCCCGCTCGATCCGCAATTGGGTCAGGTAGGCATAGGGCGGCAGCCCCACCGCGCGGGTGAAGACGCGGATCAGATAGGCCCGGTTCAATTCGGTGAGACCTGCCAGGCTGTCGATGGTCACGGGCTCCGCATAGTGGGCCCTGAGATAGGCCTTGATTCGGCGCACGGCGGCCGTTTCCCGGCCGGTATGGGTCTGCCCGGAGCTCTTGCCAAAACAGGCACAGAACTGGCCAATGGTGGTATGGAATTTGGCCTGTTTTTGCATGCGGTCGGGTGAGGATTCCAGGCTACGATGGAGACTCTGGAGCCTGGCTGCCCAGCCGGCATTATCTATGCGGAGGGCTTCGAAATAGGGCGCTCGAGCCCCTTCGGGCAGGGTGGTCCGCATGGCCCCAGGGGTGATGTAAAACATGCGGTAGCTGAGGGGCCCCTCGCCGGCTGAATAGCCCGTGTGGGCCTCGCCGGGGTTCATCACCACGATGCTACCGGCAGGGGTATAATGATCCGCCCCGCGACAGCGGTTGCCCCCCACACCGGCTTCAATTACACCGATGGCATAGGTGTCGTGGCAGTGGCGGCCGTATTGATGGCGCAATACAAATGCACGCAGGCATTCGACACCGGCCATGGCGTCCGTGGGCCAGGTGATCGCCAGGCCTCGTTTTTGGTGCGGGATGTTCGCCAAGGGGGTTCCTTATGCCTATTAGGGGTTTCAAGCCCACCATGGTGGCAGGCCGCGAGGCGCCGTTTCTGGATGGCCATCACCTAACACTGGAGCCCATGGTTTTTCAAGCGCCGCTGCAAGCTTTGACAGCATGGCGGCTTTGGGCTAAGCTGAATTCAGAACCGTTAAGAATCTCACGCCTGCGAACCTTCCGCTTATATATCTACAACTGGGAGCCAATGTTTCGGTCCACAATTTGGCTTCAGCGAGTCGCCCCCAGCACACCGACTGCCCACTATCTATTCCAACACCGACAGCCATCCTGGACCCGGTCCCTAACTCAAAGGAGGCCGACATGGGAGACAATAAAAGTCCTGTTATCTATCGAGGCCGCCGCAATGGCCGGCCGGAATGGTACCAGACCTTGATGGCCTTTAAACGACCGGACCATACAAAGGCCGTCTGGCAAATGGTCAACACCTTCGGCCTGTATGTCCTGGCCTGGGCGCTGATGATCCTCAACCTGGGCGGATATCAGAGCGGTTGGATTCACATCTACCTGCTGGTCATCGCCGCCGGACTGCAGGTGCGCATCTTCATCATCTTCCACGATTGCTGCCATCAGACCTTTTTGGCGTCGCGGCGGATGAATACGCTCCTGGGTCACATCTGCGGGGTGCTGACCTTTACGCCCTACGAAAGCTGGCGCCGCTCCCACGGCATTCACCACAACACGGTTAACGATCTGGATCGCCGGGGCCGGGGGGATGTCTGGACCCTCACCGTGGACGAGTACCGGGCCGCTTCCAGATTCAAACGCCTGCGCTACCGGCTGTTTCGTAACCCGCTGGTGCTGCTCATTATCGGTCCGGTCTACCTGTTTCTCTTCGACTATCGCTTTCCGGAAAAAGGCGACCAGCGAAAACAGATCCGCAGCCTGCATATGACCAACCTGGGGATAGCGGCGCTGGTGGCGGCGGCCTGCTGGCTCGTGGGCTGGCGGGCCTACCTCTTGATCCAATTGCCCATCATCTTGATCTCCGGTGCCGGCGGCGTCTGGCTGTTTTACGTCCAGCACCAGTTTGAGGGCGCCTACTGGGCGCGCCACGAGGTGTGGGACCCCATGAAGGCGGCCCTCAAGGGGTTCTCTTTCTACCAATTGCCCAAGCTGCTGCAATGGTTCTCTGGCAATATAGGCTTCCACCACATCCACCACATCAGTCCGCGCATCCCTAACTACCACCTCGAGCGGTGCCACGAGATCCTGGTGGCCTGGCAGGTCATCAAACCGTTGAATTTACGCGCCAGTCTGCACTCGCTGCGCCTCAAGCTTTGGGATGAGCAAAACGACCGCCTGGTTGGCTTCGGAGCAGTCAAAAATCAAGCCCAGACTTACCCATCATCATAAACGTCGGCGGCAAGGGGGCCCATGGGAAGATGCAATCGCGTCAACACTTTAGGCATCGACATCGGCTCCACCGCCCTCTCGGTGGCTGAGATCGATCCCCACGGCCGGGTGATCAACACTGCCTATGACTGCCACCACGGCAATGTCGAAGCCTGCCTGAAAACGACCTTGGAACCCTTTGAGGTATCCCGCAAGGCGGGGATAGCGGCCACCACCTCGAGTCCGGCCAATCTCACCGTGCCCCAGCGCTACGACAATCGCGTGGCCCTCATGGCCGCAGCCCGCCACCTCTACCCCCTGGCGCGCAGCATTCTGGTCATCGGCGCCGAAAAGTTCGGTCTGATCCAATTGGACCGCCAGGGCAACTACCGCACCTATCGCGCCAACACCGGCTGTGCGGCCGGCACCGGCAGTTTCCTGGACCAGCAGGCACGGCGCCTCAACCTCCCAAGCGCGGCCGCCCTCAGCGAGCTGGCCCAAAGCAATCGGGGATCGCTTCCCAAAATCGCCTCGCGCTGCGCGGTGTTCGCCAAGACCGATCTGGTGCACGCCCAGCAGGAGGGCTATGGGCTGGCGGAGATCTGCGACGGTCTCTGCTACGGCTTGGCCAAGAATGTCGTCGATGTCCTCTTCAGCGGCCAGGCGCCCCTGGGGCCGGTGCTGCTCACCGGTGGGGTGGCCAAGAACCCGGCGGTGGCCGCCCATATTCGCAGCTTGATCGGGCTGGAGCTCATGGTGGCCGAGGAGCCCTGCGAAGCCGTCGGCGCCGCCCTCTGTCTGCTGGGCCAAAAAGAGCGGCCGAACAGCGCACCGCCCATGGGGGCCGATGATATTGTCATCCCCCAGTCCTTCGACAAACGCCTCAGCCATGCGCCCATCGCCCTCACCCTCTCCACCTATCCCGAGTTCAACGCTCGTCGATCCTATTCTGAAGCGGGCTGGGACAGCTCGAATCCGGTGGAGGTGGATATCTACGAAGAAGTCACGGCAGTGGCCGGCGCAGGCCGCTATCTGGGCATCGACATCGGCTCCACCAGCACCAAGGCGGTCCTGATGACCCCGGACCGCAGGGTGGTGGCCGGTTTCTATACGCGCACCGCGGGAAGGCCGGTCAAGGCCACCCAGAATCTGCTGGCCGCCATCGATGGCCTGGGGGAGAAGCGCGCTATCGGTGCCAATATCTGCGGCGTGGCCACCACCGGGTCGGGTCGCAAGTTTGCCGGCCAGATTGTGGGCGCCGACCTGATCCTCGATGAGATCACGGCCCACGCCAAGGCCGCCGTGGCCCTTCTGCCGACGGTGGACACCATCATCGAGATCGGCGGTCAGGATTCCAAATTCACCCTCCTCGAAAACGGACGGGTCACCTTTTCGGCCATGAACGCGGTCTGCGCCGCCGGCACCGGAAGCTTCATCGAAGAGCAGGCCCAAAAGCTGGGCTGCCCCCTGGAGGAGATCGCCGCACGAACGGCCCACCAGCGCTCTCCCCTGGCCAGCGACCGCTGTACGGTATTCATGGAAAGGGATATCAACGACTACCTCTCCAAAGGCTATGCGGTGGACGAGGTCCTGGCCGCCGTCCTGCATTCGGTGGTGGAGAATTACCTGAGCAAGGTAGCCACTGAAAGCAGCATCGGTGCGGCCATCGCCTTTCAGGGCGCCACCGCCAAGAACCGCTCCCTGGTGGCCGTCATGGAGCAGCGCCTAAACAAACCGATCTTCGTGTCACGCTTCTGCCACCTCACGGGCGCCATGGGCAGCGCCCTGGCACTGGCCGACCTGAACATATCCCAAACCCGTTTCAAAGGATTGGGCCTGTACAAAAAGCGCATCCCCATCCGCTCGGAAGTGTGCGACCTGTGCAGCAACCATTGCAAGATCACCCTTGCCCGGGTGGAAGGCGCCCAGGCAGATACGGCCTACGGCTTCCTCTGCGGCCGGGACTACCAGACCCAAAAACGGGTCTCCAACAACTGCTCGGGCTTTGATCTTTTGGGTGAACGCAAAGCCGCGTTCCGATCCCTTGCGGTTAAAAGCCAGCGGCACGGATTGACCCTCGGCCTTCCCGCCGCCCTGCAGCTGATTGAAGACCTGCCCCTGTGGCAAAACTTTTTTACCGGCCTGGGGATCCGCACGGTCACCAGCAAGGCCTTCCGAAAAGGTGTCAAAGCGGGCAAACCCCTGGCCGGCGCCGAGTTCTGCGCCCCCATGATGGCCATGTACGGCCACCTCGACCACCTTCTACACAAATGTGATTATCTCTTCTGGCCCTTTTATCTGGAGCGCAAAACCGCGTCGAAAAACGTTCAACGCCATTACTGCTACTACACCCAGTACGCCCCCTGTCTGGCCGCCAGCCTTCCGGGGGAAAAGATGCGGGGCAAGCTCCTGACGCCCCTGGTTCACTATCTCTACAATGACTTCATCACCAAGGTGCAGCTGCACCGCATGCTTAACAAACAGCTGGGCCTGCCCCTGGGCTTTCTCGAGGTCTCCGCCGCCTTTGACGCGGCCCTGCGGGTCAAACAGGCCGCCCAAAGCCGGTTGCAAGGGGTCTATCAGCACCACCTGCAGTCAACGGAAGAGCTCCACGTGGTGATCCTGGGGAGACCGTATACAGTTTTGGATCCCGCCATGAACAAAGGTGTCCTGGATCTCTTTAGCGCCCGGGGCGTAAAAACCTTTTATCAGGACATGCTCACCTATGGCGCCCATGCGGTTCGCGCGATCCAGCCCCTGGTGGATGCCATCCACTGGCATTATGCCGCCCGCATCCTGGAAGCCGCCGCGGAGACGGCCCAGATCGAGTCGGCCTACCCGGTACTGGTGACCGCCTTCAAATGCACCCCGGATAGTTTTGTGATCGACTACTTCAAAAAGCTGATGTCGGCCCACGCCAAACCCTATCTCATCCTGCAATTGGATGAGCACGACTCCAGTGTGGGCTACGAAACGCGCATCGAAGCCGCCATCGCCGCCTTTAAAAGCCATCATGACCAGCGGAAGCGGGTGCGGGCAGGAGCGCCGCTGAAAAAAATGCCCGCTTTTGCAGAGCTGCTGCCCCGCCGGCGCCCCGAACTCGCAGAGCAAACCCTGCTCATACCCGGCTGGGATACCACGGCCCAGCGCCTGGTGGTCGCCAATCTGCAAAAAGAGGGCTTCGATGCCCGTCTGCTCCGGGGTGACGAAACCAGCATGCGCAAAAGCATGCGCTTTAACAGCGGCCAATGTATTCCCCTGAACATCATCGCCCAGGAGTTCATCGACTATGTGGAGGCCCACGACCTGGACCCCGGCCGAACCGTGCTGTGGATCGGGGCCTCCCGAATCGCCTGCAACATCGGGCTCTATGCCCACCAGATCCAGACCATTTTCAATGCCCAGGGAGATGGGATGCAGGCCGCGCGGGTATACAGCGGTCATCTCTCCCTGGCCGATATCTCCATGAAGCTTCCGGTGAACACCTATCTTGCCTATATGTTCGGCGGGCTGCTCAGGAAGATGGGCTGCCGCCTGAGACCCTATGAAGCGGTGCCCGGCACCACGGACACCGTCCTGCGCAGGAGCCTGAGCCTGCTTGAAAGCGCCTTTCGCTTCGGACGATCCAAGGAGGCCGCCCTGGCCCAGGTCATCGAGTGGTTTGAAAAGATCACCCCCTCAGACCAGAGCAAGGTTCCACCCCGTCCCAAAGTGGCCATCTTCGGGGATCTTTACGTGCGCGACAACGAATGGATCAACCAGGACCTGATTCATTTTATCGAAAGCCAGGGGGGTGAGGTGGTGACCACGCCCTACAGCACCTACCTCAAGATGATCGCCCAGCCCTACCTGCGCAAGTGGTTTGTGGAAGGGCGTTATGTGGAAGCCCTCTCCTCTAAGGCCCTCATCGCCACCATCTCGCGCCTGGAAAAAACCTACTACAAATACTTCCAGCGTATTGTTCAAGAACCGGAACCCGTCTATGACGAGCCTCCCGAGGAGATTTTAGCCAGCTATGGGATCCGTATCGAAAACAGCGGCGAGTCCATGGAGAACATCCTCAAAATCCATTATCTGAAGAAATACCATCCAGACATCGCCCTCTTCGTCCAGATCAGCCCGGCATTCTGCTGCCCCTCGCTGGTCACCGAGGCCATGGCGGGCCTCATCGAGCACAGGACCCAGACCCCTATGGTCTCGATCACCTACGATGGCACGGGTGGCAATAAAAATGAGGTCCTGGCCCCCTATCTGGCCTTCCCGAGAGACCCCCCTTCTGAGCAGCGCATCTCCGCGAGCATCGTTTAGATAATATCGGTAATTTGATTTTCTTCCTCTTTTTTCCTTTCTACTACCCAGCGGTGCCTGTTCGG
>JBNKKA010000013.1:0-44437 GCA_050291585.1 Desulfobacteraceae bacterium
CATGACACATCTCAGCACCAAACAAACAGTAAGGGTGTTAGAGCTCTGCGAGAGGGACCACTGGTCCATTCCTGTGACGGGAAACGGCGAACCAGCAACGCAAGATGAGAGGTTGATAAGGCTGGCGAACGCGGGCGCGAACTTCTGGCGGACAACGACGCCGTTAGGATTCTGGATGAGCAGTATGCGGTTCTGGAAGGGGCCGACGCCCTGGCAGTGGTGACGGACTGGAATCAGTTCCGCAACCCAGACTTCAAGCGTATTAAAAAGGAGCTCTCCGCTCCCCTGATTTTCGACGGCCGCAATTTGTATGGTGCGCAAATCCTTGCCAGTCAGGGATTTGCATACTTCAGCATCGGCCGTCAGCCCGTTATCGGTTAGGCTGGTCTTTTATAAGGTTTTCCACGCTGCGGCTGTGGCCCCCTCTTCATACAGGGCGTCCCAGCCGCAGCTCTTGATTTTGGCTCCCTTCCTCTTGCCCTCACACCTGTGCCGACTCTCAGCGGTCCCCATTGCCGAAAATAAACTGACAAAAATTGTCATATTTCGGCTGATTTTCGGCAGTTTTTTTGGGGTTGCACAAGCAGTCCAATCTCCTCCACTGATTCCCTAACAAGCTAAAATGAAAAGCTTTTAAGTTTTATCCCCAATTGTCCGATGAAACAGGTATGAAAATTGTAGATTAGGTCCGTCATATTGATTTGAATTTATCTGAGGCACATCCTTCAGGGAGGATGCATGAATAAGAAATTTCTGGTGATACTGGTCGTGGTCGTCGCCATCGCCGCTGGCCTGTACGTCCATATCCAGAAGAAAAAAGAGGCCCAGCTGGCGGTTCACCATGCCAAGCAATACGAGCGTATGCTGGCTATGGCCCAGAAGAGCCCCATGGCTGGGCTGACCCAGATGGGGGCGGCGATCAACAGATACAAGGTCGAGCACCAGGCCTTTCCTCCAAAACTGATGGACCTCTACCCCCAGTATATCCCTTCAAAGGAGTTTATTTCCGATATTCAATGGGTCTACAAGCCTTCCAACGGTGATTTCTATCTGTCTAAATCCATGGTTATGGGGGGGAAAACCCTTTTGGCCTCGGTTAGCAGCACCCTCATGCCCCAGATGGAAAGCGCCATCATGGTGGCCGCTAAGGGTGGGACCAATGGTTCGCAGGGCCAAGGAAAGGCCGCCCAGCAGGTCAAGATGCAGAGCCATGCGGATTTCGTAGCCTCCCTGTCTGCCAATCAGGCTCTGGCCAAAAAGCAAGAGGCCGCCTACCGGGCCCGTTATCGCCAGAAAAAAGCTCCGGTGATTCCTCTGGTGACGGAGACAGTCTCCTTCGAGAGTGCCGACGAGGTCGATATCGAGCGGGCGAGCATTCTCCAGGGTCGTTTCTACTGCTGGAAAAACGAAGATGGCAGTTATGGCTATAGCAACATCCAATATCCCGAGCGTAGCAAGGTGGAGAAATTCAATGGCGGGCGCTGGATGGTGGTCAAGACTGAATTCAACAAACGCCCCCAGAGTCCAGGCGTCGATGCCGTCTCCGACGGTGAGGCCGAGGCTCTGGCCGCCCTCGACCGCCATAAGGAGCGGAACCTCATCGTCTGGCGGGACACCAAAGGCCTCATCGGCTATGGCAATGTCCAATACCCCCAAACGGATGAACTGGAGCAGTACAATGGGGGGCACTGGACAGCCCTGGACAGCTCTAAGGCGGATCTGAATGATTCTCAGGAAGATGAGCTCATTGCGCCCGCCGACATCACCATCGCAGAGATCGGCGCCCAGTACAGTGATGATTATATGGTCTGGCAGGATGAAGCCGGGCACGTGGGTTTCAGCAACGTCCAGTACCCCGAACAGAAACCATTGCAACATTACCTGGAGGGCCAATGGGTGGCCGTGAAACCCGCCCATTGGGATACGGATTCGGCCCCTACCGGCGCTCCCGAGGCAGTGGAAACGGATGCCGTGACCGCAGCATCCAGTCAGAACTATATAGTCTGGCGGGACGCCAATGGTCACATCGGCATCAGCAACGTTCAACTGCCCACGAGCACTGATCAACTAGAGGTTCATTTGGATGGTGAGTGGTTGGCCGCCGCCAGGTAGGATCATGGAGATGACCACTCCGGAAAATCTCGACGTGGGAATGATGAAAAATAAGGATGGAGACCATGGATAGAAAACAAAACTATCTTGAGAGGCTTAGAGACGAGCGGGGCTTTACCCTGCCCGAGTTGTTGATCACCATGGCCATCATGATGGTGCTGATGCAGATGGCCATGCTCAGCATGATGGAGATGCGCCGCTCCGCCCTGGACACATCCGCCATCTCCGATACGCGTAACCTCATCGAGGCGGCCATGTACAAGTTCATGGACAAGGCCGATGTCAGCCTGGTCCACGCTTCGAATGAAGGACGAGAGGTGGGAAATACAACCAACAGCGGAGCCGCGCGACCTTCAGTTTTCACCCTCTCCCCCGGAGTCCAGGCGCGCGTCATTGGCTCAAGCGACTGGACCGGGGACGGCAACGGCTACATGGAGGCCTGGGTCTACCATCCCAATGGCCACGAAGATCTGGCCACTCCCAGCGGGCGGCGCGAATTTTACTGCATCATCGATGAATCCTCTGGGATCAGCTCTTTCCCTGATTTATAACTCACGAACGCAATCGAATAAAAGTAAGCCCGTGGTCGCGCATCATCAAGATGCAGCCACGGGCGTTTTTATTTTTTTTCGTCAGTCTGAGCTAAGGCCTTTATTGGGCCTTTGCGGCGGCCTGCATCCCCAGATCGAAGGCCTTGAGGTTGACATCCACGAAAGCCGCTTTGGTTTTGGTGCGGATGGTGGTCTGGATCGCATCGGCGCTAATGGGCAGAACCCCGGTCTGGATGAGGGCGCCCAGGAGGACGATATTGACCGACATGACGTTGCCCGCCTCCTTGGCGCAGGCCACGGCGTCGAAGGCGATGAGGCGGGCGGTCTTGGCCCGGATCAGCTCCTGGATGGTGTCCAATTCAGGGTAGCTGCCCTTGCCGATGGCAACGGTAAAGGGTGGGGTCGGCGCCAGGTTGGTGATCACCACCGTCTCGCGATTGCATTTCCCCAGGGCGCGCAGGGTCTCGGCGGGTTCGAAGCCCACCAGGAGGTCGGCCTCGCCGTCAGAGATGATGGTGCTGTGGGCCTCGCCGAAGATGATGGCCGATTCCACCACACCGCCCCGCTGGGCCATGCCGTGGATTTCACTCATGCGCACCGGAATCTTCGAGAGCAGGGCGGCCTCACCCAGGACCTTGGAGGCCAGCAGGTTGCCTTGCCCACCAACGGCGGTGATGATCAATCGTTTTGTTTCCATATCTTTATCAGCTCCTTAAACATACGGCTGGTCGGTTTCGTGTGTCGGGCGCTATGTATTATGAGTCACCCTTCACCGGCAGGATGGCGTTTTCCGGGCAGATCTGAGCGCACAAGGCGCATCCCACGCAGGCCGTGGCATCGATTTGAACCCGCTCGCCTTCCAGAAAAAAGGCCGGACAGGCGATCTCATTGATGCAGTCTCGGTGGTTCTTGCATTTTTCCGAAATCCGAAAGGCGCGTTTGTTCAGCCTTTTCAGTCCACGGGCGTAGAGGGTGCACATCTCTTCGGAGATGACCACCGATACACCTTCATAGTCCAAAGCCTCTTTGATGGCCGCGATGCTTTTCTTGACCTTGTAGGGCTTAATGACGGTGACATGCGCCACACCCACTGCTTTGACTATGGCTTCAATGGAGATGCGCTGGTGGGCGTCGCCGCGGCCCTGGGCCTCCATCTCCACGCCGGGATTGGGTTGGTGGCCCGTCATGGCGGTGGTGCCGTTGTCCAGGATCACGAGAGTGAGGTTGTGGTGGTTGAAGACCGCGTTGACCAGGCCCGTGATGCCCGAATGGAAGAAGGTGGAGTCCCCGATGAATGAAATTACCTTCTTATCGGTGGCCCGGGCAAAGCCACAACTGCTGCTCACCGAGGAGCCCATGCAGATGAGGAAATCGGCCATGGAGAGGGGTGGCAGCAGCCCCAGGGTGTAGCAGCCGATGTCGGTGGGGTAGATGGTCTCCACATCTTTGGCGGCCTGCTTGACGGCATAGAAAGTGGCCCTGTGGGAGCAACCGGCGCACAGGTTGGGGGGCCGCTGGGGGATTTCGGGGACGTCGCTCAAATCTACGGGGTCGTGCTCGGGAACCGTCACACCAAAGTAGGACCCGAGAAGCCGGCGCACCTCGGCCGGGTCGTATTCGTAGAGGCGTGAGAACAGCTCCTTTGCCTTACCGCGGATGGGCAGGGTCAGGGCGGCTTCCTGGGCCAAGGCCTTGATCCCCGCCTCGAGGATCGGCTCGCCCTCCTCGACCACCAAAACCTTTTCACAGCCCTTGAGAAAAGCTTTGACCCGCTCCTCGGGCAGGGGGTGGCTGAAGCCCAGCCGCAGGATGCGGGTGTGCTCTGTGATGCCCAGCTCTTTTATCGCATCGGCCACATAGTTATAGCCCACCCCGCTGCAGACCACACCCCAGGGGCCTTCGCCCTCCACGCGGTTGTAAAGGCTCTCCTCAGACAAGGCCAGGGCTTGGTCGAGCTTTTCCAACAGTTTGACGTGCAGACGCCTTGAGACGGCCGGCACCGTGACTAGGTTGAAAGGATCTTTTTTGAAGTCACCTTTGGTGTTGACGTCGGCCAGGGTTCCCAGGGCCACCACGCCGCTGGAGTGGTTGATACGCGTAGTGGTGCGCAGGAGCACCGGGGTCCTCAGCTTTTCAGAGACCTCGAATGCGTGGGCCATCATCTCCTTGGCCTCGGCCACCGAGGAGGGCTCCAGCATAGGCAGGCCCGCCAGTTTAGCGTAGTAGCGGTTGTCCTGTTCGTTCTGACTGGAGAACATGGCCGGGTCGTCGGCGGTGAGAATCACCAACCCACCGGTGACACCCACATAAGCCAGGGTCATAAGGGGATCGGCCGCCACGTTGAGCCCCACATGCTTCATCATACACAGGGTGCGCAGGCCGCTGTTGGCCGCCGCGGCCGCCACCTCCAGGGCCACTTTTTCATTGGTGCTGTATTCGAAATAGAGTTCGCTCTCCTGGGAGATCTGGTAGAGAGCCAGGGAGATCTCCGAAGAGGGGGTGCCTGGGTATGTCGTGGCGAATGCCACCCCGGCTTCGATGGCGCCGCGGGCAATGGCATCGTTGCCAAGCAGGAACATCTGTTCGCCGGGAGCGTCGGTGAGTAGCTTGTGCATGGTCTGCTTTCCTTGGCTGTGGGGTTGCTGACGCGAGAACCACCAACTGCGGCGACAAGGTGGCCCCGTCTTTGTGTCGCTGGCATCATCTTGCAATGGCAGCCGGGACGATACCGGCATCTAATAGCCTAGTTTACCCGGGGGGGCAAATGGGAATCCGGGTTAAAGATCTCTGTTAACGGGCAGTACCCCGGCATCGCCGGGGCCCAAAGATTAAGTTTTTGCAACTGAGGGGATAATTTGGTAAATCTTTCAAGTTACTCCCCCGGGCAAATGGGGCCGGGCCAACGGCGACAACTCAATTTTACCATACCTGACCAAAATAAATGCGGCCTCAACTCAGGTGAAAAGGAGTTCTCCATGACGATCAACACCGAACTGCTCGATATCCTCGTCTGCCCCAAGTGCAAGGGTGAGGTGCGCTTAACCGAGGATGAAAAGGGCCTGGCCTGCGACCAGTGTCGCCTGCTCTATGAAATTCGTGACGAGATTCCCATCATGCTCATCGATGAGGCCAAGCCTCTTGCCTGAAGTGGTGGGGTTGAAAGGGTTGAAGGGTTAATGGCATGAGTGCGCCCCAGCCCCCCCAAGCGGCCAAGCTGGTCATCAGCCTCCTGACGGGTGATGTGGCACTGGCTCCGCCAACGGTGAGCGCTTTGAAGGCGCGCTTCGGCGACGTCGACATGATCAGCCCCTGGATGCCCTTCGATTACACCCGTTACTACGAAGAGGAGATGGGTGTCGGGCTCAAGCGGCGAATGGTTGTTTTTAAATCCCTCATGGATCAGGCGGCGATTGTCAAGATCAAACGCTTCACCAATACCCTTGAGGCCCAGCACAGCGACGCCGGTCGGCGGTGCATCAACATCGACCCCGGCTACCTGCTCCAGGAACGTTTCGTTCTGGCCACGGGTAAGAACTTCAGCCACCGCATCTACTTAGACCAGGGCATCTATGCGGATCTGACCTTGGTCCATAAACGCGGTGGCTACCAGGCCCAGGAGTGGACCTATCCCGATTATGCCAGCTCCGACATGCTCGCCTTTCTGACCCAGGTGCGCCGCAAATATCAGATGGATCTTAAACAGGGGGCCAAAGCCCTCATCCTTGGTGATGACCTATGATCAAAAGCATGACCGCTTATACGCGGATGGAAAAAAGCAGTGAAGCGCTCACCATTATGGTGGAGGCGCGCGGCTACAACAGCCGCCACCTGGACTTCTCCCTGCGCCTGACCCACGGCTACCAGGCCTTAGAAGAGCGCATTAAAAAACAGGTGGCCCAGACGGTGACCCGCGGTCGCATAGAGATGAACGTCCAGATCACCTACAATGCCGATGATGCCTGTACTTACGAGGTCGATCTGCCCAAAGCCAAGGCCTACCTAAGCGCCGTCGAGGAGCTGCGCCAGACTTTGGGACTGAGCGATGCCCTGCGCCTGGAGCAACTGCTCAGTGTCGGTGGTATCCTGCGGCCGGGCGAGGTCACCCGCGACCCGGATCAATTTTGGCCCCAGGTCTCGGACTGTCTAGGCGAAGCCCTCATTGATCTGGATCAGATGCGCACCCGCGAGGGCGCCTTTATGGCCAGTGATTTCGAGCTGCGTTTGGCTGAAATTAAAAAACGTCTGGATCTCATCCACAAAGATGCCGAACGTCTGCCGAGCATTTACCGGGACCGGCTCAAAGAACGCCTGGCCATTCTCACCGAGGGCCTCGTGGAGATCGACCCTGAGCGCATCGCCCAGGAGGCCGCCATCCTTGCCGAGAAGAGCGATATCTCCGAGGAGATCGTGCGTGCCGAGAGTCACCTGCAGCAGTTTAAAGCCTTGATGGACGCAGAGGAGCCCGCCGGTCGCAAGCTCAACTTTCTCCTCCAGGAACTCAATCGGGAGTTCAACACCATGGGCTCCAAAACCTCCAAGTTCGAAGCCGCCCACCTCATCGTGGAGGTCAAGGCCGAGTTGGAGAAGATTAGGGAGCAGGTGCAGAATGTCGAGTAGGTAGGGCCCATCCAGAAACGGCACCTCTCACCTGTTTTCGGCGTCGGGTGACAAATCCAAATCCTCGAAATGTTAGCAATATTCCTCCGGCTCGGATTTGCCATTCGCCTTGAACTCGGGCGAGATGCACCCTTTCTAGACGGACACTAGGTGGCTTGCGACAATTATACCAAAAAATATAGGGTATCTCATACGGAGCGGAGGATTTCATGGAAAAAGCCCTGTTGAACATCGGTTTCGGCAACACTGTCGTGGCGGATCGGGTAGTGGCCATCGTGGCGCCAAACTCAGCACCTATGAAGCGCCTCAAGGACGAGGCCCGGGAGGAGAATCACCTCATCGACGCCACTCAGGGTCGCCGCACGCGTTCCATCATCATCATGGACAGTAATCACATCGTTTTGTCCGCCATCCAGGCGGAGACGATATCCCAGCGCTACGAGATCGTACGTACCGCTGAGAAAGAGTAGAATATGACGCCAGCACCTATCTCAAATCGTGCCCACCTTTTCATTTTATCGGCACCCTCCGGCGCCGGGAAATCCACTCTGGGGTCTGCCCTACGGAGACGTTATCCCCAACTGGGCTATTCTGTGTCCTATACCACCCGACCTCCCCGGGAGGGGGAGCGGGACGGCGTCCACTACCACTTCATTACGACCGAGGCTTTTGAGGTCGGTATCGAACAGGGGCGCTGGGCCGAATGGGCCCGGGTCCACGACAATTACTATGGCACCTCGGCGGAGATCTGGGAGACCTACCTGGCGGAAGGCGTTTCGGTGCTCATGGACATCGATGTCCAGGGGGCCGCGCAGATCGTGAAGCGTTTTCCCGCGGCGGTGACCATCTTTATCATGCCCCCCTCGCTGGAGATGCTGCGTCAGCGACTGGAAGACCGCCAGACCGACACCCCCGAGGTGATCGCCACGCGCATGCGCAACGCCGAGGTGGAGATGGATGCCCGCCGAAACTACCGCCATATCATCGTTAATGATGACCTCAAGCAGGCCAGCGCAGAGTTGATCTACCTGGTGGACGGCTACCTGCAGGGGGAGGATGGATGAGGCCCGAAAAAAATAGGGGGCCTCAAAAAAAGAGGGGGCCCTTTGATCACGGGCGGCCCCCGAAACACGGGAATTCCCAGCGACGGGATCACCGGGCTCGACCCGCCAGACCGGTGTCCCAGGGTGAGGTGCTCTACGGCGTCCACCCGGTACTGGAGATGCTGCGCGCCGGGCGACGTCATTGCAGCGCCATCTGGATGGCCCGCGGCCAGGAACAGGCGCCCATGGCCGAGGTACAGGCCATGGCCGAGAAGCGCGGTATCGTCATTCAGAGGGCGACGGCCGACCAGTTGGAGGACCGCTGCGGCGATGGACGCCACCAGGGAGTGATCGCCGACGTTAGCGCCTTCCCTTACAGCGAGTTGGATACGATATCGCCGCCGACGCCGGATGAAAAACGGCCAGCCCCTTTTTTGCTGGCCCTGGACAGCATCTCCGACCCCCAGAATTTCGGCGCCATCCTGAGGACGGCCCAGTGCACCGGCGCCGAAGCCGTACTCCTGCCCAAGGACCGCAGCGTGCGGCCGATCCCGACGGTGAGCAAGGCGTCCGCCGGCGCCCTCGAGCACACCCGACTGATTCAGGTCACCAATCTGGCCAACAGCCTGGACGAACTGAAAGCCGGTGGCTTTTGGGTGGCGGGCACCGATGCCAACAACGGAAATTCCCTTTTCGATAACGACTTGACCGGCCCCCTGGTGATTGTGATCGGAAGTGAAGGCAAGGGGATGCGGCCGTTGGTGCGCCAACGGTGCGACTATCTGCTGGCTATCCCTCAGGTGGGCCGTATTGGCTCCCTCAACGCTTCGGCCGCCGCTGCAGTGGTGCTTTACGAAGTGTTCCGACAGCGCAATCGTGCGGGTTCCGGTGCCGGCTGACAATAAACCGATATCTATGGGGCAGCATTCCCCGCCAGAAACAAAGGAGTTAAGCAATGACGAATGGCGAAAAGATTACGCTCAATGCCGACGGCAGTTTGCAGGTCCCCGATACCCCCATCATTCCCTTTATCGAGGGTGACGGCATCGGCCCGGATATTTGGACAGCAACCCAGAACGTCATAGACGCCGCCGTGGCCAAAGCCTATGACGGCCGCCGCCAGATCGCCTGGCAGGAGCTGATGGTGGGCGAAAAAGCGCACACAGCCACTGGCAACTGGCTCTCGGACGAGGCCTTGGACACCATCCGCGACCTTGTGGTGGCCATCAAAGGCCCCCTGACCACCCCGGTGGGCAAAGGGATCCGCAGCCTCAACGTGGCCATCCGCCAGCGTCTGGACCTGTACGCCTGCGTGCGCCCGGTGCGTTACATCGAATCCGTGCCCAGCCCCATGAAACGTCCCGAAGAGATCAACATGGTGGTTTTTCGCGAGAATACCGAAGATCTCTACGCCGGAGTGGAGTACCAGTCCGGCACGGCTGACGCGGAGGCCCTGGCCGCCTTCCTCAAAGAGAAGCTGGGCGCCGAGATGCCGCCCGAAGCTGGCATCGGCATCAAACCCATTAGCCCGGGGAACACCAAACGCCTGGTGGCGCGGGCCATCACTTATGCCATCGACAACGACCTTGAGAGTGTGACCCTGATGCATAAGGGCAACATCATGAAATTCACCGAAGGCGCCTTCGCCCGTTGGGGGTACGAGGTGGCCAAAGAGCGCTTTGCCGACCAAACCATCACCGAAGCGGAACTGTGGGACCAGTATGACGGCGTGCGCCCTGCGGGTCACGTGGTGATCAAGGACCGCATCGCCGACATGCTCTTTCAGCAGGTCCTCCTGCGGCCGGCCGAATACCAGGTGATCGCTACCCCAAACCTCAACGGCGACTATATTTCAGACGCCCTGGCGGCTCAGGTGGGCGGCTTGGGCATGGCACCGGGGGCCAATATCAGCGATGAATGCGCCGTCTTCGAGGCCACCCACGGTACGGCGCCAAAATATGCTGGACTGGACAAGGTCAACCCCGGCTCCCTGATCCTCTCCGGCGCCATGATGCTCGACCACCTCAAGTGGACCGAAGCCGCCGACCTGGTGCGCGGCGCCCTCCAGGAGACGGTCAAAGACGGTATCGTGACCTACGACCTGGCCCGCCAGATTCCAGGCGCCACCGAGGTGAAGTGTTCGGCTTTTGGGAAGGAAATCGTGGCCCACATGGCTTAGATTGGTGACGGCTCTTTTGGGGCGGCGCAAAAAAACGGTAGTGGCGGCCGTTAGGGAGGCCTTGTTCCCATCCAAATGCCTCCTCTGCGGAGATTTCTTCGAACCACCGGGACCTTCGCAAGCGAGGCGTGGGGGTTTTGAAGGAGCGTTGGCCGGCTGGCTCTGCGCAACCTGCCGGGTGGACTGGGAAGCCATCGCCTCTCCCCTGTGCCCCCGTTGCGGTCTGCCGTTTATCTCTTCCGAGGTGGGTGATCACCTTTGCGGCGACTGCCGCACCCGCCCCGGTGCTTTTGATCGTGCAATAGCCGTTGGGTATTATGCGGGCGCTTTGAAAGCCCTCATCCTGCAGTTCAAGTTCCACGGGCAGGTGGGGTTGGCACAGCCCCTGGGTCGGCTTCTTTTGGACGCTTTCTTGCGCCATTGGGTGGCGGATGCCGTGGATCTGATCCTGCCGGTGCCTTTGCACCGTCGGCGCATGCGTCAGCGTGGGTATAACCAGGCCTATCTCCTTGTGCGTCATTGGCCGCGTTGGTATGAAGCCCTGCATGGGGCGCCGCTTGCCTGCCGCATAGAGCGCGAACTGCTCCGGCGGATACGCCCGACCACTCCCCAAACCGGCCTCAACCGTGGGGAGCGGGAACGAAATCTCAACAGGGCCTTTGCCCTGGAAGGCCCGCTGCCCGAAAAAGGTTTGCGAATCTTATTGGTGGACGATGTCCTCACCACCGGGGCCACTGTCAATGCCTGCGCCCGGGTGCTGAACGCTGCCGGAGCTGAACGGGTGGACGTGCTCACTTTAGCTCGGGTGGTTTGAGTTTTTATCGACACTTAACCGGTCCTTCAGCCCAGAGGTCGCCATGTTGCTCCGGCTTCAAAACGGCATTTATTTTTTTCAATTCCAAGAATTAAATGGGATTGAAGGCTTACGCCACGGCATCTTCACCCGACTGGGGGGCAGCAGCCGCGGGGCCTATCAAGGGTTCAATCTTGCCCACAGCGTGGGCGACGACGCTCAGGCGGTGGCCGCCAATCGTGAGGCCCTCTCCCGGGTTTTCACTTCCGCCCAGCTTTTTTTCACCCAGCAAACCCATGGCACTGACGTGTACGTTCTTGACGGCCACCATCCGCCTGCAGCACCGCCGCAGGCGGATGCCGAAGCACCGCCGCAGGCGGATGCCATTGTCTGCGATCGTCCCGGAACCTTCGCGGCCATCCAGGTGGCCGATTGTCAGGCGGTGTTCCTGGTGGACCCACGGCGCCGTGTGGTGGCCAACATCCATTCGGGTTGGCGAGGCAGTTGCGCCAATATCATCGGGCGCACTATCTCGACGCTTCAAGAGCGTTGTGGTTCTCGGCCCGCCGACCTGCTTGCCGGTATTGGGCCATCCCTGGGGCCCTGCTGCGGAGAGTTCCGCCATTACCGTGAGGAGCTGCCTCGCAAGGTTTGGAAGTACGGCAACCAAAGCGACCATTTCGATTTCTGGACCCTCAGCCGGGATCAACTGGTCGCAGCCGGGGTGTTCGCCGGCCAGATTTATCAGAGCAGGATCTGTACGCGCTGCAATACCGACTTATTTTACTCTTATCGGGCCCGCCACGACACAGGCCGCTTCGCTGCGGTGATCGGTTTCGAGGCCCCCAAATAAGGACACACCATCGTTCCAGGGGTTCACCGCCTGCTGGAACCTAAGTAGAGCAAATTCGGCGGAAGATTAAGGATGAGCGACATGCTGCAGTTTGAAGCATCCGTGCTATGGAACAAAGCGGTGGCTGAAGACACCTACCACCTTGGGCTCAGTGCGCCGGAAGACTTCGGCCGCGCCCGGCCCGGACAGTTTATCATGCTGCAGGTAGACAGGGCCCCGGGAACCCTCCTGCGACGGCCGTTTTCGATTCATCAATTGATCCACAACGGTGGCACCGTCAGCGGTTTCGAGTTGCTCTACAAGGTGGTGGGCAAGGGCACCCGTGCCCTTCGCAACTATGGCACAGGTGAAGGTCTGTCGGTTCTGGGACCCCTCGGATCCAGCTTTGCCGTCAACCGACCCTGGAATCGGGTTTTTCTAGTGGCCGGAGGCATCGGGGTGGCACCCATGCCATTTCTGGCGGCCCGCCTGATCGAAAACGGCCTCGCCTCCGAACATTGCCACGCCTTCGTGGGCGGTCGTTCGCAAAACGACCTGCTTTGTCGCGACGAGCTTGAGGCCTTGGGGTTGCCCCTGACCCTCACCACCGACGACGGCAGTGCCGGCGACCAGTGCCTGATCACCCATCCGGTGGAGACCGCCTTGGAAGCGGGCATCCCCGATGCGGTTTTCGCGTGTGGCCCCATGCCCATGCTGGCCTGTCTGGCGGGCATCCTCAAGACCCGCCCTATCTTCACCCAGGTGTCGGTGGAGTCGATGATGGCCTGCGGTATGGGGGCCTGTCTGGGCTGCGCGCTGCCTGACAAGGACCAGAGTGCCCCCTACCGGCATGTGTGTGTTGACGGACCGGTGTTTGATCTGGATCAGATCGCCCTCTGAATAATGATTCATAATCGGTCTTAAGCGGCGGATGGTGCGGCTCCGCAAAGGGTTGTGGATCGCCGGTGGCCGGCCAATTTGGCGTTGACTTGGAAAGGTGCCTGTGTTAGGTGCACATATTCCAGTGAGGGTGGCTTCGTCACCAATTGCTTGACGCGTCACCAGCGAGATATCGGATGTGAAGAGAGAGACACGGCGCTATTTTAGAGAGTTGGCTTTTTTCAGCAGCATCGGCCTTTCAGTGGCGTTGTCGATCTTCATCGGACTGGCCATCGGTGTGTTCTTGGATGGCCGCTTTGCCACCTCTCCCTGGCTCACCCTTCTTTTCTTAGGCTTTGGCATCCTGGCAGGCTATCGCAACATCGGCCTGGCGATTAAAAAAAGTAGAAAGCTATAGCAAACAGCCTCTGCTGATAGCTATAGCGGCATAGTACCGGAAAGCGGCATCTGTGGATATGCAGCAGCGAATCCTCTACTTTGTGACCCGCACCAATTGGGTATTGTTCTGCCTGGTGAGTGTCTTGGGCTTGGTGTTTGCGCCCCTTAAATTCGCCTTGGGCATCATCAGCGGTGGATTGCTGGTGACGGTCAATTTCCACCTTCTCGCCAGAACCCTAAAAAGCGCCCTGACCCCCCCCCACCTGAGTTCCCACGGTTTGGTGGTGGCCAAATACTACCTGCGCTTCATGCTCAGCGGCGTCGTTTTGCTTCTGTTGATCAAGTTCCATCTGGTCAACCCTCTCGGGCTCTTTATCGGACTCTCCGTGGTGGTGGCGAGCATCATGCTGGCCACTGCGCGTGAACTGAAAATACTTATTTGCAAGGAGGCGGTGTAAGGATGGAGCATCCCTATCTATTCTTCGTGAAGTTGTGTGAAGCCATCGGGCTGGGGCACTTTGCCCACACGTACCCCCATGTGCTCTACAGCTGGGTGTTGATGGTTTTTCTGGTTGTCTGTGGTGCGCTGGCGGCAAAAGGGCTGAGCCTGGTTCCCGGAAAATTCCAGAATTTGGCCGAGGTTATCGTTTCCGGTATTGAAGAGTTCATGGTGGATACTGTTGGCGAAGAGGGCCGCTGGCTCTTTCCTTTGGCGGCGACGATCTTCATCTATATCTTTATTGGCAACTTGATTGGCATCATTCCCGGGTTCTTGCCACCCACTGCCAACCTCAATACAACGGCCTCCTGTGCGCTCGTGGTGGTTGTTTTCACCCACATCATTGGAGTGAAGTACCACGGGGTGGCCTACATTAAACACTTCATGGGGCCGGTCTGGTGGATGGCGCCCCTGATCTTTATTATCGAACTCATCGGGCATGCCGCCCGCATCCTCTCCCTCTCCTTCCGTCTTTTTGGAAACATGATGGGGCATGAGATCGTTCTGAGCATCCTCTTCGGTTTGGCGGGGCTTTTCTTTGCTCCCCTGCCCATCATGGCACTGGGTATCTTCGTTGCCTTTGTTCAGGGTTTCGTGTTCTTCCTGCTCTCGATCATCTATTTCTCGGGAGCCATGGAACACGCGCACTAAGCTCCATAGGCACACATTATTAAAAATACAAAACGGTTACCGTTGTGGGTAAATTGGAAGAAGCCATTTATTAAACACCTTTGACAGGAGGTAGAGTAGAGTATGGAAGCACAAGCACTTCAATTTTTCATCGCCTGCGTCACCGCTGCTGGTTTCGGGATTGCCATCGCTGCTTTCGGTTGTGGTATCGGCCAGGGTCTTGGCCTGAAATCCGCCGTTGAAGGCATCGCCAGAAACCCCGAATCTTCCGGTAAAGTCACCGTTACCATGCTGATCGGTCTGGCCATGATCGAGTCTCTGTGTATTTATGCTTTGGTCGTCGCGCTGATCCTGATCTACGCGCATCCGCAAGCAGGCGCCATCGCTGGCCTGTTCTCCGGCGGCCACTGATCGGGAGGGACTTGAGACCAGACCCGTAAGGGCAAGGTCTTTAAGACTCAATCGATACGGTTCGTAAAAAAAACGGCCATTCCTCCTTTGCTGAGGGATGGCCGTTTTCTTTAACGGGCCAGCACCGCTTTTAAATAGCGACCCGTATGGGAGCGCGGCTCTGCCACGATGGCTTCCGGGGGGCCCTGGGCGATGATTTCCCCTCCACCGTCGCCGCCCTCGGGCCCCAGGTCGATGACGTGGTCCGCGGTTTTGATCACTTCCAGGTGGTGTTCGATGATGATCACCGTGTTGCCGGCATCCACCAGACGCTGGAGAACCTGGAGAAGCTGGTTGACATCTTCCATGTGCAGACCGGTGGTGGGCTCGTCCAAGACATAGAGCGTGCGCCCCGTACTTTTTCGGCTGAGCTCTTTGGCCAGCTTGATCCGTTGGGCTTCTCCGCCCGAAAGGGTGGTGGCCGCCTGCCCCAGGTGGATGTAGCCCAACCCCACGTCCACCAGGGTCTGAAGCTTGATGCGAATATTGGCGATGCGCTGAAAGAAGTATAAGGCCTGATTCACGGTCATGTCGAGGACCTCGGCGATGTTCTTCCCCTTAAAGCGGATCTCCAACGTCTCGCGATTGTAGCGTTTTCCTGAGCAGACATCGCAAGGGACGTAGATGTCGGGGAGAAAATGCATTTCGATCTTGATGATCCCGTCGCCGGCGCAGGCTTCGCAACGTCCCCCCTTGGTATTAAAACTGAAACGTCCCGCTTTGTATCCCCGTATGCGCGCTTCGGGTGTGCGCGAAAAGACCTCACGGATGAAGTTGAAAAGACCGGTGTAGGTGCCTGGGTTGGAACGCGGTGTGCGCCCAATGGGGGCCTGGTCGATATGGATGACCTTGTCGATCTGCTCCCAGCCGTCTATGCTTTGCACGGCTCCGGCGCGTTCCCGGGCGCCGTGCAGGCGTTGTCGAATCCCCTTGTAAAGGGTCTCGATTACCAGGGAAGACTTGCCCGAACCCGATACACCTGTGAAGATCACCATGCAACCCAGGGGGATATCCACATCGATATCCTTGAGGTTGTGAACCTGGGCACCCCGGATGGAGAGATGCTTCCCGTTGCCCTCGCGACGACGGCCGGGGAGGGGGATCGCCCTGCGTCCGGAGAGATACTGCCCAGTGAGGGAGGCGGTGTCCTTGAGCAGCGCCAGGGGATGGCCGGCAAAGACCACTTCGCCCCCCTTCATTCCGGCACCCGGCCCCATGTCGACCACATAATCGGCCTGGCGGATCGCTTCTTCATCGTGTTCCACCACCAGAACGGTATTGCCCAGATCGCGCATGGCGATCAAGGTGCGCAGCAGGCGTTGATTGTCCTTCTGGTGAAGCCCGATGCTGGGTTCATCCAGGACGTAGAGAACACCGGTGAGTTTCGAGCCGATCTGTGTGGCCAGGCGAATGCGCTGGCTTTCTCCCCCCGAAAGAGTGTGGGCGGCCCGGTCCAGGGTCAGGTAGCCGAGGCCCACATCCAGCAGAAAGTTGAGGCGCGCGACGATCTCCTTGAGAACGCTTTCGGCGATGGTGGCGGCTTTGCCCGTGAGGGTCAATGTGTCGAAGTAGACCAGAAGCTTTGAAACGGGGAAGGCCGTCATCTCCTGGATCGAGAGATCACCCAGTTTCACTGAACGACTCTCTGGCCGCAGGCGGCTGCCCAAGCACTGGGGGCAGGGGCGGTGGGCCATGTAGCGCTGAATCTCTTCACGCACATGCATGGAGTCGGTCTCCTGGTAGCGTCGCTGCAACTGGGGAATCAAGCCTTCGTATGGGCGCGCTTGTATCTGGCGCCCCTGGGTTTTATCGGAGTAAAAGGGGATTTCCACCTCGCCGGAGCCATACAGCAGGGCCTGTCTGAAAGCCTGCGGCAGTTCATCGTAGGGGGTGAAAATATCGGTCTTGTAGTGGCGAGTGAAGGCATCCAGGAAGTTGATAAAGGCGACGGAACTGCGGTGGGCCCAAATATCTATGGCCCCTTCTCTCAGCGTCAGCTGACGATTGGGAACCAGTAGTTCAGGGTCCAATTCGCTGGTGACCCCCAAACCGTCGCAGTGGGGGCAGGCGCCATGGGGAGAATTGAAGGAGAAGCTGGCTGGCCCCAAGCTTGGGGTTTGAACGCCACAGGCAGCGCATTCGGGCGTTTCACTATACAGGAGGCGTTCGGCAATGGTTTCGTGGTCCGGTGAGAGTAATTCGATCACCACCCGTCCACCTGCCAGAGCGAGGGCTAATTCGAGAGAGTCGGCCAAACGGTTGCGGATGGAGGCCTTTACAACCAGGCGATCTATGACGACATCGATATCATGGGGTTGTGCTGGAGCGAGGGGGGGGGCCTCCTCCAGGAGATGGGTGTCTCCATCGATGCGTACGCGTGCGAACCCGTCCTTGCGCATGCGCTGGAGCAATTCTTTATGGGTTCCTGCCTGATGGCCGATCACCGGGGCATATAAGATCATGCGGGTTCCCTGGGGGTGGTCTAGCACGTCGGCAATGATTTGATCTAGGGCCTGGGCGACGATGGGCGCACCGCATTGATGACAATGGGCGCTGCCAACACGGGCGTATAAAAGGCGCAGGTAATCGTAGATCTCCGTGACGGTGCCCACCGTTGAGCGAGGATTGTGGCTGGCAGACTTCTGCTCGATAGCAATAGCCGGCGAAAGACCCTCGATGAGATCTACTTCGGGTTTCTCCATGCGTTCAAGAAACTGGCGCGCATAGGTGGAGAGGGACTCCACATAACGTCGCTGGCCCTCCGCATAGAGGGTGTCAAAGGCGAGGGTGGATTTGCCCGATCCCGAGAGACCGGTGATGACGATATAGCGGTGCCGGGGTAGATCGAGATCGATGTGCTTGAGGTTATGTTGACTGGCACCGCGGATAACGATGGTGTCACTGCTCATAGGGCCTCTGGAATCTGATAATCTCACCAGGGGGTAGCCACATTTTTCGTTTTTCCTTCTCCATGCTGATGTTAAAAGCGGTTGGAGCCGTCGTTTTTTCAGGACCTGGGGCGCCAGAAGCGGCCAAAAGTTTTCCTCGATGAGCTGAATTGTAGCCTCGCCAGTGGGCCCTTGTAAACAAATTAAATGATCATGGCAAGTTAAACCTGATTTGAAATTAATGTCTGAATTTTGTTCATCTTAACTGAACCTAATTTGGAAACAGTAGTAAATTCGAAAAAATCGACGAAAAAGAGAGATTATATTCTTTCGTGATCTTTGTTAAAAAGTCTCAATCTCTTTAATATGCTTGCAGATCGGTAGCTCAACTGAAAGCCCGTGATTACGCCCTTCTGAAAAAAATACTTGCATAATATCTTAAAATATTAGATGGTTGTAGACAACGCGAATCCTTGTTCAGGGCAGTCGAACGAATGGAGAATTTCAGGTTTGACATTTTTCAGCCCGCCCCATAAAAAGGCTTCAGTTTCAAATTCAAAGTTGGGTTGTTTTCGTTTAATCGATCTAAATCTTCCATTGCTTCGGCTCCTCACTCTCTTGGAGTGCTTGGTAATCTTCTGATGGCTTGACCGTCAATGAGACACAGACGGTTTTTCCGTCGCTTCATCTGCAGTTACATAGAAAGTGATATGAATGGACGACCTCTGGCGGGTGGTGAAGTCTTCTTTAAAAACACGAGTTCAGTCTCATAGCTTCAACATGTGGATAGAACCGATCACATGCGGGGGGCTCAAAGACGACGAGTTGCTTCTGTACTGTCCCAACGCGTTTTCTAGAAAACGGGTCTGGGATCACTACCGAGCACTCCTGGAAGCCGAAGTGGCCCGGGCCGGGGGGGCGCAGTTCTCTCTCTGCCTCAAGGTACAACCCAAGACAGAGGACGACCTGCAGACGAGGACGGATTACCCACAGCAACTGCCCCTACCCAACATCTCCATGCGACCTAACGGCGGTCGCATTATGCGGGATGACTTTACCTTCGACGAATTTGTGGTTGGCGGCAACAACAATTTCGCCTACTCGGCGGCTTTGTCCCTGGCCGCCCAGAAGAGCGCGCGTCAGAATGCGCTTTTTCTCCTCTCTCCCACGGGAATGGGCAAGAGCCATCTGTCCCAGGCCATTGGGCATCATATCCTTACGGAGTTCCCCCGTGAACGGGTATACTATATGACGGCCGAAGACTTCACCAATGAGATGGTGACCTCTTTCAAAACCAATACCATCGGTACCTTTAAAGAAAAATACCACTCCAAGTGCGATGTTCTTCTACTGGAGGATGTTCATCACTTGAGCGGCAAGGTGCGCACTCAGCAGGAGTTGGCCAACACCTTCGACCTGCTCTTTGACGCCAACAAAAAGATCATTTTTTCCAGCTGCTATGCACCTGCAGAGATCCCAAAGCTTAATGACGGTCTGCGCTCACGGCTTTCCGGGGGGTTGATCTCTATTATTGACAAGCCCGAGTTCCGGACGCGCGTGCGAATTCTAAAACGTAAAGCCCGTCGAATGGGTTGCCAGATTCCCGATATCGTTATCGAGTATCTTGCCAGTGAGCTGATGCACGACGTGCGTCAACTGGAAAGCGGACTCATCGGGATCTCGGCGCGCGCCTCGCTGCTCAAGAGCCCAATCGACCTGGACCTGGCCGCCGATGTGGTTGAGAGCCTGATTCAGCATCAGGAGAGTATCACCATTGACGGCATCAAAAAACTGGTCAGCAAATACTACAATATCACCGTTAAAGAGATGGTCTCGCGGTCGCGGAAAAAAGGCATCGTGCGCCCTCGTCAGGTGGCCATCTACCTTGCACGCAAGTATACCGACCAATCCATCCAAGCCATTGGGCGTAGCTTCAATCGCTATCATGCCACTGCTCTGCACGCCATTGGAAGCGTGGAAAAAGGGCTGAATCAAAATGCTCAGATCCAGAAGCAGATCGAATATCTGTGCCGTAAGATCGAGTCGGTGAACGGGTGAGGCGGTTTTTGGGCGAATCTTCAGAGGTCGGCCGGTAGACAAGGTCTTAGCAGTAGCACATGCAAACGAAAAAAGGGAGCCGATTTAAATCGGCTCCCTTTTGGTTTTTGGCGAAGGATTTTGCGGATGGTGCAACCCAATCGTTTCAATGAGGAAGCTGTGGCACCCATGGGGTGGCTATAAACATCTTCAGATCAACGCTGACGCGTTTTGTGCGCCTTATTGGATTTTGCTGAATTGCTCCTCAACAGCCATCATGTCCTCAAATAATTCCATACGGTTATTCTGGTCCTGTTCGATGGCGCAGCGTATGTTAAGCGCACAATATTTTCTGCAGATAGGGTTCTCTTTGTGAAATCCACCGAAGCAGTCGAGTTGATCCAGCAGATGCATCTCTTTGTTCAACAGGTCCATCCTCATGTCGCGTCCTTTGTAGTCTGCAATAGCGCTAACATTTCCGCGTGAATGTGGCCATTGCTGGCCAGAAGTTCGTCTGTACCGTTTGCGTAGTCGGTTCCACTGAAATTTGTCACCGTCGCACCGGCTTCGCGGGCAATCAGGGCACCGGCGGCGGTGTCCCATGGTTTGAGCTGATCTTCCCAATAGGCGTCGGCTCGTCCACAGGCCAGGTGGCAAAGATCGAGGGCGGCAGCACCCAGGCGCCGGACACCGCGCGCCGCAGTAACGCAACGCTCGAAGCGACCCAAAATGGCGGCCTGCCGATCGCCCCATTCGTAAGGGAAGCCGGTGATCAAAAGACTATCAGATACGGGTGCCGATGTTGACACCTTGATGGGGCTGTCGTTTAAAAAAGCCCCTTGACCTTTGATCGCGGTATACAGCTCTCCTCCCAGAGGGCTCATCACCACGCCGACCAAGGTTTCTCCTGCCGTTTCAGCGGCGATGGAGATGCCGAAAATGGGTAGCCCGTGGGCATAGTTGGTCGTACCGTCCAGAGGGTCGATTACCCAGCGTATGGGTTCCTCACCCTTGGTGACCCCACTCTCCTCGGCCAGAATGGCGTGTCCGGGATAGCGGGCGTGGATGACCTCTATGATCTTAGCCTCAGAGGCCAGATCTGCCTGGGTAACCAGGTCGATCCGTCCTTTTTTAGTGACAGAACTCAATTTCCCAAAATGGGTTCTCAGTTCCGCGGCACCCTGAAGAGCGGCCTTTATGGCCGTGCGTTGTATCGCTGCAAGATCCATAGAAAACCAAAACTATCGGGATAGGGGGGGCACTGTCAAGCTCTATCCCAATTTATGTCGGCGATCTTTTCAAGAAAATTATAATAGACAAAAACCTCAATAGCTTAAATTCTATATCCAGCCTTAATAAAGGTCCCCCTCTCCTGCGGGGTTGAGCTTGACCGGCAGCATGCCGTCGAGAAGTTCGAGCAGGGGGCTCAGGCTGTCGGCTTGGCGCGCGCAAATGGGAACCCCCTGGAGCCGCTGGCAGGCAGTCTCCCGCTCCGCTTTACTGACTCGATCGATCTTGTTAAGGGCGCGCACCTCCGCAATGGTATCCAGTTTTAACTCTGCCAGAAGGCGTTCCACCGAGCGCACCTGGGCTTGGTGGCGCGGATTGCTGATGTCGATCACATGGAGCAGAAGATCAGCGCCAGACAACTCTTCCAGCGTCGCCCGAAAGGCAACCAGCAGCTCCTTGGGCAGGTTTTTAATAAAGCCAACCGTATCGGTGATGATCACTTCGCGATCTCGGGGTAATTTCAGCCGGCGGCTTGAGGGGTCAAGGGTGGCAAAAAGTTTGTTCTCCGCCAGCACCTGGCTGCGGGTCAGGGTATTGAGCAGGGTCGATTTGCCTGCGTTGGTGTACCCGATGATGGAGATCACGGGTAGGCCCCGCTTTTCGCGCCGCTGGCGCTGTTGTTGACGGTTTTTCTGAACGGTTTTCAGGCTTTTGTCCAGGCGGGTAATACGGTCGCGCACCCGCCGGCGGTTGATTTCGAGCTTTGTTTCGCCCGGCCCACGTCCACCGATGCCGCCGGTGAGGCGGCTCATGGCTGTGTTCTTTGTGGCCAGGCGGGGGAGCATGTAGCGCAGCTGGGCAAGCTCCACCTGCAACTTACCCTCGCGCGTCTGGGCGCGTTGGGCAAAGATATCCAGGATCAATTGGGTACGATCGATCACCTTGAGATCGATCTGTTCAGAGATGGATCGGCTCTGGGACGGGTTCAGTTCCTGATCGAAGACCAGCAGGGTGGCATCGTAAGTCAGAGCCAGCAAGGCGATCTCCTTGAGTTTGCCGCGCCCCATGAGAAAGCGAGGGTCGATCTTCTTGGGGAGCTGGAGAATCGTCTCCTGGATCTGAATCCCATTGGTGCGGGCCAGCTCGCGCAGTTCGGCGAGGGAATCCATGGCCTGTTTACGGGGGGAATTGGTGACGCTGATCAGAAATCCCCGCTCCACTCCCTTTACCTGTTTAACCCGGGTGCGGGCCTGGGCGAACTCAGCTTCAAGCGCCTGGATCAGACCATCGCAGTCGATGTCAAGATCGGCGCTGGTTCGCAGGGTTTCCTGATGCTGGAAAGGGTTCCGGCGATCTTTGCCCGGGTGTACCGTGGCCCAATGGATTGGGCCCGGCAATCCCTCGGGGAGAATCTCCATGGCCGCCATGAGGTCCAGGCGTAACAGGGCCAGATCGGTGAGGTCATCGCTGCTGAGCGCTTCCGCTTTCAGGTGGGTGTGAACGCAGCGCAAGCCGCGCAGGCGGCCAGAAGCCACGCGGTAATCGCTCAGATCGGGGATAAAGATACCTTGGGCGTCTCCCACCAGCACATGGGAGATACGTCCTAGTCGATCGATGAGTAGCCCAAGTTGGCGGTTGAGTTCTGACGAGAGCTGGCAGACATCGCGGCGCAGCTCGGGACTGATGAGCAGATCCGGTGGGGTGCGGCGGCGGGAGAGGTTTTCGATCCGTTTAAGCTGGCTGGATTTTAGGCCGCGCGTATGTCCAAAAACACGTTTCATTCGACCTCTACGGCTAGATCTTCAAAACGCGTATAAGCGCCTAGGAAGGCCAGCGGTACCACTCCAGTGGGGCCGTTGCGCTGCTTGGCCAAGATGACTTCGGCGGTTCCGCGGTTGGGGTTGTTTTCATCCTTGTTGTAGACCTCATCTCGGTAGATGAACATGACAACGTCGGCGTCCTGTTCGAGGGCGCCCGATTCCCTCAGGTCTGATAACTGCGGGCGTTTGTCGCTACGCTCTTCCAGTTTGCGGTTGAGCTGGGAGAGGGCGATCACAGGAATACTCAACTCTTTGGCAAGCAGTTTCAAAGATCGGGAGATCTCCGAGATCTCCAGGTCGCGCCGTTCGGTGGAGATGCTGCCGCGCATGAGTTGCAGGTAATCGACGATGACGAGGCCCAGGTCTTTGTCCATCTTCAATCGCCGACACTTGGTGCGGATCGAAGTTGCGGAGATATCGGGCGAGTCGTCGATGAAGATAGGAGCGTCCGTCAGTGCCCCGGCCGCCTGGGTCAACTGTGACCAGTCGTCGCGGCTGAGAAAGCCACTGCGGATACGCGAGGAGTCTACACGCGCCTCAGAGCAGAGCATCCGCATGGAAAGTTGCTCTTTGGACATCTCCAGAGAGAAAACCGCCACGGCTACGTTAGCCTCGATGGCGGCGTTGCGGGCCAGGTTGAGGGCCAGAGCCGTTTTCCCCATGGCTGGGCGTGCAGCGAGGATAAGCAGGTCTGAGGGTTGAAAGCCGGATAAAAGTTGATCCATGCGCGCATAGCCGGTGGTCACTCCCGTCACAAGGGCACGGTTGCCCTGGCGCTCTTCCAGAGCGTCAATATTGGCCTCAATGATCTGGCTCAGAGGGTGAAAGGCCTGTTTGGCTTTGTTCTCCGAAATTTCGAAGATGGACCCTTCGGCAAAATCGATTACCCGATCCACATCACCACCATCCTCAAAGCAGCGTCGGGCGATCTCATTGGATTTGGAGATGAGCTTTCGCAGCGAGGCTTTGTCGCGGATGATTTTAGCGTAGTGAGGCGGGTTGACCGCTGCCGGGACGCTGTTCATCAGCTTGGCCAGGTAACTGGCTCCCCCTATCTCTTCCAATTCCCCCTTCTCACGTAGCTTGTTGGTGATGGTCACCAGGTCGATGGGCTCGGTCTGGCTGAAAAGTTCCACCACGGCGGTGAAGATCTTACGATGGGAAGCGCGGTAGAAGTCTTCAGGGCCGACCAAATCTAGTACATCGAGCACAATTTCGTTGTCGAGCAGGACGGCGCTGATGAGAGACTCTTCCGCCTCTACGCTTTGGGGCGGCAGCATTGTCTGGCCAGGATCTTTCGACATGGGACGCGGATTGCCCATTGAAGGAGGGTAGTTCATCGTTTATCCTACCAATGAGCATTGAAAATCACTGTACGTGCGGTGATTTTCAATGCCCTATTAAACGGCGAATGCCGGGGTACCAAGATGGTACACCCGGCACCCATATTCCATATTGGCCGCAGCGTTTTGGGCGTCAATCCCATTGTCACCAAAAAGGTGGCAGAAGTAACAGGCGGATTGGTTCCTATTCAGACGCAACCTCTTCAGAGACAACCTCTTCAGAGGCAACTTCTTCAGAGGCAACCGCTTCAGAGACAACCGCTTCTTCAGGGACCACTTCCACCGTTATCTCCGGTTCAACCCCTTGGTAAACCCGGACAGGTATCCTGAAGGTACCGGTGGTTTTGATGGGTTCTTTGAGCATGAGCATGCGCTTTTCGACCTCGACCTTCTGCTTGGCCAAAGCGTCGATAATGTCGCGCACGGTGATCGATCCGTAAAGACGGTCCTCTTCATGCACTTTGGCCACAATTTGAACCGTCACGCCTTCCAGACGCTTGGCCATCTCTTCGGCAAAGGCTTTCTCTTTAGCGATCTGCAGCTCAAATTTCTTCTTCTCCTGTTCGAGCTGCTTACGGTACTGGTCCGTTGCGGGAACGGCTTTCTCCTGGGGCAACAGGTAATTGCGGGCATAGCCGTCCGCCACATCCACTTCAGAGCCGATTATGCCAAGTGTTTCGATGGTTTCTTTTAAAATGACTTTCATGTCAATCCTCCAACTCCTTTGGTTGGCTGTGCCAGTTATGCGCTAGTGCATCTCGCTTCAGCCATGGCCGCCGGATCCGGTCAATCTTGTTTGATTCCGATTTTGCGAAAATTAAGCCACAGATCAAAAACTCCCACTCCGATGACGATCAGCAGAAATACCTGTTGAAGGGCGATTAAGGTATACAGCATGATTCTGAAAAAGCGAGGCATCTTCTTCTTCTCAAAGTAGAAAGAAACGATGGCCATGCCTTGAAAGAAATAGATCGTCAATACGACCAGCAACCCGTTGAAACCGAAGAATTTCAGCCCATTGGCGGGCAGAAGCATGATCAGGCCAGAGCCGATCAACAGCCAGATGGCCTGATCCGGTGCCCGCCAGAGGCTCAAAGGGCCGAAATCGGGGTAGGGCAGGGCACGTCCCGTGAGCACGGGTTTGGCAACCAGAAGGTTCAGCCAGCAGACGAACAGGGCCGACATGATGGTTAGTGCAGGCATTATCCGCAGCATTACAAAACGGATCTGGTCCATCGAATTGGTGACTACGGTGATGGCATCCTGGGAGACACCGAGCTTCTCATAGAGGGTCAGGGTCATCTCCAGGTTGTGGGCCACATGCGCCGAAATAAAGGCTACCAGACTCTGGCCTGCCGCGGCGCTGAAGGCCACCAGGCCAACCAGACCGCTCATCAGGACAACCACGCAGGTTCCCAGGACGGTCGCTTCGACGGAGAGTTTTTTTTCAAAGAACTCGCTGAGCGAAAAGCCCAGCAGCAGTAAGCCGCTGAAGTAGAGTATGTCTACCGTAACACGGCCCAGCACCAGAGTGATCAATAGCAAGGTGCCGATGGGGATGTAGATTCCAAGGTTACGACCGAGTTTCGCACGGTAGAACAATACCGGTAAGGGGATAAAGATCGAGAAAAGAAATCCGATTACCGGTAAGAACACACTGAATAGGAAAAACAGGCTTGTGACCCCGATTCCTACAGCGATATTTTTTGATGTCTCCTGAAACACGGCTTATCGTGGCATCCGCTGTTGTTACGGCAATTATATCAATTGTCGCAGCATTCGCGGCTGCGGCTTTATTCGCGGTAGCAATGAAAGGGACCGGCGTCTTTGCCGGATCCTATCGCCAATTAAAGGTCGTGGGTGCCAACGAAGGGCAGCAATGCGATGGAGCGTGCCCGTTTTATGGCATGGGTCAGTGCGCGCTGGTGCTTGGCACAGGTGCCCGTAATCCGACGGGGTATGATTTTTCCCCGTTCGGTAATAAAGTACTTGAGACCTTTAGGATTCTTATAATCGATGACCAGGCTGCTATCCGCGCAGAAGCGGCAGACCTTACGGCGATGGAAAATTCTTTTTTTCTTTTTTCTAGGTTTTGAGGGTCTTCCGGCAGCCATATTTACTCCTTCTCATCGCTTTCAGTTTCGGCGGTTTCGGCGGGTTGCTCTTTCACTTCTTCCTCGGCGGTTGCTGCTGCCGTTTCCGTGGTTCGCGGTGCTTCTTCAGCGGCTGCATCCGTTTTAGCGGCGGCCTCTGCTTTAGCCGCGGCCTCTGCCTCTGCTGCTGCTTTGGCGGCTGCATCCGCTTCCGCTTCCGCTGCTACAGCCGCAAGCTCGGCCTTGATCGCCTCAAGATCCGCTTCTTTGTCAAGAACGACGGTCATGTACTTGAGGACTTGATCGTCGATACGGAACTGACGCTCCATTTCGTCGACCAGGGGGCCGCTCCCACAAAAGTCGAAGAGGGTGTAAAACCCGCGCGGCTTTTTACGGATCTCGTAAGCGAGCTTACGGACCCCCCAATCGTCCTGCTTGATCAGGTAGCCGCCCTCTGCTGCCATGAGTTCCCCGATTTTAGCGGTGAGGGCATTACGCGCGTCCTCAGCTACATCGGGGTCTGTGATAATGATGGTTTCGTACCTACGCATGAATCCTCCTTACGGATAATAAAGCCCCGAATCAAAGGTTCGGAGCAAGGATGTGGTTTTCCCAGTGCATGGGGGCGCCCACTATGAATATGTGAGCCCACAAAAACAAAATCGGTTACCATTTTAAAAGAACGCCTGTCAAGCATTTAAGCGGGTCGCCAGCACAAATCCCAATGGGCTTCCAGGGACCTCGCCCACCGTGTGCTGGGGCTTTGATTTGTTCCTTCGCCTTCGGAACAAAAAAACGGGAAAATAGGCCAATTGCCTAAATTCCCGCTTTGTAAGGTCAGTTGGTGGGCCGTGAAGGAATCGAACCTTCAACCTACTGATTAAGAGTCAGGTGCTCTGCCTAGTTGAGCTAACGGCCCATGCATTCCATTGCGCATTGCGCGCCAAACGGAATGGTCAGATAACAAGATTGTTAGGGGTTGTCAAACACTTTCCTTTAAAAAGAGAGTGGCCAATAATGCTCGCGGCATAGAACCTACTGGTGAGATTAAATCATGGCCATTTATTGCCCCGATTGCTTTGACGGCGGCGGCGCTCTTTTTTCCAGGCTTTGTCCTTACGGGCCTTTGCTTTCTTTTTTGGGCCCCATTTGGGTCTATCCGGGCTGGATTCTTCAAGGTCCATGAAAAAGCTGCCCGGGGTTTGCGGTTTGGCTGGCGCCTCCGGTCGGGCTTTTTTCTTGGGAGGGGCGGCCTTCGGCAGGGGGGGGCCGCTGAAGCACCCCGGAGGCAGGTGACTGGCCAGAAAAAGCCCCTCTCCTCTGGGGGAGAAGGTTATGCCCATTTCCAAGGCCTCGCTGGTGTTGACGGTGAGGAGGACGGCGTTGTGATCTTGGCGACGACCGATGCGGGTGGCCATCTCTTTCTGGGTGCAGAAAATCAAGGGCCTGCTCCGGTTAGGGATGCCCTTTTCGATGATGTGGGGATAGGCTTTTTGTCGAACACTGATATAGAGGAGCTTCGGTGCGGGGGTGTCATGAGAGGCAGATTTCAGCCGGCTGCGGTCCACGGCGCGGATCTCTTGCCCCACGATCTCCACCGGGCACTTTGAAAGGCTGATAGTCAGTTCATTGAGGTGGGCCCGGCGCACATGGCGCCAGCCGGTCTCCTCGCTCAATGCCTGCAGCAGCGTCTTGATCTTGATGAAACCGTTGGAATCCGGAATCAGGCCGAACTCATCAGGGCGACATCCCAGTGCATAACTGAGGAACTTGGCCAAACGGTTGCGCTGCTGGAGATGACCCATAAAAAAACCTATCACCTTTTCTGGCCTTGTTTGCCTGGACGCAGAGGAGATCCCCTCTGCATGCATCACCGGGAGGCTGGACCATGCTGTCAGAGCTTGACCTTGATGAGGGGCTTTTGATAGCGTTTGGCGTTGATTGAATCCCGTGCGCCTCATTTTTTACAGAAAGGATACCACATGCCTACCGATACCTCAAAAACCCTCTTTCAGAAAGCCACGACTCTGATCCCCGGTGGCGTCAATAGCCCTGTGCGGGCTTGCAAATCTGTAGGCGGCGATCCGCTATTCATTGCCAAAGCGGATGGTTGTTATATCTACGATGCAGATGGCAACCGCTATATTGACTACATCGGTTCCTGGGGACCCATGATCCTCGGGCATCGTCATCCCGATGTGATCGCCGCCCTAACCGCGGCCCTTGAAACCGGTACCAGCTTTGGGGCGCCCACTGAAGCGGAGGTGGTTCTGGCCGAGATGATCACGGAGGCTGTGGCTTCTGTCGAGATGGTACGTATGGTAAACTCCGGCACCGAGGCGACCATGAGCGCCATACGCCTCGCTCGCGGAGCCACCCGACGGGATCTTATCGTGAAGTTCGACGGTTGTTATCACGGGCACGCTGACGCCCTCCTTGTTGAGGCCGGATCCGGGGTTGCCACTCTCAATATACCCGGCTCCCCGGGTGTGCCCGAAGCATTTACGGCCTACACCCTCTCCCTGCCTTACAACGACATCAATCTGTTTGAGCGCATTATGGCTGAACGGGGGGACGAGATCGCTTGCGTTATAGTTGAGCCCGTGGCGGGCAACATGGGGCTGGTGACCCCTCGCGAAGGTTTTTTAGAAACCTTGCGCACGCTGACGGAGAAACATGGGGCAATTCTGATTCTGGATGAGGTGATGACCGGGTTCCGGGTGGCCCACGGGGGCGCCCAAGCACACTTCGGAATTACGCCCGATTTGAGCTGTTTCGGTAAAATCATTGGTGGCGGTCTGCCGGTGGGGGCCTATGGGGGACGCCGGGAATTGATGAACCATGTAGCGCCCCAGGGAGCCGTATACCAGGCTGGTACCTTGTCGGGTAATCCTCTGGCCATGGCGGCCGGAATCGCCACTTTGAGGGCCCTCAAGGCGCCAGGCTTCTATGAAAACCTGGATAACGCTAGCGAGCGGCTTCTGAACGGGCTCCTCGATGCGGGTCGGCGGGCGGGGATTGCGGTTTCGGGCAAGCGCGTGGGATCCATGCTGGGCGTTTATTTCACCGATAAGGCCGTGGAAAACTTTGAGGATGCCAAGACCGCCGACCTGGATCGTTTCAGTAAATATTATAGATCGATGCTTGAAAAAGGTGTGTATCTGGCACCGTCGCAGTTTGAGGCCGCTTTTGTGTCGGCCGCGCATACCCCCGAGGTGATCGACGAAACCATCGCAATCGCCCGGGCGGTGATGGCGGAATTATAGCCTATTCGGTAGGGGTAACTGATGTCCCTCTGGAAATAGTGATTTCTGGAGGGACACTTGTTTAAAACTGAAGCCGATAACGCAGCCAGGGAGTGGGATCGGGCCGCTCGTCGCTGGGTCTTTGGCTTCCCCCATGGGGGGATATTCCCATGCGGAAACCTTTCAGGTTGAATTGCAATTCGGAGGTCTCGTTCAGGTGGACGCTAATGCCGCCCTGGTGGGTCCCCAAGGGAAATTGTCTTCCGGCCGCCAAGTGTGTGGAACCGTGAGCGCCGCAACCCGTCAGCAGGCCAGTCAATAAGATCAATCCCATCCAGCATCGTTTTTCCATGGTTTGGTCCTCCAGTTCCAGCGTGAACAAACTCAAGATATATGCCACAGAATCTGAATAGCCCCCTCCTTGGGATGCCGGAGGGATGCCGGCCGATGGGTTAGTTCATTGGGTATATTGGATTGTTAGGCGGTTGAATACTGTTTTATACCAATGTGATAGGACGTTTTTGCATGGCAAGCGCGCATCCGTTGCCGGGTTGATAGCCGGGCCATAGACTAGGGCGCTTTTTCTAGTAAGGGGTAAATGCCGGTAGCCTGGCATTCATGAGTCGCTGCGTTTGGGCTATACGACTTCTGTGCACAGGTGTCGGGCCAAATTTATACAAGGGTATACAGTGTTGGGTTTCAGACCCAAAGAGCGCTGGGCTGGCGCAAGCGAGTGGATAGACACGAGTCCGAGGGGTCCTGAGACCGTTTTAAAGTGTGGCTTTCAGGGCTTTCATCACGGCGGATGGCCTAATTAAGGATGTATTTTTCCGGGTTGACGGGCACACCATTGAGGCGGATTTCATAGTGCAGATGGGGGCCAGTGCTGCGCCCCGTGCTACCCACTAGAGCGATGATTTCGCCGCGTTCCACCTTCTCGCCTTTTTTCTTGAGCATCTTGGAAAGATGGCCATAGCGGGTGAGCAGGCCATAGCCATGTTTGATGCTGATCATGTTGCCCATGAGGCCCTTGCGGGCTGAATGGGTGACCACACCGTCGGCCGGGGCGATGATGGGGCTGCCTTTGGGGGCCGCGATGTCCAGCCCTTTGTGCAGTTCCCTGCGACCGGTGAAGGGGGAGCGTCGGTAACCGAAGCTGGAGGTCTTCCAGCCGTCCACGGGTCGTATAGAGGGGGTTGCGGCCAATAGGCTGCGTTTGGCTTTGAGTTTTTTCAATAGCGTTTCGAAGCTCTCATGCTGCAGACCGGCAACCATTCCGGTGACATCCATGCGATGATGCATGTCGCGCATGAGTTCTTTATGATCTTCTGACAGGGGCAGCTGTGCATTCAAGTCCTCGGGCGGCGATCCACCCACGCCATAGAGGACTTCCTGGCTTTCGGGCGGATCGAGGTTGGCGATGATGCGCACCTTTTTCTCGAAGTCGTATAATTCGGTCAGCTTGGAGTTGAGTGCATTGATTTTATGTGCAAAATCTTGGATTTGACGATTCTGTAGAACGATACGATCACGTTGATAGGCTGTGCTGTCCTGGTAGACCCTGAGCTCGTCCACGGTCCGCTGAAGCCCCTGGTACTTGTGATATCCTAAACCTGCTCCGCCTGCCAGGAAGAGGGACAGGAGGATACCCAGGTAGATCCATTTGCGCGAAAAAGCCAGGGTTCGCAGCGGGCTGCCGTGTTCATCTATGAAAAGAAGGGTTAGTTTTTTACGCATAGCTCCCACACCGGTAGTAAGCGACGTTAGTGCTGGTTAAATGTTGCGGTTCAGTTGCGCCGGGGACTCTCCATCCACGATTTCCAGCGCTACTCGCCAGTGATCGCGAAAGCGGCCATCACGATCCTTGGTCATGCGGTCGATACGGGCTCGATAGTGGGCTGTGGGGCAATTCTTGTCATCGCTGTAGAACTTCATGTCGCGTACATGGCCTGTTTGCAAGCTATTGATGATGGCAGAATCTTCGCGTATCACCATGAACATGGGGTCAGTTTTTGAGTTCCAAATTTTAAATTGATACAGCAGGTTAGGCTGCTCGAGGGAAAACTCCACGCTGTGAAAACCAAATGTCTCCTGCGCTGAAGAGGTCTGCCGCGTTGAGGAAGGGGGCAGAGGGTGTCTGCTGGGTTGTCTTTTTGACGTCATCTGCTGATCTCCGTTGGATCTGTGTCTCGGCGGAATCGTGGGCCTCAGTCTAACTTCAGTTCTTTTTTATCTATTTTCAGCATTAAGCAACTTCAATGCCGTTTTTATAATTTCCACCTCAAGTCTGTTTCCATCCCCTGATTTTGGAGCCTCGTTTTAGAGCCTACCCATTGATATTGGCTGTTTTCTATTATTATTTAGATAGTTATTGAAAAAAGGCGAAGATAGGCTACCGAGGGATTGATTTACGACCGTCAGGGGAGGGGCTTGGGGCCTTCGGTGTATTGGGCTGTTTGCTGTTGGGATAGGTCAGAGAGGGGCAGGATTTGCTTTATCAAGATTTGCCTCAGCGGGTTATGTTGCATCCAACTCGCGGTGCGAGCGGATTCCCAACAGGCCCCGAGTGTTGGCCTCAGTGGTCGCGCAGTTCAAACTTGGAGATCAGGCGTGACAGATAGGTCCTCTGGATATCCATGATTTTGGCAGCCTGACTGCGGTTGCCACCTGTGTGTTCGAGGTTCAGAATAATGAAATCACGCTTGAACTGGTTGAGGGCGTCCTCAAGAGTCAAGCCTACCGACAGGCCATTTACAGGCGGTTTGTTCTGCTTGATGGGCAGATCCTCGGGGACGATGGTTTCACCGTCACCCATCACCACGGCGCGTTCGATGGCGTTGCGCAACTCGCGGATATTGCCTGGCCAGTTGTACTGCTGCATTTTTTGCATGGCTTCTTTGGAAATTCTCAGGTTTGCAATGCCGGTTTCCTCTTTGAAGAGGTTGAGAAAATGCTCGACCAACACGGGAATATCGTCCATGCGCTGCCGCAAGGCGGGCAGGTTGATCTGGACCACGTTGAGGCGGTAGTAGAGGTCTTCGCGGAAGTTACCCTCGGCGACCTCTTCTTCCAAGTTTTTGTTGGTAGCCGAGATGACGCGTACATCCACTGTGATGGGGGTGTTGCCGCCCACACGGTAGAAGACACCCTCCTGGAGAACCCGCAGGAGCTTGGCCTGCATGCCGAAAGTCATCTCACCGATCTCGTCCAGAAAGATGGTGCCCTCGTGGGCCAGTTCGAACTTGCCGATCTTGCGGGCAATGGCACCGGTGAAGGCGCCTTTTTCATGACCGAAGAGCTCATCTTCGAGGAGGGTTTCGGGAAGGGCGGCGCAGTTGAGGATCACCAGAGGCTGATCGGCCCTGGGTCCGGCTTCGTGGATGAGGCGTGCCAGCAACTCCTTGCCGGTGCCGCTCTCCCCCTGGATCATGGCGCTGGCTTTTGACTTGGCCACCTTGATGGCATCGTTGAGGACCTTGTCCAAAGCCATGCTGCGACCCACGATCTGGTGACGGTCACCCAACTCCTTACGCAGGTACTTGTTCTCCTGTTTGAAGCGATGGAAGCGGCGGGCGCTGCCCAGGGCCAGGGCAGCCAGCCCGGCAAACTCCTGCAATTGCATCATATCCGCATCATCAAAAGCGGTGCCGTTGGTCTTATTGATGAGCTGCATAACACCGATCACCTTGGTCTGCAGCTTGAGGGGCACACAGGCCATGGAGCGCGTTTCGAGTTTCAGGGAGTCGCTAATTCCCTTGTACCAGCGGTCATCTTCACGTACGTCTTTGATGAGCAGGGGCTCGCCTGTTTCGGCCACATGGCCGGCGATACCCTGGCCGATTTTGACGCGAAAATCCTTGACCTCTTTCCCCTTTTCACCGGTGGCGGTTTTGAAAAAAAGACTGTTGGTCTTGTCGTCCAGAAGGAGCAGGGAAGCCGCCTTAGCACCCACCATACGCGTGGCGGATTCGGTGATCAGGTCGAGGGTTTGGTCGAGATCCTGTACCGATGTTACCCAGGAGGAGATCTCCTTGAGTTGCTGAGCCGAAATAACGGCTGGATCGGTATGAGGCGTTGAGCTCATTGAACAATTTTCTCTTTCGGTATGCGAGGACGCGCACCAATAGACTATGATCAACTCATGTGGATGGGAACAATTGGATAAGGGGAAAGCGCATGCTACCAACGGCCCCTGAATATAGATTCCATCGGCAGAGCATATACTTAACTTTAACCGATTGGGGCCAGATGTCAACGCATCTTCGCGTTTTCCATCGCAGTTAGAATCGCGGGCAGGGCCTGGCCGCTGGGCGCTTGGATGAAGCCGCCACCCGGGCTGGCCTGTGCCAGGGGGCTAAAGGGATCTGGTTCGATGTTGATGTCGATCAAGGAGGCGCCCCGTCGAGCTGCAGTCATGGCCATCTGGGTGGGGAGATTGGTCGCGCCTGAAGTTCCCACGATGATGAGCACATCGGTATCTTGGGACAGCGCCAGAACCGTTTGGTAATGGAAGTAGGCCTCGTCGTAACACTCATCAAACCAGAGGACGTGGGGTCTCAGCCAGTCGCCGCAGCTAGGGCAGCGCAGGCTCTCGATCTCATCCGCTGTGAGCGCATCTCCCGGGGTCTTTGGGGTTATCCCTCCGGGCAGGGGCGCCAGATCGGGACTGCACCTCCCGGCGCAGCGCACCTGGAAGATGTTTCCGTGGATTTCGTGCATCCGTTCACGCGTGCTGCCGGCCCGGTTGTGGAGGTTGTCCACATTCTGGGTCACGAGGGCAAAGCGGTTGTCCAAGAGCCGCTCCATTCCAACGATGGCCTGGTGGCCGCCGTTGGGCGCAGCTTTTTGACAGACCCCCAAACGGTAGAGGTACCAGGCCCATACCGCTTCTGGATACCTGCGGAACATCGTAAGGGTGGCCATCTCCTGGGGCTGATAGACGGCCGACCCCACGGTCCAATAACCTTCCGGTCCGCGGAAGGTGGGGATGCCGCTTTCGGCTGAAATTCCAGCGCCGGTGAGCACGCTGATCCGTTGATCACCCTTGGCAGCCTCCGCCAATCGTTTTTCAAGCGCGCCTGTGATCATCTGGTCGCTTTCTATTGAAATGAATCTTTGCTAAATAAAGTGGTTATAATAGCCATCCACCCTTATCCCCACCACCATAGAAAGGTGTCTCTCCCATGATCGCCCCAGACGCAAATAACCGCATTCCGGAGCAGGTCGCCGCCATCCACCTGATCGCAATCTGCGGCACCGCCATGGGCGCCCTGGCCTGTGCCCTGAAAGAGCTGGGTTACAGGGTCAGCGGATCGGACCAAAAGGTCTACCCCCCTATGAGCGAATACCTGCGCGAAAGGGACATCGTCATCACGGAGGGCTATGCGGCCGAAAACCTAGATCACAGGCCCGACCTGGTGGTGGTGGGCAACGCCATCTCGCGCGACAACCCCGAAGTACAGGCGATGTATGACCTTGAACTAGCCTATTGCTCCATGCCCCAGGCCGTCAATCACTTTATCGGCGCCGACAAGCAGCAGTTGCTGGTAACCGGCACCCACGGCAAGACTACCACGGCCAGCATGCTCACCTGGTTGCTCTATGCGGCCGAGGAAGATCCCACTTTCATGATCGGGGGCATCCTGCCCGATTTCCAGAGCAACTACCGCCTTGGCAAGGGGGGGCAGATTGTCATTGAAGGCGACGAGTACGACACCGCCTTTTTCGACAAAGGACCCAAGTTTCTACACTACCATCCGCACATCGCCATTCTGACCAGCGTAGAGTTTGATCACGCAGACATCTATCGCGACCTCGAGCATGTCAAGAGCGCCTTTCGGAAGTTGCTGCGCGGGATGGCGCCCAACGCCCTCCTGCTGGCGGCCGATGGCGATGCCAATATCGACGCCATTCTCAAAAACGCCCCCTGCCGCGTCGAGCGCTACGGCTTTGGGGGATCTGCCCTCTGGCGCATCGAGGATGTCGCCATTGAGCCACCATTTACCAGCTTCAGTGTTCACCATGGCAACGACACCTGCGGCCGTTTTCGCACGCGCCTCATGGGACGCCACAACCTAGCCAATCTCCTGGCAGCCATCGCCGCAGCTCACGATCTGGGGGTGCCCCTAAAGCCCCTGGTGACAGGGGCCGAAAAATTCAGCGGCGTGCGTCGCCGCCAGGAGGTGCGCGGTATCGTTCGGGAGATTACGGTTCTGGACGATTTCGCCCATCACCCCACGGCCGTGCGCGAGACCGTCGCCGCCGTGAAACCCTTCTACCCCGACACCCGCCTCATCGCCGTCTTCGAGCCGCGCACCAATACCAGCATGCGCGACATCTTCCAGGATGTCTATCCCGAGGCTTTTGAGGCCGCCGACATCGTCTGTATCCGCAAACCGCCGCTCCTCAGTAAGATCCCCGCGGGGCAACACTTTTCAGCGCCCCAGCTGGTGATCGATCTTAAGGCGCGCGGCAAAGACGCACACTATTTTGAGACCACAGACGCCATCATCGATTTCGTGGTGGCGGAAGCTGCCCCCGGTGACGTGGTTCTGATCATGTCCAACGGTGGATTTGACAATATTCATACCCGCCTCTTGGCGCGTTTGGCCTCACCACCACCTCACCCATAAAAGCGGCTGAGCCCAGTCTTCCTCATTTTACTTTTATTTTGTGCGCTTCAGTTAGTAATAAAAGTCATTTCCGACCGCATCTGCCCCCATAACTGCAGCGGCAGATGGGATCTGAGTGAAAATCCTTGACAAAGCGGGGGCTTTTAACTACGAGAAGCGACATTCGTGAATTCTAGTTAGAAATCATTATTAGTAAATAAAGCAATAGTTTAAGTTGTAACATATAGAAATATAAGTTTTTCCGTGCAAGGCAAACGTGAAGATCGGTTTGCCCGCTCAACACAGAGGAGTTAGATCCAATCCTATGAAATACGGCGCAACTATTACCGGCACAGGTTCCGCATTCCCGCCACAGCGGGTCACCAATGATGACATCGTCGCTCGCTTGCAGGCTTCGGGTATCGAGACCAACGATCAATGGATCCGCGATCGTACCGGCATGCGTGAACGACGCCATTCCCAACCCGGAAACCCCGATGAGCACAACTCGAGTTTGGGGCTGAAGGCTTCTCTCGAGGCCCTCGAAATGGCTGGAAAGACCCCTGAAGACGTCGATCAGATCATCTATGCCACCTGTTCGCCCGATATGCTGATTCCCTCGACGGCCTGCTGGTTGCAACATAAACTGGGCGCCAAACGAGCCTGGGCCATGGACATCAACGCCGCCTGTTCGGGTTTTTTGTATGGTGTAACCACCGCGGAGCAGTTCATCCAGACCGGCAAGACAAAAACCGCCCTGGTGGTAGGGGCTGAGGTCCTCAGTCCCTTCATCAACTGGGAGGACCGCAGCTCCTGCATCCTCTTTGGCGATGGCGCCGGGGCAGCCATCGTGGAGCGCACCGAGCCCGACGCCGAGCAGCGCATACTCTCCACCCACGTCCTCTCCGATGGGGATTTGTGGGAACTCCTGCATATACCCGCCGGCGGATCTAACATCGAGGTCACCGAAGCGGTTATCGCCCAACAGCTGCACAAGGTGCACATGCTGGGTAAGGAGATCTTCAAGGTGGCCGTGCGCACTTTAGAGGAATTTGCCCGCAAAGCCTTGGTGGCCAATGATGTGGGTGTCGAGGATTTAGATTGGTTTATTCCTCACCAGGCCAACCGGCGCATCATCGAAGCGGTGGTCAAGCGCCTCGAGGTGCCCATGGAAAAAGTGATGATCAACGTTGACCGTTTTGGCAACACCTCGGCCGCCACCGTACCGACTATGCTTGATGAGGGAGTCCGCAGCGGAAAGATCAAAAAGGGCCAACTTGTCATGCTGGATGCCTTTGGCGCCGGGTTGACCTATGGCTCCATCCTGCTGCGCTGGTAGGTTGTGTTTTTTCAGAACAGCTAAAGGAAAATCGATATCTATTATGCTGCTAGACTGTTTTCTGGAAAAAGGGCGTCAGTTTTTAGGCTGTGAGCTGCCTATCATGTGCGGGGCCATGACCTGGGTGAGTGACCCTAAGCTGGTGGCGGCGGTGGGCGAGGCCGGGGGGTTCGGGCTGCTGGCCGGAGGCAACGCCCCGGTGGAAATTCTTGAAAAGGAGATCATCGAGACTCGCAGGCTGACGGCCAAACCCTTCGGCGTCAACTTGATCACCATCGCCCCGGCTTACCAGGAGCAGCTGCGCATGGTCTGCGACCTGGGTTGTGAGTTCGTGGTATTTGCCGGTTCCTTTCCCAAAGAGAGCGAGATCGTTCAGGCCAAGGACGCCGGCGCCAAGGTAATTTGTTTCGCCTCAACCGAGCAGTTGGCCCATAGCCTCATCAAGCGCGGCACCGACGCCCTCATTCTGGAGGGATCCGAAGCCGGTGGCCACATCGGCCCTGTGGCCCTCTCGGTGCTAATTCAGCAGATCCTTTTTCAGGTGGACAGTGTCCCCATCTTCGTCGCCGGAGGGATCGCCACCGGGCGCATGATGGCCCACCTCCTCACCATGGGCGCCGCCGGCATTCAGATGGGTACGCGCTTCGTCATGTCGGAAGAGTGTGCCGTACATCCAGATTTTAAAAAGGTTTTCCGTCGGGCCAAGGCGCGCGATGCCATGGCCACTCCCCAGTTTGACAGCCGCCTGCCGGTGATCCCCGTGCGGGCCCTTAAAAACGAGGGTAGCCAGGGCTTTAACCGCCTGCAGTACGAACTCATCGGCCGTCTCGAAAAAGGTGAACTGGATCGCACCGAGGCCCAGTACGAGGTGGAGCGCTTCTGGATGGGCGCCTTGCGCAACGCCGTGGTGGACGGAGACGTCAAGCAGGGCTCCGTCATGGCCGGGCAGAGTGTGGGCCTGGTCAATGAGATCAAACCCCTCAAGGGCATCATGGCGGAGCTGGTCAGCGACGCCGAAGCCGAGCTGCTGCGCATCCAGCAGTGCTTCCAGCAGTGCCAAGCCCCCGAGGCCATCTGCCCATCTAAGTAATCCGTTCAGAGCCCAATTCTTTATTCGCAGCCTGTATCCCCGTTTTATCCGACCCCTCCCCCTTGACTTTTCCGGATGGGTTGGTTAACCAGAATATTTTTGTTGGTTAACCAATTCGGGGGGTAAATGCGGGCAAAAATTTTGAACTTACTAAGGGACGCAGATACGCTCCTCTCGGGCGAAAGTTTGAGTGGCAGTCTGGGCGTCTCGCGGGTATCGGTGTGGAAGCATATCCGCAAGCTCCAGGAAGCCGGATATGCCATCGCGGCCTCATCCCAGGGGTATCGTCTGGTCGAGGAGCCCGATTTGCCCTACGCGTGGGAATTTTCCGAGGGCGCGGCCAAGGTCCACTATCTGCCTGAGATCGCCTCCACCATGGATGAGGCCTTGACCATGGCCCGCCAGGGGGCGCCCCATCTGACCGTTGTGGTCGCAGGGCGTCAGACCAATGGCCGGGGCCGCCTCATTCGCCAATGGAACTCCACTGACGGCGGCCTCTATTTTACCCTCGTCCTGCGCCCCCACCTGCACCCCGCCTACGCCAGCCGCATGACCTTCCTGACCGGCGTGGTCCTGGCCCGAACCATCCAGGAGGCGTTCGACCTGCCCGCCAAGGTCAAATGGCCCAATGATCTCCTCATCCATGAACAAAAAGTGGCTGGCATGCTGGCCCAGATGGAAGCCGAAGGAGACACGCTGAGCTTCATCAACATCGGCATCGGCCTCAATGTGAACAACGACCCCTCGGCAGCGGTTCCCCTATCGACCTCATTGGGGAAGGAGTTGGGAAGACGCCTTTCGCGAAAAAACCTGCTAAGGGCCTTTCTCGAGCGCCTCGAAACGCGCCTGGCCAAGCCCCTCGATGAGACGATTATCACCGAGTGGAAGCGGCACACTGTTACCCTCGGCCGTCAGGTGGAGATCGTCACCACCCGTGAAACCGTACGCGGCTTGGCCGAGGACGTGGACGTCCATGGTGGCCTGCGCCTGCGCCTGTTCGACGGCACAGCCACCACCGTCGTGCATGGGGATTGTTTTCACCACCCGCCCAGCGGACAAAACTCCGAAACAACACCTAATTCTGAAGGGAATCATCAATGAACCCCAACAACAGCTTGCAGAAGATGGTCCTTGCTGCCCTGATGGCCGCCCTCACCGCCGCTGGCGCCTATATGGTGATCCCCATTGGGCCGGTGCCCATTGTATTGCAAAACCTCTTCGTTCTCCTTAGCGGCCTGCTCCTGGGCAGCCGCTGGGCTGCCGCCAGCATTAGCATCTACCTCCTGGCGGGCGTCCTGGGGTTGCCGGTTTTTGCCGGGGGCAGCGGCGGCCTGACCAAGCTTGTCGGTCCTACAGGTGGTTACCTGGTGGGTTTTCTCCTGGCCGCCTATATCGTTGGCCTAGTAGCTGAGCGCAGCCGCGGCAAACTCTGGGTCAATCTCATAGGGCTGGTGGCCGGTAGCCTTATAATCTATCTATGTGGCGTTACCTGGCTAAAAGTGGTTCTGGGAATTTCAGTGACCAAGGCCCTGGCCATGGGCATGTTCCCCTTTCTTCCCGGAGATGCGCTTAAAATAGGCGCCGCTTTGGTTTTAGGTCGTGCTCTGGCCCCTCTGGTGGAGAGCCAAGGCAAACCGAACGCCTACCGAACCTGGCCGCCCGAGCCATATGAAGACGACGCATGATCACCATTGACAACCTCAGCCACCGTTTTAGTGACGGCACCCAAGGCCTGGTCGACATTAATCTGGAGATTGCCGCCGGGGAGTTTGTCGCCATCGTCGGAGCCAACGGATCGGGTAAGACCACGCTGCTGAGGCATTTCAACGGCCTCCTATTGCCCAGCCGGGGTATGGTTCACCTGAAGGGCCAGCCAGTGACTGCTAATCTCAAGCGGGCTCGTCAGTTGGTAGGCATGGTCTTCCAGGACGCCGATAGCCAGATCGTGGGCGAGACGGTTCACGATGACGTTGCTTTCGGTCCAAAAAACTTATGCCTACCCACCGAGGTGGTCAAAGAACGGGTCGCGGCGGCCTTGTCCGCGGTGGGATTGACGGAAAAACGCCGCCTGCGCCCCCATCTGCTTAGCGGTGGAGAGAAGCGCCGCCTGGCGGTGGCCGGCATCCTGGCCATGCGGTCAGAAGTGATCGCCTTTGACGAACCCTTCAGCAACCTGGATTATCCCGGGGTGCGCCAGGTCCTTGCCCAGATGTTGGATCTTCACAAAAGAGGTACCACCCTGGTGGTGACCACCCACGACATCGAAAAAATCCTGCCCCACGCCGCACGGCTGGTGGTCATGGCCAATGGCCGCATCCAGGCCGACGGGCCCCCTGAAGCCGTGTTGCCCAGTATCGAAAACTTCGCCGTGCGAGCCCCCTGCAGCACCCGCCTTGGACTGGAGCCCCAGTCATGGCTGAGCTGAGCGTCTTCGCCTACCAACACGCCACCGGTGGTTTGCATGCCTGCGACGGACGTTTCAAACTACTGACCCTCCTCACACTGACGGTGACCCTTGCAGCCGGCCGTCCGGTGAGCCTGCTGGCCACCAGCACGGTTCTGATCTCGGGACTACTGGTCTGCAAGGTGCCCCTCAAGCCTTTGTTGGAGGAGATGCGCATCTTCGGCGCTTTTCTGCTCTTCATCTGGCTGGTGCGCGCCTTTGGCACCCCCGGGCGCGAGCTTTTTGCCCTGGGTCCCGTGATGCTCTCCATCGAGGGGATGGGGCAGGGGGGGCTGATCTGCTGGCGAATGCTGGCCGTATTGATGGCCGGGCTGCTCTTCATCCGCACCACCCCCATGGCCGAGGTGCGCGCCACTACGGCCTGGCTCCTCAGACCAGTCCCCTTCCTGGATGGTCAACAGGCGGCCACCATGATCGGATTGCTGGTGCGCTTTATCCCCATGATTCTCACCCAGGCCAGAGAGACTCGTCAGGCCCAGCAAGCCCGCGGTATAGACGGTTGCCGCAACCCCCTTGTGCGCCTGACCGCCATCGCACTGCCCCTGTTGCGGCACACCTTTGTCAAAGCCGACTACATCGCTGTGGCCATGGCGGCCCGTGGCTACAGCGGTTCAACCACCCCTTATGGTTTTGCCAGCCGACCACGGGATTGGGCCCTCCTGGGAGTCACCACGGCCCTGGCGGCTATCCATTTCCTGGTATAGCTTCCCCTGACAGTTCATTAGCCAATGCAGTTTGACACTCCCCGCAGCCTATAGTAATCCTGCGTCCGACACTCCCTGAGAGAGCCTGTCGAGGCTGCAAAAGGCTCAGCCGTTTATCAATCTTTTTGGAGATATTTTCTTGAAGATACTCATCGTTGGTGCGGGCGAGGTGGGCTATCATATTGCCAGCCGGCTCGCTTTCGAGAACAAAGATGTAGTGGTCATCGATACCTCCACCGAAGCGTTACGGCGGGTGTCGGAAGATCTCGATGTCCAGACGGTGGTGGGATCGGGCAGCAGCCCCGTCACCCTGGAAGAGGCCGGCATCCAAGAAGCCGAAATCCTTCTTGCTGTCACCGACAGTGACGAGGCCAACCTTGTGGCTTGCCTCATGGCCGATGCCCTCTCCCCAAGTACTAAAAAACTGGCCCGGCTGCGCAGTGATGATTTGGACGCCTATCGTGAGCTTTTCAGAGAAAAGGCGCCCCATATCGATACCATCATTAACCCCGATATAGAGGTGGTCCACACCATCGAACGGCTCATACAACTGCCCGGGGCCGTGGATGTGGGCGATTTCGCCGACGGACGCCTCAAGTTCGTGGGGGTCTATCTGGAGTCGACCTCTCGTCTGGCGGGTGTCCGCCTGGATGAGCTACCTCGAATCATTCCCGAGAACCGGCCCCTCATCGCCGCCGTGGTTCGCGACGAGGAACTCATCATCCCCCGTGGCAAGGATCGCCTCCAAGCCGGCGATTTGATCTACTTCATCAGCGAGGAGAAACAATTACGCGACACTATGACGGTGTTTGACAAGCAGGGCGAACCTGCCAGAAGGATCATTATCGTGGGAGGCGGGCGCAGCGGGTTGCGCCTGGCCAACGCACTGGAGAACCGGTCGGTCTCCTGTAAAATCATTGAGCGACGCCCCGATCGCTGCGCCGAACTGGCTGAACGTCTGAGCAAGACCATCGTCCTTTGCGGGGACGGCTCAGATCAGCGCCTGCTTTTGGAAGAGAATGTGGGCGAGATGGACCTGGTCATCACCATGACCCGCGATGAAGAAACCAACATCCTCACCTCCCTGCTCTCAAAACGTTTGGGGGCCCGCAAAACCATCACCCGCATCAGCAAATTCTCCTACTTCCCGCTCATGTCCACCATCGGACTCGAACAGGTCGTCAGCCCGCGCCTGTCGGCCATCAATACCATTTTACAGCATATCCGGCGGGGAAAAATTCTGTCGGCCGTCTCCATCAAGGGTGAGGCTGGCGAAGTCATAGAGGCCGTCGCCATGGCGACCTCGGCCATCGTCTCCAAGCCCCTGATGAAGATCAAGTTTCCAGAGGGTGCCATCCTGGCGGGCCTCATCCGTGGCGATGAGATCATCATCCCTTCGGGGGAGAGCGTCGTTGAGCCCGGGGACCGGACCATTATTTTCGCCCGCCGCGAAGCCGTGCCGGGGGTTGAAAAACTGCTCTCCGTCAAGCTGGAGTACTTCTAAGATGCGCTGGCGTTTTACCCTCTATGTGGTCGGGCTGTTGACCCTCTTCTTCGGTCTCACCATGCTGATACCCCTGCTGACTGGCCTTTACTACCACGATACCAGTGTCATCCCCCTGCTAGTCGCAATGGCTCTGACCCTAGTCGCCGGTGGAGCGCTCTTTGGCACCTTTCGGCGCTTTAAAACCGACCAGATCAACCAGCGCGAGGGCATGGGCATCGTCACCCTGAGCTGGATCAGCGTGGGCGTCTTCGGTGCCTTACCCTTTTTCTTGGCTCCTGACGGGCTCGGTTTCACCGACGCCATCTTCGAATCGGTCTCCGGCTTCACCACAACCGGGGCATCGGTCATCACCGACATTGAAGGCCTGCCCAAAGGGCTGCTCATGTGGCGCAGCTTCATCCAGTGGCTGGGTGGCATGGGCATCATCGTACTTTCCATCGCCATCCTGCCCCTGGTGGGTGTGGGTGGCATGCAGCTCTACAAGGCCGAAGTACCCTCGCCGGTACCCGACAAGCTCAAGCCGCGCATCCGCGAAACCGCAGTGATCCTCTGGAAGGTTTACCTCCTCTTCACCGCCGTGGAAACCGTCCTGTTGATGGCTGCCGGTATGTCGTTCTTCGACGCCCTCTGCCACGCCTTCACTACCCTGCCAACGGGTGGATTCTCCACCCGCAATGCCTCTGTGGCCCACTACCAGAGTGTCCCCGTCGACCTCATCATCATCGTTTTCATGCTTCTGGCCGGGGTTAACTTTTCCTTGCACTACCAGCTGCTGCGGGGCCGCCCCCTGGCCTTTTATAAAGACGCCGAGTTCCGCTTCTACCTTGGTGTCATCCTGGCCCTCATCCTAGTGATTTCCATCGACACCTACGGGGAGGTCTATGTCAGCGCTTTCGATGCCCTGCGCTACAGTGCCTTCCAAGTCGTCTCCATCGTCACCACTACGGGTTACGCCACTGCCGACTACGAGCTTTGGCCCGCCATGTCCCAACTGATCCTCTTTTTCTGCATGTTCCTGGGGGCCTCGGCTGGCTCCACCGGCGGAGGCATGAAGTGCCTGCGCATCATGTTGTGTATCAAAT
>JBNKKA010000014.1:0-42837 GCA_050291585.1 Desulfobacteraceae bacterium
CCCCTATGATCTTCGCCACCAATTCGCCAGCGATCTGATTGGCCGTGGGGTTGACATTAAAACCGTTTCAGAGTTAATGGGCAGTGCGCCAGCCACCATCACCAAGCACTATCAGCATGTTGACAAAGCGCAGCACCGGCGCGCGATTGAATTAGTCAGTGGTATCCAAAGCGCCACACAAGAAACCCGCTAACCATTTGATCTGCAGTCTTTGACCTCTCCTACACACCGTCGGTAATGAATTGAATCGGGTTTATATTTGGGATTATACCAAAAACGAAAAGAGGAAGATGTTAGTACCATTTTTCCTCTTTTCGCACTTAATATGACAATATGGGGAAAATGTTCCCTTCAATAAATTGTTATGAAATTATCAAATTATAAGGATTATAATTGAAAGATTTAATAAAAATCATATGTGCAATCATCTTTCCACCAGTGGCAGCTTTCCTACAAGTCGGACTAGGAAAACATTTTTGGATTAATATTGGATTAACAATACTGGGTATTATTCCAGGAATTGTTCATGCTGTATGGATAATCGCAAAAAATAAAAAATAACTTAACCAGTCGCTTAACATTGACCGCGGGAATAGCCCCGCGTCAAGTTAGTTCAACGTTTATAAAAAAATGAAAAAGAATTCTATCAAATATTTTATCGATACGATTTTATTCGTAGATATTTGTTCCATTGCCATGATTGGACTATTGCTTGCCTTTGTTGTTCCTGAGGGGAAGGCAGGTCGAGCCTCAAAATATTTTTTGGGACTGCATAGACACGATTGGGGGAATATACATCTATATCTTTCAATTTTGTTGTTGTTGCTTCTGGTTTTGCATCTTTGGTTCAATTGGACCTGGATCGTTCAGTCTTCGAAAAGATATTTTGGAAATAATTGGAAAAATGCTTTGCTGTGTATTTTAGGAGCTTGGATATTGGTATTGGCAATTGCCTGTATTACCGTTAAAATCTTAGTTGTTTAATAACCATCAGTTTTATCAGAGCGCAGGGACCAATGGGCAGCGCGCCAGCAACCATCACCAAGCACTACCAGCAAGTGGACAAAGCGCAGCACCGGCCAGCGATTGAATTAATCAGTGGTATCCAAAGTGCTACACAAGAAACACGCTAACCATTTGAATCGTTAAGCTATTTTATCAACCTTCACACGGTGGAAGTCACTGGTTCAATCCCAGTATTGCCCACCATGAATAGCAAGGGTCTACGCGGAGTCATTCGCGTAAGCCCTTTTTATTTTGAAGGTTGAAAGTGTTGATGTGTCAGCGTGCCTGATTGACTTGGCATTTGACAAGCAACGATGGTCTGGGATTCTCAGTTACAATTCCCATAGGCGAAAAAAGTACCGCCATTCTCAAAGTGCGCTTGGTAACGCTGTCCATTATATGGCTCAGTGAATTCCCAAACGCCTTGAATCCCCCCGGCTTCATTCGACGTCCGATGCCAAATCATATCGAGTTCTCCGTCATCAACATCATACCAATTCATGACATCGCCATTAATTACGATATCCCATCTTTCGGTCGGTGAATCCGGTCCGCAAGGCGACGGGCAGGTTGAGTTTTCAAAATAAAGCACCAATCTGCTCTGCCCGTCATAGGTAAAGGTCCCGTCTAAATCGCAGTCGTAGCCATCCTGATCGCTGGGGGTGTATAGAACGGTTATCGATTGAGATGTGGTGTTGCCCGCCGCATCGCTGGCCGATAGTCTGATCACGTTGGTTCCAGCTTGAAGCCTAATCCCGCTGCCACTCCAGGCAGTGGTACCACTGCAGGTACCTGAGCCGCCCCGATCGTTCGACCATCGCACGACGACGACACCGATATCATCCGAGGCGTTACCCTGGATTTCGATAGTTGCGCTACTGGTTTCATGTAAGGCGTCAGAGGGGGCAGTGATCGTTAGGCTTGGATTCTGGGTGTCCACCACATCACTCACCAGCCGAACATCCACGTCCACAGTGGCAAAAGATGCTGCTGTGGCAGTTACCCTGGCATCGTCATATCCCGGTGGTCCCGAGACTACCACGACAATGCTTGTGGCGTTCTCGCTCAACCCACTTATGGTCAACAACACCTCCCCGTTAGATCCTGTCTGAGATTCGCAGCCGCCACAATCGAAGCTGCCTTCAATGTCCACCATGGCATTTTCGATGGGGCTACCATCTCTGGAATCTGTCACATTGACAATCAAACGACCCGTCGATAGCGCCGCTCCCAGATCCGTATCCAGTTGATCAGCAGTATCTTCGATGGATGTGTTGACCACGGTGGCCAGATTTTGGGTCTGCTCCGCAGGAACCCCCAGATCCGCCAAGAATTCTGAGTCTATAGGACTTGCGGGATCTTCAACCGTGTTGCCGGCCATGTCGTCGATGGCTGCCAGAAAATCCACGTTCAGGTCGTTCTTATTGAAGGCATTGAACAGGGCTGTGGCTGAAAAAGCCACCAGTCCCACCGCCTGGTTCACAGGCTCGGTATCCGGCCTGAGCCGGAAGCCGTTGACCGAATCACTGCTGTCAAATTGCACCTGGATGTCAAGTCCGTCGATGTCTGCGAGGAAGTTCTCATTGGCGGCCTCCAAATCGGCTTCCGGCAACCGGGACGCAATGACCGCGCTGAACACGGTGGTAGCCGGTGTGACGTCCTGATCCACAATGGTTTCGCCTGGCTGGCGGGCGGGGAAATAGGAACCCAGCACCAGCTTATCCTGGTTTTTCGGTGTACAGCGCACGAAGCCGGACACGTTGGGGGGGATTGGCAAAAAATAACTGCCGTCTGACGCGGTTGTTGTTGAAACAGGTGCGCCCACCCCATGGGGAAACACCGCTGCGAAGGCTTGCTGGAGGACCTGCGCATCGTACCCAGCCAGCACCTCGAGAGCCACCTCCGCAAGGTCGGGCCGATTCAATCGGCCGTCGGCTAAAAGATCATCCAGGGCAGACGTGTAACACCGCTCTCCATTTTTCAGTGTCCCGCCATAGACAAATTCACAGGTAGCCTCTTCAAGAGGCGAAAAATCAGCTCCGTCACCGGCATCCCCCTGCCCGCCACCATCAACATCACTGTCGCTATCACCGCCGCCGTCACTAGAATCGCTGCCGAACTGGGTGTTTATCTCCCTCGCGAGCATCCCCCTGTATAACCGCGTGGCCAGGGCCGCAACCATGACCAGATCGGGATCCTGCTGGGTCGCTATGACGGTGAGCAGTTCAGTTTTGCGACCCTCCGTATCGGCGGGGTTCTCACTACGGATGATATCGGCGATCACCGTTGTCGTCGGGGTGACGTCTTCGCTAGCCTTGACGCTGCCCAGGCCAAGGCCGTGTGTGCTGGAAACGGTAGAGAGGGTTAGGCGGGGTGCGGATTGGGGGTTGACCAGGACATAACCGCCCACCTCGGGCGGGACATAAAGGCGATAGGTGCCGGTGGCATCGGATTGATCCGCATCCAATTCAATACCATCCATATCCACAAACCGGCAGCGTGCATTGCGGAGGGGCGCGTTGCCGCTGCCGTCGTCCACCACACCGGTGATGGTGACAGCATCTTCTGGCGGCGGGTCGGCGTTGCCACCGGTACTGCCACCACCACCGCCACACATCGTCAATGAGAAAAAAAAGGAGGATAGAACCAGAAGCACCAAACACCGGGATAGGCCAGCAGGACAATCGATCTTCCGCATCTATGTTTCCACCTCTCATCCAAAAGCTCGCATGAATGCAACACAACGCTTGAAACCAACCATTCCAGGTATGCGGGGGAACTGGGGCGGTTTATAATTTTGGGAATGCGGTAGCAGCAAATGCTCTGGCAGCAAGGGGAAGGCACAGAATGAGGCGCGGGCGGATGAGGATTAGCCGCACTTGGAAGGGCGCGGTCAGAGTTCGCTGTAGGAGCAGGTAAACGTCTTCACTTGTATGAGGTATTGAACCGACTACAAAACAAGAATGGTGGATTCGCAAAGTAGGAAACCTGACAGACCCGACAGATCGGATGCCGTCACAGTATCTGCTCAATAGGCGCGTCAGGATTTTGGGATGTGAGCTTGAAAGGGCGTAGATATTCACAGGCCTGGTCACCCAAGGTGCTCGCATGCGCCCCTTGGGTGACCAGCGGAAAAATGTCACCGTGGGTAAGTTTACTCGGTAAAATTGGCGATGATGGCTTTGAGCTGACTCTTCTGGGGACTGCTCAGGTTGTCAAAGCGCACGCCCTGGCGTTTGACACGCTTGTTGCGAAACATGATCTCACCGGTTTCGGTATCGGACACCGTCTTGAAGGGAACCTTGCCTAAACAGACCCGATTGCGGTTAACCAGCGAGAGCTCATAGGAGCCTTTGTCGATCTTCATGCCGTTGTCAATGTAATAAAAGGACAGACCGCCCATGCTGATATTATCGACCTGGTTCTTGGACATGGACTGGTCATAAACCACATAGACACCGTCTCTGGCCTTGTACCGTTTCTGTTTCCGCACCCGTAAGGTGAACAAGCGTTTGAGAATCGTCATCACATTTGCACCTGCAGACGACAGCGGGGGTGCCGTCATTGGGCCCCGTCTAGGTAGGTCGGGGCGGCGCGACCAATAGGAGTACCGAATATCGCGCAAAATTATAAGAAACAAGATGCGTGAGGATCACGCATCATATGAGATGCTTAGATTTGGGTTACTTTGCGTTAATAAAAATAAGTAAAAAGCCTCCGGAAGTCAATATGAAACAATTGGGTAATATTACCCATTGCCCATGAGCGGGCCAATATGGTGCCTCGACGACACCTGCGGGGATTGAAACTTCGCCGGAATATGTGTATGTCACAGGCGCGCATCGGGATCGCATCAACACCGTTCTGATCTATACGCCCGGCAGAGTTGGGAACCCGCGATCCAAGGAGGAAGCCATCAGCAACAAGGACCTATTTCAAAACGGTAGTTCGAGTGGCAACGAGTACAATGCCGCCTCGCTGGAGGTGCTCAAGGGCCTTGATCCGGTCAAAAGGCGGCCGGGGATGTATACCGATACTCAGCGCCCAAACCACATGGCCCAGGAGGTGATCGACAACAGCGTGGACGAGGCCATCGCCGGTTTCGCCAACCGCATCGAGGTGACCCTGCACGAGGATGGCAGCCTGGAGGTCAGCGACAATGGTCGCGGTATGCCCACCGACATCCACCCCGAGGAAAAGATATCGGGCGTCGAGGTGATCCTCCTCAAACTGCACGCCGGGGCCAAGTTTTCCAATAAAGACTATCGCTTTTCAGGTGGTTTGCACGGCGTCGGGGTTTCGGTGGTCAACGCCCTCAGTGAAAGCCTCAGCGTCGAGATCCGCCGGGACGGCAAAAAATACCAGATCACCTTTGCCGACGGGTTCAAAACCACCGACTTAGAAGTGGTCGGCAGCGTCGGTCAGCGTAATACCGGCACCACCATCCGTTTCTGGCCCAACCCCACCTATTTCGACACAGTTAAATTATCGCTCCGTCGCCTGCGCCATGTCTTGCGAGCCAAAGCCGTGCTCTGTCCCAAGTTGACCGTCGTCTTCAAAGACCGGATAAAAAATGAGACCGATTCCTGGTATTATGAGGATGGCCTCAGGGATTACCTCAGCGGCAGCCTTGAAGGGCAAATCCTCATCCCCGAAATGCCCTTTGTGGGGGAGCTTGAAGCCGAAGAGGAGGCAGTCGCCTGGGCGGTCACCTGGCAGCCGGAAAGCAACGAGACCATCACGGAGAGCTACGTCAACCTCATCCCCACCGCCCAAGGCGGCACTCATGTTAACGGTTTCCGTTCCGGTCTGCTGGCCTCCCTGCGTGAATTCTGCGAGTTCCGCAAACTGCTGCCCCGGGGCCTAAAACTGACCGCCGACGATATCTGGGAACGCTGCAGCTATATCCTCTCGGTGAAGATGAGCGACCCCCAATTCTCCGGCCAGACCAAGGAACGCCTCTCCTCGCGCCAATGCGCCTCCATGGTCTCGGGGGCCATTAAAGACGCCTTCAGCCTGTGGCTCAATCACAACACAGAAGTGGGGGAGCAGCTGGCCGAGATGGCCATGGAGAACGCCCGCCGACGCCTCAAGGCCAGCAAGAAAGTGGTCCGCAAGAAGATTACCAGCGGGCCAGCCCTGCCCGGCAAACTGGCCGACTGCGTAAGCCAGGATCCTGCCGCGACCGAGTTGTTTCTGGTGGAGGGCGACTCCGCCGGCGGTAGTGCCAAGCAAGCGCGTGACCGCCAAACCCAGGCCGTCATGCCCCTGCGCGGCAAGATCCTCAACACCTGGGAGGTGGAATCCCAGGCGGTTCTCTCTTCAAAGGAGATCCACGACATCGCCGTGGCCATTGGGGTGGACCCGGGGTCGGATGACCTCAGCGGCCTGCGCTACCACAAGATCTGCATCCTGGCAGACGCCGACTCCGACGGTCTGCACATCGCCACCCTGCTCTGCGCCCTCTTTCTGCAGCATTTCAAGCCCCTGGTGGCCAACGGCCACATCCACGTGGCCATGCCCCCATTGTACCGCATCGATGTGGCCAAAAAAGTCTTCTATGCTTTGGATGACGAGGAGAAAAGTGCCATCCTCAAACGCATTGCCAAAACCTCCAAGGCCAAAGCCAATGTGCAGCGCTTCAAGGGGCTGGGCGAAATGAATCCCCTTCAGCTACGCGAGACCACAATGGCGGCGGACACCCGGCGTTTGGTGCGCCTCCAGTTGAGCAGTAACGAGGCGGCCGAAGCCGATACTGATACTGAAGCTGGAGTCGAGGCAGACACAGAGGCAAAAGCCGAAGCCGGAGCCGAAGCCGTCATGGACATGCTCCTGGCAAAAAAGCGTTCCGCCGATCGCCGCCAGTGGCTGGAGATGGAGGGCGACCGCGCCGAATGGGGTTGATCCGAGCAATGCAAACGGATTCAGCAAAAAAAAGGCCGCCCGGAAAGGCGGCCTTTTCATTTTGGAAACTGCGCCGGTGTGCCGGCAAACTGGTGAAGTCTAAACCACCCCCTGATCCTGCATGGCGCTGACCACCTTGTTGAAGGCGGCGATGTTGGCCCCGTTGACGTAATTGCCCGGTGTGCCATGCCGCTCGGCCATGTCCAGGCAGGTCTGGTGGACCTCCTTCATGATCAATTGCAGGCGCTGGTCCACCTCTTCGCGACTCCAGGAGAGACGCATGTTGTTCTGGGCCATCTCCAGCCCCGAGAGGGCTGCGCCCCCCGCCCCGGTGGCCTTGTTGGGTCCGAAGAGGATCTTCTTGCCCATGAGAATTTCGATGGCCCGGGGGGTGCAAGGCATGCTGGCCCCCTCGGCCACCAGTTTGATATTGTTGTTGATCAGATGGTAGGCGTCCGGCTCGTTGATCTCGTTCTGAGTGGCGCAGGGAAAAGCGCAATCGGCGCGGTTGCGCCAGAGGGGGTTGCTCTCCATGTCGGGCGACAGAGGGGTGTAGACCGCCTGGGAGTATTTCTCGACGTACTCCTTGATTCGCCCACGGCGCACGTTCTTGATGAGGCGTATGTGGGCCAGTTTCTCGGCGTCGAGGCCATCGCCATCGTAGATGAAACCGCTCGAGTCGGAGAGGGTCAGCACCCGGGCGCCCATCTCGATGAGCTTTTCAACCGTGCTTTGGGCCACGTTGCCCGAACCGGACACCAAACAGGTTTTCTTCTCCAGACTGGTCTTGCGGGTGGCCAGCATCTCCGCGGCGAAATAGACGCAACCATAGCCGGCCCCCTGGGGACGCATGAGGCTGCCACCCCAGCCAGTGCCCTTGCCCGTCATGGCGCCGCTGAATTCGTTGCGCAAGCGGCGGTACATGCCGAAGAGGTAACCGATCTCGCGAGCCCCCACGCCGATATCGGCGGCCAGGATGTCGGTCGAAGGCCCGATATGGCGATGCAGTTCGCCCATGAAGGCCTGGCAGAAACGCATGATCTCGTCATCCGATTTGCCCTTGGGCTCGAAGTTGGATCCCCCGGCCGCCCCCCCCAGGGGCATGGTGGTAAGGGCGTTTTTAAACACCTGCTCAAAGGCCATGAACTTCACGATACTCAGGTTGACCGAGGGGTGAAAACGCAGGCCGCCTTTGTAAGGCCCCACGGCACTGCTCATCTCCACACGGTACCCGCGGTTGACCTGGACCCTGCCGCGATCATCCACCCAGGGCACCCGGAAGCTGAGAACCCGCTCGGGCTCCACCAGACGTTCCAACACCCCTGAGAGTTCATATTCAGGCGTCTGCTCCAGGAGGGGCTGAACGCTCTCGACCAACTCCTTGACCGCCTGACGAAACTCGGTCTCCTGGGGGTCCCATGCCGCGATCTGGTCCAAAATTGCCGTCATCTTGCCTCACCTTCTCCTCAGGTTTAACGCCATCTGCATTGATCGCCCGGCAGGGCGCTGTTGAGAGCTTGCATAGCAGATCTGCGAGGGGGCTTCAATACACACCTAAACTTGATGCTTTTTCCGCCCCAGCAGCACCAAAAGGCGGCGCTTGTTTCCACCCCTGGAGGCTGAAGCGCGACCCGACCTCGACAAGGATTCACCTTAGGTGTTATAAGGGCGGCCCAGCGTTAACGGGCGCTTAAGTTGGATTAGATTCCCCATCAATTGACCGTAGCACTAGAGGAGACCGCCCCTGATGAGTACCACAAACTCGGCCCTGCTCGATGGTATCGAAGAGATGCCCCTGGCCCAGTTCAGCAAAAAAGCTTACCTGGACTACGCCATGTATGTGATCATGGACCGCGCCCTGCCCCACGTGGGCGACGGCCTCAAACCCGTTCAACGGCGCATCATCTACGCCATGTCCGAGCTCGGTCTCAAGGCCACCTCAAAATACAAAAAATCGGCCCGCACCGTGGGTGACGTCCTCGGCAAGTTCCATCCCCATGGCGACTCCGCCTGCTACGAAGCCATGGTGCTCATGGCCCAGCCCTTCTCCTATCGCTACCCCCTGGTGGACGGCCAGGGCAATTGGGGGGCCCCCGACGACCCCAAATCCTTTGCCGCCATGCGCTACACCGAGGCGCGTCTCTCGGCCTTCAGCGACCTGCTCCTAGAGGAGCTGCCCATGGGGACAGTGGAATGGGGACCCAACTTCGACGGTACCCTAAAGGAGCCCCTCACTTTGCCGGCACGCCTGCCCAACGTGCTGCTCAACGGCACCACGGGAATCGCCGTGGGAATGGCCACCGACATTCCACCCCACAACGCCAAAGAGGTGGCCGAGGCTTGCATCACCCTGTTGGAGAACCCAAAGGCCGACCTCGAGGAGGTCTGCCAGTCCATCCAGGGCCCCGACTACCCCGGGGGGGCCGAGCTCATCAACCTACGCGAAGATCTGCTGCGTCTCTACCGCACCGGCAAGGGTAGTCTGCGCTTGCGGGCGGTGTATGAGCAGGAGAATGGTGAAATCGTTATCACCGCCCTGCCCCATCAGGTGTCACCGGCCAAAATCATGGAGCAGATCGCCGCCCAAATGCAGAAGAAGCGCCTACCCATGGTGGCCGATCTCCGAGATGAATCGGACCACGAGGAGCCCATCCGCATCGTCATCGTGCCGCGCTCCAACCGGGTGGACAAGGATGCCCTCATGGCCCACCTCTTCGCCACCACCGACTTGGAGAAGACCCAGCGGGTCAACCTCAACCTCATCGGCCTGGACCGCCGGCCGCGGGTCATGGGCCTGGTGGAGATGCTGCGCGAATGGCTGCAATATCGCCAAGAGACGGTGCGTCGGCGCCTGAACTTCCGTCTGGAAAAAGTCGTCGCCCGTCTCCACATCCTGGAAGGTTTGCTGACGGCCTTTCTCAACATCGACGAGGTGATCCGCATCATCCGTACGGAAGACCACCCCAAACCGGTGCTCATGGAGCGCTTCAGCCTCAGCGACATCCAGGCCGAGGCGATCCTGCAGTTACGCCTGCGTCATCTGGCCCGTCTTGAGGAGATGAAGCTCAAAGGGGAACAAGCCGAGCTGGAAAAAGAGCGCGATCAACTGGAAAAGCTGCTCTCTTCCGAGCGTCGTCTCAAGACCCTGATGAAAAAGGAGATCAAAGCCGAGGCCAAACGTTTCGGTGACCCACGCCGCACAGCGGTGGTGGAGCGTCCCGAGGCCCAGGCCATCTCCCAGATGGACCTGACCCCGGTGGAAGCGGTCACCGTGGCCCTCTCCCTCAACGGCTGGGTGCGTTCGGCCAAGGGGCACGAGATGGATCCCGAGGGGCTCATGTACAAAGCCGGCGACCGCTCCATGGCCCTGGCGCGCGGCCGCAGCAACCAGGCAGCCATCTTCCTCGACTCAAGTGGCCGCAGCTACAGCCTGCCGGCTCACAGCCTGCCCTCGGCGCGCGGCTATGGCGAACCCCTCACTGGCCGCCTCTCACCACCACCCGGGGCCGTCTTTTCCCATGTGCTCATGGGTGCGCCCGAGGCGCTGCTGCTCATGGCCAGCGACGCCGGCTACGGCTTCCTCACCGAACTGGGCAACCTCTTCACCAAAAACCAGAAAGGCAAGGCCATGTTGACCCTGCCCAAGGGGGCCCAACCCCTCCCACCCATCTTTATCAGCGATCCGAATCTGGTCGGGACCGCCCTCCTGTGTTCCATCAGCAACGAGGGACGCATGCTGCTCTTTCCTTTGAAAGATCTGCCCATCCTGCCTAAGGGCAAGGGCAACAAGATCATCGGGATTCCCGCCAAACGGGCCCAGACCAGGGAGGAGTTGGTCCGCCACCTGGCCATCCTACCCGCAGGTGCTGCGCTGACCGTACTCTCCGGCAAACGCCACTTCCGCCTCACCGCCGGCAATCTCCAGGACTATGCCGGTGAACGCGGCCGGCGCGGCCGCAAGCTGCCGCGCGGTTTCCAGAATGTGGAGCGCCTGGAGGTGGAACCCACCGAACAGCCGCCGCTTCTATAGTCAAACAGCCGCCTCTCAATGCTCCATATCGAAACGAGTGGTTCTGACCGTTTTCGGCCACCGAACCGCTCGTTGACGCGCTCTGCGTCCGGCGGCGCGCAAACCTATTTATTAAGCAATAAAAAGAGCAAAGCCATACGGATGAACAGACCGTTCTTGGCCTGCTGGAAGTAGTGCGCGCGGGGGTCGTCGTCCACCTCGGGCGGAATCTCGTCGACCCGCGGCAGGGGGTGCATGATGATGGCGTTGGCCGGCATGAGGTTGACCTTTTCCTGGGTGAGCACATACTGCCCCACGGCCTGATCGTACTCTTCCGGGACGATGAATCGCTCCCGCTGGATACGCGTCATGTAGACGCAGTCCACCTGGGGGAGCACCTTAGTGAGGTCATCCTCCTCGTACCAATCGGTGTTGTGACGGTCCAGGTACTCCTTGATGTCGTCCTGCATGGCACACACCGGAGGGGCGATGAAGTGGATACTCACATCCGTGTACTTGGCCAGCAGATATGCCAGGGAACGCACCGTACGACCATACTTCAGGTCGCCCACCATGGCGATACGCACCTTGTCGATCTCCTCCAGCGTGTTTTTAATGGTGTAGAGGTCCAGCAGCGCCTGGGTGGGATGTTGCCCGGCGCCGTCACCGGCGTTGATGATGGGCACCTCGGAAACCCCCGCCGCCGCCTGGGCGCTACCCGCCTCATGGTGCCGCATGACAATGATGTCGGCATAGCCGTTCATGATGCGGGTGGAGTCCGTGAGGCTCTCCCCTTTGGACGCACTCGAAAACTCCTTGGCGTTCTCCGTAGTAATGATGCACCCCCCCAGACGTGCCATGGCGCTCTCGAAGGAGAAGCGCGTACGTGTGGAGGGTTCGTAAAAGAGGGAGGCCATGATGCGCCCCTCGAGGGCCTTAGCAAACCGGCGCGTTGGGGCTTTCAGATCTGCCCGCATCTGGTCAGCACAGGCAAACACCTCGTCCAAGAGGGCACGGTCGAACTGCTGCGCCTCGATCACATGGTCCAAAGAGAACCCGGCCATCGCCTACCTCCTTCGAAATTATAAAAGTGAATATTCTGCTCCCCTTGCCTTGAAAGCGGGGCCATGTCAAGCACGGTGTAGAGAACGTTAAATGCGAAAGCGCGTCCCGGCCTCGCCCGCCACGGCCGCGGCAATATTGCCGATGTCGGTGATCACCGCCTGGCGGCCGCCGTTCTTCACGAACTGACAGCAGGCCTCCACCTTGGGCAGCATGGAGCCGGTTCCCAGGGCGCCTTCACGGACCAGGGTCTCGGCCCGGTCGAGAGACACCTCGGTGAGAAGGGCCTCAGCCGGCCCTCCGAAATCCGTGTACACGCCGGCAACGTCCGTGGCGATGATAAAGACATCCACCCCCACTTCGGCGGCCAGACGAGCGCTGGCCAGGTCCTTGTCGATGACGGCGTCCACCCCCACGAAGGCACGATCCTCCCGCGTCACCGGAATGCCACCGCCACCGCAGCAGATGACGATAAAATCCATCTCGATGAGCTTGCGGATCTCCCGCTTTTCGATGATAGTCAGCGGTTTGGGCGAGGCCACCACCCGGCGATGGCCCTTGGGGGTTTCCATGGTGGGATAGGGCAGTCGGCCGGCCTGCTCCGCACTGAATCCCGGCCCGATGGGCTTGGTGGGATGCTGAAAGGCGGGGTCGGCCTTGTCCACCACCACATATGTGATCAGGCTCACCAGGGGGCGGGTATGAATCCCCCGCTGCATCAGCTCGCCGTCCAGGGTGGATTCAATCATGTAACCGATCTGCCCTTCAGTCTGGGCCACCAGAATCTCCAGGGGCAGCTTGGGGACATCCTCGGAGCAGCACTCCTGCTGCAGGAGCAGATCCCCCACCTGGGGGCCGTTGCCGTGGGTGATGATCACCCGATAGGTGCGCGAGAGTTCGGCGATCTGTGCAAGGGGCAACCTGAGGTTGTCGAACTGATCCTCAACACTTCCTTTTTGGCCTTTTCGAATCAGGGCGTTGCCCCCCATGGCCACGAGTAAAATGGGTTTGGATTCCTTGGATGCGGACGTAGATGGAGACATGGGATTACCTTAGTAATTTTTATTTATTAGAACAGAAGCCTGACGGAGGTGCCACACGCTGCCAGGCGATCGAATGCAAGGTTCAATTCAAGGCCAGTTTCTCACCCAACAACGCCTCCAGAGTGGGTTGGCTGTGATCCTTATACCCATATCGAACGCGCACCACGGGATGCGCTATGGTCATCAGACGCCCCAGGTCGATGGGGGTCGCCATGACAACGGTATCACAAGGTGTGGCGTTGATGGTGGCCGCCAGATCCGCCACCTGGGCATCGCCATAACCCATGGCCGGCAGAAGGCTCCCGATGTGGGGATATTTGCGATAGGTCTCTTTAATGCTCCCGGCCAGATAGGGCCGCGGGTCCACCATCTCCACAGCACCGAAGCGCTGGGCGGCGATCACCCCGGCCCCGAAGGCCATCTCCCCGTGGGTCAGGGTGGGACCGTCCTCCACCACCAAGACGCGTTTGCCGCGCAGACGCTCAGGATCATCCATGAGGATGGCCGACTCGGCCCGCACGATGGCGGCGCCGGTGTTGTGGGCCCGAATGGTGGCAGCCACCGTATCGACCGAGCCAACCTCGGCACTGTCGACCTTGTTGATCACGGCGATATCGGCCATGAGCATATTGGTCTCGCCCGGGTGGTAGCGGGTTTCGTGGCCGGCCCGATGGGGGTCGAAAACCACGATGGCCACATCGGGTTTATAGAAAGGTGTGTCGTTGTTGCCGCCGTCCCAGATGATCACATCCGCCTCGATCTCGGCCTGGCGCAGGATTTTATCATAATCAATGCCGGCGTAGATCACGGCCCCCATGTCGATCACGGGCTCGTACTCTTCGCGCTCTTCGATGGTGCAATGGTGGCGATCAAGATCGGCGTGGGTGGAGAAGCGCTGGACGATCTGCTGGCGCAGGTCACCGTATGGCATGGGGTGGCGGATGGTCACGACCCTTTTCCCGGCCGTTTGTAAGATGCGGCACACCTCGCGGCTTGTCTGAGATTTACCGCAGCCCGTGCGCACGGCGCATACCGAGACTACCGGTTTGTTAGAGGTCAGCATGGTGTATGGCGCTCCGGCCAGGATGAAGTCCGCACCGGCGGCAGTCACCTGAGAGGCCTTGTGCATCACTTCGGTATGGGGCACGTCGCTATAGGAAAAGGCCACCAGATCGACACGGTGCTGTTTGATCAGGTCTACCAGCTCATTGTCGGAGTGGATGGGAATCCCCTGAGGATAAAGCCTCCCAGCCAGTTCGGTGGGATAGCGCCGGCCCTCGATGTCGGGAATCTGGGTGGCCGTGAAGGCGATGACCTTATAGCGCTCGTTGTCTCGGAAATAGACATTAAAGTTGTGAAAATCGCGCCCGGCGGCGCCCATGATGATGACCTTTTCCACCATTGATCTGCCCTCCTTGACTATATTCTGATTTTCAAGCTCCAATAATTCTGACCGGCATCAAACTTCAAAATCAGCAACGAATGTTTTTTATTATATCATTATATGAATAATTTTTACCAGGGTTGCTTTTTAAAAATGTGGGATTTCTCGGCGAAATGGTATTTACAGTGTAGAAAAATGAGACATGTCTTAACTACTTGTTATTATATTCTTTTCATCCTATAACTCTTGTTCATGTCAAAATGCACATCCCTACCTGTGGCGAATTCCTACAATGCTCTGCTTAGGTTCATCCACCACCACAGCCAAGGCCTCTTCTCGGAAGCCGAGTGGCAGGGCAAAGGATTGAAATGGGAGCAAAAAGTAAGGCGGGTGGTCTGCAATTTGCATTTCTTCAGGCCAGGCCCGGCCAGGGCCACCTCCCATCTGACCCTTTTTAGAAAGGAGATTCCATGCACTCAGCGCTCAACGATTCGGGTAGTCTGGTGTCACGCAAGGTTGCTCATCGCACGCGGCAAGCCCTGCGAAACCAGCGGACGTCGATGCTCGCTGCGCAGCAAACCTGTCGACACTATCCCCTGGGTCCCAAGGGCCCCCAGGGATGTCTCAACGATGGTGAATGCGGAAATTGTCCTTTCGATGAAGTGATCACGGCGGTGCGCTCTCGTTATGAGGCCGGCCGCCACGCAGAGCTGATCTCGGTGGAGGGCTTTGCCCTGCAATCAGACGCCTACCTGCACCCCGGCCACATGTGGCTGCGCCGCCAAAAGCGCTCGGAAGCCATCCTTGGCCTGGACCAGTTTGCCAGCAGCCTCATCGGCCCACCCGACCAGATCGAGATGCCGGAAAACGGGACCCTGGTGCATAAGGGCCAGCCCCTGGTGACAGTGACGCGTCAGGGCAGAACGGCCCAACTGCTGGCACCCATCAGCGGCATGGTGGTCGCTGCCAACACCTACCTCAAACCCAAGCAGCTGCTCCAGCGTCGCAAAGGTGTCCCAAACACCTGGATGGTGCGCTTGCACACCAATCAAATGCGCCAGGCGCTCAAAGCGCTTTTCAAGGGCAGACGCCTGCAGAGCTTCTTACAAGGAGAAATCCAACGTCTATTCGCCGATATCGAAGCCGTGGCCGGTCCCTTGACTGCGGACGGTGGCCATCTGGGAGATGATATTTACGGCAGTCTGCCGGATTTGGGGTGGGAGCAATTAGTGGCGCGCTATCTGAGAAACTGATCCAGGCCGTCAACAGCGGCACCCCGAAAAAACCTGCTTAGGATGGGGACGCTTGGCGGGGAGCGTCGATGGCGGCGGTGTCGACAACGTGTGTGTCTATGACACGCATTAGCTGCCAGTGCCCCTGCCGATAACGCCAGCGGGTGAGGCCGAAGAGCACCATGATAAAAAGGGCCGCGCACCCCCAGCAGTAGTAGAGACCAGCGTTGAAGAATAGCACACCGATCATTACCGGGGCAATCATACAGCCCAGGGCGCCCAGGGCGATGCTCACCATGATGAAGCGTGTATCGCCGGCGCCCTTGAGGGCGCCAACATAGGTCATGTACTGGCAATCGAAGAAGATGTAGACCGCCACAAGACGCAGTAGAATGTGCCCGTGGCCCAAAACAGCGGCATACGTCGCCCCACCCTCGGCAGGGATGAACAGGCCCAGGATACGTTCGGGCAGCAGCACAAATAGTGCGGCCAGAACCACAGTATAGGCCAGCAGTAGACGCCGGGTGGCGTCCACTGCCGCAAGGGCCTCATCCACCCGCCCGGCCCCCAGAAAACGTCCCACCAGTGTGCTGACACCCACCGAAAAACCCACAGAGGGCATAAACGTCAGCGAGTTTATCGACAGAAGGATGTTGGTCACGGCCAACTCTTCCCGCCCGATACGCCCCACCATCAACACAAAGACGGTAAACGCCAACACATCCAGAAACATTTGCGCGGCGGAGGGCAGGCCATAGCGAAGCAGACGCCGGCTGATATTGAGCCGAAATGCCCAAGCGCGATGTAAAGCATAGGTGCGCTCCCAGGTGGGGTGGGCCATGAGGACGACAAAAAGCAAAAAGATCAGCGCCCAACTACTCACCGTGGCGATAGCGGCACCCGTAATGCCCATCTCCGGAAAGGGGCCGCGCCCGTATATGAGGGCATAGTCCAGGGGGATGTTAACCAACATGCCGATGAAGTTGACCACAAAAATGGGGCGGGTGCGTCCCAGGCCAGCGAAGAAACCAGCGCATCCGCTGGCGGCCACATGGGGCCCGGCGCCCAAGCAAAGAATGCGGAAGTAGATCACCTCAAGATCACGAATGGCCTTGGGGTGTCCCACAAAGTCAAAAAACCAGGGCCCACAGCCCCCCAACAGTGATAGGCAACCCCAGGCTAACGCGGAAAAGTAAAGCCCTTGCCAGACCACCGCCCCCACCTCCTCGGGCTGTCCGGCACCGAGATACTGGGCGATGAAGACATTAACATAGGCGGCCACATTGGCGAACAATAGGATGAAAAGGAAGGCCAGGATACCAGCCGGCATGGCGGCGGCAATGGCATTGAGGTCATAATTGGCCAGGAAGATGCGGTCAGTGAACTCCATCACCGTGACGGCCGCCATACTGAGCATCAGCGGCAGACTGACATGCAGCACACGCTTCATGCTGTTGGATAGTGGGACAAGAGCCATGGCAGACGCCTGTGGGCTACGCCGTTTGGAAGCACTGGTAACGGCAGCTTGGTATAAACAGCGGAAACGACCGTCGCCCCCAGCGACCAGGGAGGAAAGACAGTGGAATTAGGCCGGCGATTGAGTTGATTCAGCGGCGAATAACAACCACGGAGGAGATCACCTTCTGGCGCGCCTTGCGCTTGAGGGTTTTGAGGTCTGCTGCTGCGGGCTGCGCTTCTAATTTACGAAGGCATTCCGGACACAGGGCGACCACATTTTTAATCACTTCCTGACCGCCCTCGCTCAAGGGGATTATATAAAAGGGACTCAGAAACCCTTTGCCCTGGGGACTCGTTTGAACCCCAACCTCGGGTGTTGCGGCATCGCACAACTCACAGCACCGCTTGGCACGCCGCAGAACAGTGGCAAAAACGTTCTGTTGACGATCTACCACCGGGCTATCATCGCGGCGCCCAAGACGCCGGGCGGGCAATTCGCGCCGTGGCCTGAACTTGGTTGTTCCCGGACGTCGGTCGGCCTGAATCGGGGGGGATGGTTCGAGCTTGTCGAGATTTTGCTCAGCTGCGGTTGGAGGGGGATCTTCAGGCGCCATAGCTGGTTGGGTACGGCGGCGACGGATGACCCTTTTGGGGCCATCGGGTCTGTTTTGTCCGAGCCAGCGACGGTGATTCTCGTCTTGGAACATCTGGCGCAGTTCATCATAGCTGGCGGCGGCCGAAAACTTGAGCCCCATCTCGCGCAGCATCTCCTGCAACTCTATTTTTGAAAGATTCATCACACATCCAACATCTGATAACGACACCTTTTGGCCGTCCGGGTCGCTATACTATACGGTTGCCAGGCCTTGCCCGGAAAACCATCTAACAAAAAAAGGTCTGCAAGAGCATCATCTGCAGCCCTTTCGGCCTGATTTATCCCTCTTCATCTACCGCTTGAGAGGATCCCATGGGGTCTTGGGCACCCACCGCCACCTATCAATAGCGGCATGCTTAACGCAAAGCCCACGGAAATTCAACTGTAAAACCCTGTAGATTCAACAAAGGGCTCAATAAGCAGCCATCAACTGATCAACAGGTCCTCGGAAGGGAAACACGCTTTCGACAGTGTATAAACGCTGCGAGTCTCGGGCAAGGCGTCAAAAGGAATTTTAATCACCAGACGGGTGCCTTTGTCCGGCACCGAATTGAGGACCATGGTGCCCCCCATGAGACTGACACGCTCCTGCATGCTCTTGAGCCCCATGCGCTTTTCGCACAGCGCGGCGGCCATGCGCTCGGTGATGTTGAAGCCATTGCCGTCGTCTTCGATGCGCAGGACAACACTGGGAAAGGAGGCCACCAGGCGAATCTTCACTTCGCTAGCCTCGGCATGTTTATGGACATTAGCGAGGGCTTCCTGGATCAGGCGAAAAAGGTTGATCTCCACATCGGAACTCAGAGAAAGCTCGTCCATGCCGGCCGATGAGAAATCCACATCGACCCCGCTCTTGGCAGTAAAATCCTGCCCAAACTGAAAGATGGCGCTGCGCAGGCCCAGCTGGTCCAGAATGGGCGGACGTAAGTTGTAGGCGATCTCCCGCAGGGCGTTGATGCTGTGCCCAAGGATACCGCACAGGCCCGTCATCTGGTGACGCAAGGCGGGGTCGATGCCGATCCGGTCATCGAAGAGGGTGTCCATGGAGATCTTGAGTGCACTGAGATCCTGGGCCACGCGGTCATGCAGATCGCGGGCGATGCGCAGGCGCTCATGCTCCTGGGCCTTAATCAACTCCTGACTGACTGCCTGGAGTGCGCTATAGGCCAAGTTGCGTTCGGACAGCAGGCGGCGGATATGCAGCACCCGGTTCAGACGCAGAATCATCTCGTCCGGGCTGAAGGGTTTGATCATAAAATCGCTGGCGCCGATCTCGATGATATTCGCGTAGGAATAGTCTTCGGAATAGCCTGTGATTACAATCACATCGGAGTCATACTCGCCTTTGACAGCGCGCAGCAGCTCGATACCCGATATACCCTGCATGCGGATATCGGTGATGACCACCTCATAGGGCGTTGAATCCAAGAGTTTGAGAGCCTCTTCCCCGCTGGCGGCCTCGTTGCAGGGAAACCCGGAGCGGGAGAGCTTCTGACAGAGCATACGGCGAAACAGGCGTTCGTCGTCTACAACTAGAATCGCCGCTTTTGACCTTAGGGGGTCCATCTCCGCCGCCATTGTGAAAGGCTCTTTCTGTTGGAAAGTCATGCGCAACCGTGGACACCCCCGCCGATCCTGCGGGGTGAGCGTCCAAGTAAATGCAGGGGATATTACTTAGAACCAGCCCCAACTGTCAAGCCGCAGGGCAGTATTGCACCCTAAGCCCTTGGTGGGTGGGTTGCTCGAACCGATAGGTAAGATACCGGCCGAAATTAGGGTTGCGCCGTCCTCCATTACAACGGACATTCCAGCGTTAGCTTCCTCCCCCGCGTTAGAGGAAACCCAGATGAGACTTGACTTGCGTGGCATAATATGGTTCTTCTGTGGAGTCAGGTAATGGTATTAAAACCATCGCCTTACCCCCCGCATCCGGCATCTAAATGGCGAAAAGCATGTTGGGTGACAGCCCATACCCCCCCCATGCTGAAGATGCCAATCGGCAAACGCCCATAGGTCGAAATTCCCCTTGAGGATCCTCAATAGCCCCCATGGATCACTTGAGGGCTCCTATTGCCTGTGGACGTGATTCACAGATCCATCAAGATCCAAACGACTGCTTTCGGTAACAGCGCAACAAACAGATACCGCGCCCGGTAGTAGCCTGAATCTGAAAGCCTCAATCGAGCGGAGTGGCGTATGGCGTCAGGATCTCAACGTATTTCAGAGATGGTGTTCGAACGCACTATAGGGAAATCCTCAGATGATTTTATATTGGATGCGCAGATGTTGCGCATCCTCGAACAACTTGACGGCCAAAGCACAGTCGCTCAGATAGCGGGCCGGCTTGGCCTCTCCAGCATTGATCTGAAACCCAGCCTGGCCAAGATGTACAAGCAGAAACTGATCCGACCTGTCGCCCCTGCGGTCCATCCCCTGCCGGCAGTATTTTTCGCTGAACTGGAAAGCGTTCTAGGAGCAGCCATCGGGCCCATCGCAGGGCTCGTTGTCGAGGATTGCATCCATCAACTGGGTGCCCATCGCCACCGCTTCCCATCAACAAAAACCCCTCAGCTTGTTCAGCTGATCGCCACTAAAATCACCGACCCGTCCGCCCGCAGACGTTTTATCCAACAGATGACGTTCAAACTCAAAGCGATCAAATAGCTACTATAGAGAATCGAAGGGAGACCTCATGCAAGCATCAATGGTCATGCACCGCTGCAGCGGCTGTGGCAAAACCTACCAAGTGGATCTGAGTGAGGTGGAGACCCGCTTCGGCCGGTTTCACTGTCGCCAGTGCAACACCATGACGACCGTCGAAAACCCGAACTATCAAGCGCCCGCCGAAGATAACGCGACCCTGGATATGGACGCCGCTTTGGCCCCAGACAGCGGGGAAGCAGACTTCGACGCACTGTTCAATGAAGCGGACTTGACAGGTCCGGAGGAAACCATAGCAGACCAAGAAGCCCTCACGGTTGAAGCGGATGCCGATCTGCCCATAGCAGAAGACAGCGACGGCAGGGGGATGTCCATCCGTTCCAAGATCACACTGGTCATAGTGCTTCTGGTGTTGGGAGCTCTCACCGCCGTGGGCTTGATCGCCAGCACTGAAAGCCGCAGCGCCCTGTCGGAACAGGCCGAAACCCACCTGGCCACGGTGACCCAACAGAAAGCCGACGAGTACAGCCTCATCTTCCAGAGGATCAACCAGGAGGTGGAAGCCATCGCCGACTTTGCTCAAGGCGTTTATGCGGCGGGCAGACCCGCCGATGACCTGGGCCTGCAACCTTACCTGCTCATGCCCTGGAATGGCAGCGAGTATGGAGATCCCGCGGCCAATGAAGCCCTGAGCGACGAGACCATGGCCCTACAGCGCGTCGTCCGGGTCCTCAAGAGCGTGGTGGCCAAAAACCCCTATGTCATTCTCGGCTATCTGGGGACCGAAACCAACATCATGGCCATCGACGACCTTGCAGCGGTCAAATCCATCGGCGCCACGGATGGTTTCGTCAACACCAAGCGCCCCTGGTATGTGGACGCCAAATCCGAAGGTAAAACGATCTGGACGGCGCCTTACGTGGACGCTAACTCCAAAGACCTCATCGTAACCTGCGCCACACCGGTAAAAGGCGGCGACGGCAGGATCCTTGGGGTGGTCGGCTACGACGTCCTGCTCTCCACTATCCAGAAGGATATCCTCGCCCTCAATATCGGCTATAATAGCTACGCCATGCTGGTGGACGCGGCCGGCAAGGTGCTCGTCCGCCCGGGCATCGACATCAAAGACACTCGTTGGGACGAGACTTACGACAGCGAAGACCTCACCAAAACCGACAACGCCGCATTCAAGGGCATCATCGCCAACATGATGGCCGCTAAAAGCGGTGTCGAAACCTTTTCATCTGAGGGTGAAGGACGCTATGCGGCCTATGCCCCCCTCGAGATCATCGGCGCCAGCCTGGCCATCATCGCCTCACAGCCGGCGGTGGTTCAGCCCGCCAAGGAGATGCAGACCTACATCATGATCGTATGGGCCGTCGTCCTGGTCATCGCCATTCTCATCGGCGTACTCATCGGTAATGGCATCACCCGCCCCATCAACCAGCTGACCCAGATGGCCGATCAGGTGAGCCAGGGTAAGGTCGACCTGGATGTCCTGCCGGAAAACCGAACGGATGAGATAGGCAGCTTGACCCGCTCCTTCAACCGCCTCGTGATTAGCCTGAAGATGGCTCTCACGCGGTAACAGAGCCAGAAAGCAGCCACCCCCTACTCCAAAAGCCCCGTTATACGCCGTTGCCAGGCGTACAACGGGGCTTTCATATGCGACTTAAGATAGAAGGATAATCCAGCTATCTGACTCTCGTGTCCAATGCCTCCAACTCTCGCCGCGCACGGTTTTCATCCACGAAGTAGAAAAGACCCCCACCCAGAATGAAAAGCAGCAGCACCGAGATGATGCTGGCCCTTGCCGCCTGTTGACCAATAATAGTGAGGGTGTCCGCATCGCTGACCCCCGCCGCCAGCCAACGCCGCACCAACACCCCGGAAATCCCCATGAGGAGCGGACCGATGATGGCAGCGAACTTCCCCAGCATATTATAAAAACCGAAGAACTCGGCGCTGCGCTGTACGGGGATCAGGCGGGCGAAGTAGCTGCGGCTGAGGGCCTGGATGCCCCCCTGGACCAGACCGATGACCACCGCCAGGCCGAAGAACTCCGCCGGCCGTTGCATAAGGGCCCCCCACACCGTTACCGCGCAGTAAACCCCCAGGGCCAGGTAAATGGAGCGGCGCACCCCCCAACGCTGGCCCAGGTAACCGAAGGCCAGGGCGGAGGGGAAGCCAACGAACTGGGTGATGAGCAAGGCCAGGATGAGGTCGTTGGACCCAAATCCGATGGAGAGGCCATAGTCAACCGCCATGCGAATGATGGTGTCCACACCGTCGATATAGAACCAATAGGCCAGCAGGAAAAGCCAAACGCTGGGCAGGCGCCGGATCTGGCCAAGGGTGCGGCGCAGCTGACCCAGACCCTCCCGCAGAAGTTGGCCTGAGGCACGCTGCTGAAGGCGCACCTCCGCCGGCACCCAGCGCCAGGTGAAGAGGGTGAAGCCCCCCCACCATAGGGCCACGCTGAGAAAGGAGACCCGCACCGCCATACTGGCATCCGCCAGCCCGAACCATTGGGGTTTGAGGGTCATGGTCACATTGAGCAAAAAGAGTACCCCGCCGCCCAGATATCCCATGGCGTACCCCAGGCTGGATGTACGATCCAGCCGTTCCAGGGGCACCAGTTGGGGCAGGAGTGCGTCATAGAAAACGTTGGCCCCGGCCCAGCCGATAATCGCGCCCACATAGGCCATCATGGCCAGCCCCCAGCGCCCCTGGGTGATGAAGAACAAGAGGGCTGTGAACCCGATGCCCACGTAGGCAAAGGCGAGCAGCAGACGCTTGCGAGCCGCGCTGCGATCGGCGATAATGCCCAGCAGAGGCGCCAGGAGAGCCACCACCAGGCTGGCGCAGGCGTTGCCCAGGCCCAGGCGGGCCGTGCTGAGGTTGACGTCCACCCCGCTGCTCCAATACTGTTTGAAGAACACGGGAAAGAAACCGGCCATGATGGTGGTGGCAAAGGCCGAGTTGGCCCAGTCGTAAAGGGCCCAGCCCCACACCGTGCGTTGCGGGTGGGTGGTGGGGGTGCTATCAGATATGGGATCCGGGGTCACGGTAAACTCCTTTCCAGGCTTGAGGCGTCGCGGGATCGTGGAGTGACTGGCGCCGAGGTGACAATGAGCTGGTTTTAACGAAAATGGACAGAAGGTGACAATGAAAAAGGACGCCGATACTCCTGGCGATGACGTCATTATCGAATTATTGACCGCCACGGCCAAGCACTACCGCCAGGAACTCGATGAAGCCTCTGACCCAATTCAGCTCCGCATGGAGGTTCTGCGCCGCCTGGAGCTCATCGCCCACACCCTCAAAGGCCTGCTGAAAGGTCATCAGTCGCCCCTCTTTCGGCCTTGATCAATCGACGCTCGCTCACTTGCGTGCCTCTCCAGAAGGCTTATTCTTTAGATAAGGTGACCCCTTTTCATCAAAAGGGCCAAACCTTTACAAGGTACACCTTTCGAAGGGAGGTGAGTGGCATGACCAGAGTGATCAAGGAAAGCGAACGCAAGTGTCTCGATGACGAGAGGCGCTTTCTGCACGAAGATATGGACGCGTGCGGCTATTGCAGTGACAGCTACAGCGAGTTCAGCCGCTGCTGGCATGAATCGGCCAAAGCATCCGGAGCCCGCTCGCGGGGGTGCTTGCTCTGATAGGTAAGTATTGTTCGTATGCGTACTCCCGCTGACGTCCACCACAAAAAGCAATGGGGGCTGCCCGCCGTTTTTGGGCACCCCCATTTTCGCCTTTTCCCCCGAGGAGGGTTTATGCAGATACCCAAAAATATACCTCAGAAGATGATCCTGGACTTGGGCAAACTCAATGCGCTCAACACCAGGGGCTATGCCGGCAAATTTTGTCTAGGTGACACCGTTGTCCTGGCCTGCGGGGCCTGGTCAGACGGACCACGCTGGCTTCTCGAACACGAGGCGGTTCTCGATCGCCGCACCGGCACCTATTTCGAACGCCGCTGCTTCAAAGCCAGACAGGCGGCTCAAGTTGATGCGCAAGTGGAGACACATTGAGATTTAGCACCAGAGCAGATCACTCCGACGGGCCAAGAATCTGTTTCTGACTGAAAATCTTTTTTAGAATCACCTTGGCTGTCATATAGGTGGGTTTAATGCCCTCGAGTCCCATGCTGCCCGAGGAGAGGGTCTGACCGCTCACCAAGGGATTATCTGAGGCGTAGTAGGCATAGCGGACCTTGACGCTCTCGAGGATATGCCCCCGCAGTATGGCGGCGCTGATGGCTCGGTGGTAGTGCCCGCCCTCCATCTCCAGACCAACCGCCCGCCAGGAGGTGGTCTGAAAACGCTTGAGAACGGCCCGGTTTTGCAAAGAGGTCCCCAGAACAGTGACCATGGGGCCCGTAAAAACGGGGATATCACCATCGAAGTCGGCCGCGCACAGATCATTCTGAAAAATGTAATTATGGGCCGAACCCTCGATGACGTGGGCCGTGGCCAGCATGATGTCGCCTTTGACCCCCGAGAGGATACCGGCCTTGCCCATGATGGAGATGGAGGATATCCGGAAACGCCGCTGAGATTCCATTTGGCCGAGCTGTTCAAGTAGCTCATCCATCACCTCAAAGGCCTGGGTGCCGAAGGCGTAGTTGATCACAAGGAGGACTGGGGGCGCCTCACCCAGGTCGGCGGGGATGAAATCCAGATCGGGGTGCAGGGGTACGCCCTTGAGGGCTGCCGTATCGATCACCTGGGAGTTGATTTGGGCACCCGAGGTATCTTCGATCTCCAGAAAACCGTGGGCGGCCGAATAGGCATCGACCCCCGCAATACCATCGGGGGCGTCCTCGAAGAGGCCATAGAGGTTGGCATCAAAAGCATCACGCTGCGGGGCATCGAGGGTCGCATAGGCATAGAGAATATTTTTAAAAGAGTGCAGATTGGCACTGATGATGTGCAGAGGGCGGTCATGCAGCCCCAGGCCGTCCAACTTGTCGATCACCCCTCTGGCCCAGTTCTCGGCATAGACCTGGTGGCCGATCATATCGCGCAAAGCGGGGGTGAAATAGACCCCCCCCTCGGCCCCCTCGCGGGCTTCCGCGTCCACGCGCCGCCCCAGTTGATAGATGATCTGGAACAGGCCGCTGTTGGCTTTTTGCGCCTCGCGGGATTCTTCGAAATAACGATAGGTGTCGCGGGTTTCGCGATAGGTGATCCCCAAGAGGATGCTCAACTCCCAGATGGCGCGGTCCAGTTCATCGGGGCTGAGGGATTTCTCCCGGGCGACGGTATCGGCCAGACGCTGCCACTCGGAGGACAACTCCCCATCACGGTTGCGCATCTGACTGTGGATCTTTTTAGCCTCGATATTGAGGAAGGTCAGATGGGTGAGGATGTCATAGATCTCGCTGAGGCCCTGGGTGATGATAAAACAGATCTCCGCATCACTGACCCGGTAGGAGATGCGCCGGCGTTTGAGGGGCACAATCTTCTCAAAAGCGGTATCGTCCAGGCCTTCCTGGGTGGTCAGGACCAAACGTGAGCTGCTCTCGATGCCACGCGGCAGGCGGTCCATGACATATTCGATTCCCTTGAGCTCAATGCGCCGGGGATCGTTCATCTTACCGTAAATTTCAGGGCTGAGGGTGGATAGAGCCTGCTCCAGGGTGTGACCGGAGCTGCCGTTGAGGCGGTAATACCCCCGCAAGGTTAAACCATCACTGATGGTTTGGAAGTTGCGGATGGCGATCCGCCCCTGGCGTGCTCCGGTAATGTCTTGCATCCATGCCTCCATGGGGGTCGAGGAAGAGCTATCGATTCAAAATGTCAGGCGGTTACGGGCGGATTAAGCACCGCTAATGGCCTCGGCCTGAAGCGCAAAGTAGCAGCGCGGGCACAGGGATTCGTACTCCACGTCATCTTCACCTTCGATGGCCACCTGCTGCCCCTCGAAAACGAAGCGTCCGCCGATCTTACGGCCGTTGACCATCGCCTTGCTGCCGCACTTGCAGATGGTCTTGAGTTCCTCGATGCTGTGAGCCAGGAGGAGCAGGCGCTGGCTGCCCACGAAGCCGTCCATCCTGAAATCGGTTCGCAGCCCGTAGCAGATCACGGGAATATCTTCGCGCACCGCCACACGGAAGAGCTGATCCACCTGAGCGGCGGTGAGAAACTGGGCTTCGTCCACCAGGACACAGTCCAGGGGGTTGGCCAGGCGGTGGGCCATGATGGTGGTAAAAAGATCGTCTCCCGGAGTGGCGAGCACGTCCACGCGCCGGGAGACACTCAGGCGTGAAACGATCTGGTCCTGCCCCTTGGTATCGGTCTGTGGCTTGACGATTAGGGTCGCCATGCCGCGTTCGCGGTAGTTGTAGTCCACCTGAATCAAGGCGGTGGACTTGCCGCAGTTCATCGCTCCGTATCGAAAAAAAAGTTTGGCCATGCATTCGTCCGCTGGGTTGTGAGTTGGATCCATCGACGGTATATCGTCCACGGCGTCCAATAGTGCCATACGCTGATTTCAATGGAGAAGGGTTGGCTAAATGATTGCTAAAGTGACGAATTGTACCATAGGCTCATGGGATGAAGCCACCCCATTTTTAACCAGAAAGGTCGCGATCATCTCCCGGTATGGGGCGACCTTCACCGCCACAAGGAGGTCGAAATTGCATTTGCTAATGCTTCCGATCCTGTGCGCAGCGCTTCTGCTGGCACCCCTGTGGGCCTGGGCGGGTGAAGCCCAAGTCCGCAGTGTCAAGGCCCAGCCCGCTGGAGAAGGGCGCTGGCGCTTGAGTGTCACCGTCGCCCACGCCGACAGCGGCTGGGATCACTATGCCGACGGGTGGGAGATCCTTGACGGGGCCGGTGAGGTTCTTGACACCCGTACACTGGCCCACCCCCATGTGGCGGAGCAACCCTTCACACGCAGCTTGACCACGGAAAAAATACCTGCGACATTGAAACGGATACGCATCCGTGCCCATTGCTCGGTTCACGGCTACGGTGGAGATCAACAATGGGTGCCCCTTAACCCCTAACCGCCGCCAATGTGGACACCACTAAAGCGGCCCCAGCTTTGATGATGATATGGGAGAGGGAATCTGAACCTCGAACCCCACTATAAGGTGCTTGGCCTCGCCCCGGGAAGCGCTCTTGCGGCCATCAAAAAAGCCTACCTGCGAGAGATCAAAATCTGGCATCCTGATCGTTACTCACCAGACAGCATACTGCGGAGCGACGCCGAGGAACGCACAAAGGCGCTCACAGCGGCTTATGCGGCCCTGATAGAGGCCCTCAAGGCATCAAATCAAGAGGGGGTGAAGCGGAAAACAGCGGCGGAGCAGCGCGAAGGCGTCCCACAACAGGAAACATCTGAAAGTGCGCCTCGACCTGAAGAGAAACCATCAACCAGGAAGTGGATCGCCCGGCTATGGCGGCGCCTCAAGGCTCAGTGGAATGCAGGCACCGTACCGCCCACGGCTGTCCCCCCCCACAAAAAAAGCGCCCCCAAGCGCAGGTCAAAACCCTCACGCCACCCGCGTTTCGACGATATTCTAAAAGCGGCCCGCAAAGATCCGCAAATACCTGCCGATATTTCGGAAGTCCGGCGCCGTTGGGCCGCCCGTCGCGCTCGCTACGGCCGCCGCCGAGGCTCAGGCACCGCTTCCATCGCGCCCATCAGATCCCGCGGGCCGGTGCACCCCGTGGACCCCATCGACCCCATCGGCAAAGATAACTAAGCGATCCGATGGCTGAGCCATCCGATGGCCAATCGCTTGTCGTCCGGTTGTCTCCACCCCACGCCTGATCCTAAAGAGCGTAGTCCTTGAGTAGGGCCACCAAAAACACCCACACCTTTTCCACCGCCGGCAGGTGCAGGCGTTCGCGTGGGGAGTGGGGAAACTGGAGCGTGGGGCCGATGGAGATCATCTCCATGCCCGCATACTTGGCCCCGATCACACCGCACTCTAAGCCGGCGTGCATCACCTCCACTTTGGCCTTTTTAGAAAACAGTTCCGCATAGAGCTTCTGGCAGCGCGCCAGAAGGTCGGCCTCCAGATCCACCTCCCAGGCGGGATAGCGCTTGTCGGCAACCGCCTTGGCACCCGCCAGACGGGCCACGGCCAGAACGCGCGCGGTGATCTCGTCCAAACGGGCCATTTCGCTGCTGCGCAGGCTGCAAAGTAGGGATAAACGATCGCCATCCAGGGTAACCCGCGCCAGGTTTCCCGATGTCTCGACCACTCCCTTCCAGGCGGCGGACAGACCTGCCACTCCGTGGGGCATTGCCATGATCAGGGCGAGAACCTTAGCGGTCTCATCCTCGGACAGCGCCTTAACCGGGCTGTCCGTTTTTACAGGTTCAAGCTTGAGTTCAAGGTCTGCATCCGTGAGGGTATAGATCGACCGCCAACGTCCTTCACACTCGGCCAGTTCTTTCTGCAGGGTTAGCGCTTGTCCTCGGGGAGCGACCAACACCGCCCGGGCGTCACGCGCAATGGCATTGTGGGCGCTGCCCCCCGCCATGGCCTGTAGTTGCAAGGGAACAACTGCCTGGAAGGCATTTAGGGTCTGCGCCAGAATCAGGTTGGCGTTGGCTCGATTGCGGTGGATGTCCACCCCCGAGTGGCCGCCGTGGAGGCCGCCCACGCAGAGCTCCCAGATCTCCAGGTCGGTATCGACGGACCGGGGATCGAGAGCGAGGGAGATCTCTACATGTTGCCCCCCGGCGCATCCCACGGTGAAGATGCCCTCATCCTCACTGTCGATGTTGATCAGGAGGCGGCCGGTTAGCATAGCGTCCCCCATTTGTTCGGCGCCGGTGAGGCCGGTCTCTTCATCCACGGTGAAGAGCAACTCCAGGGGAGGATGTATCAGGGTCTCATCCGTAGCCACCGCCATGGCCAGGGCCAGAGCGATGCCGTTGTCGGCTCCGAGGGTGGTCTGATCCGCGTGGAGCCACTCCCCCTCGGTGACCAGGGTCAAGGGGTCTTTGCTGAAATCGTGGTCTGAATCTGGTGTTTTTTCGCACACCATGTCCATGTGCCCCTGGAGGATAAGGGTCGGCGCCTGGGCGCTGGCGCCCCGGCCAGGCACCTGAATCACCAAGTTACCCACGGTGTCGTCGATCCAGGGAAAACCGTTTTCAGCGGCCCATTGTTTGATCCAGGCCGCAATACGTTCTTCATCCTTCGAGCAGCGCGGAATACTGCTGATCTTTTCAAAGTAGGCCATCACCTGATCCATGGATCTGCCCATGCGGAACTCCTTCGCGTCTTAGGTCTAATGGGTACCGTCCCCTTCTGCACCAGCGCATATTGACGACGGATGAGGTTACGGTTAAGGTCGACGCCCTTTACGGCGATATTATGAATAGTCTTGTAGAGATCCCAAAGGATCCGGTAACATTTCCAATGGAAACCACCGATGCACACCAAGCGACTCTTTTTCATCAGTTTGATCTTTTTTCTGGCGGGCAGAAAACTGGGGGATAGTTTTCTGTTTTTCTGCGCGGCGCACACCTTTGTGCTGTCGGTATGCGTAATGATCTGCAAACTTGAAATGCTGAGCAACCCCAAAAACAGGTAATCCAGCCGTTTCCCAGCAAAAAAGGCCCCTTTAGAGGGCCTTCGCGCTGAATTCTATGTTGCGGATCTCCTTAGGCGAGTAGGCACCCATTCATCCAAAGGACGACCCGCTTGGGCTGGTCTACCCCCGGCTGATGCCACGGTGTGAATGTCGCCGGTCCTATTTTTTCTTGGAGGCGTAGCCGTCCGCGTACCATCCCCCACCTTTAAGGTCAAAAGCGCACAGAGACATGATCTTCTTGGCTTTTGCGGCACACTTGGGGCATTTGATCGATTTGGTGTCCATGCGGACCAGCTCTTCACTGACCCGTCCACAGGATTCGCATTCAAATTCGTAAACCGGCATTGTTCCACCTCTATTCGTGTCTGCAGCCAAATCTGCAGGAGCGTTTGGGCCAAGTTAGACATCCTTAGCCCTGCTGTCAAGGGGGTTTTCACATTCTGTCCGGTACCGTTGCAAAGCGGCGGCCCTTGGCCACCGCTTTGCTTTGGAGGTCCCACAAATGCATTCGGGACTTGCCAACAAATACTTAAGGATTGATTTTGACGGCCAGGTAGCCGGCATTTCGACGTTTGATCAGCAGAGAGATGCCGTCGGACTTGAGGCCCTTTTTGATGAGTTTGTCGTAGTCGGCAGTGTTTTTAACCGCCTGGCGATTGACCTCCTTTATGACGTCACCTGCTTGAACCCCCGCCTTATCGGCCTTACTGCCTGCCTTGACGCGTCCCACGAGGACGCCGTCCTCCTCGGCGTCAAAGCCGAACTGGCGGGCAATCTCCGGCGTAATCGCCTGTACCCGAACCCCCAACTCATCCTGGCTGTCGTTGATCGGCTTGGCCGCCAGACGTTTGTCATCGTCACGTTTGGTGAGGCGCACTGAGACAGTCCGCTCCTTCCCGTCACGCACATAGGTGATCTTGGCCTTTTTTCCCACCTTGGTATTGGCGATCACCTGGGATAGTTCACGCCCGGTGGATACCGCCCGGCCGTCAATGGCGGTGACCACATCATTGGCCTGCAGGCCGGCCTTGTCGGCTGGATCGTCTTTGAATACCTGGGCGATGAGAACCCCTTTGCGTCCCGCGATACCGTAATACTCTGCCAGTTCAGCGGTTAAATCCTGGATAGCCACGCCTAACCAGCCACGCGTGACTTCGCCGCCGTCCTTGAGTTGGGCCACGATGCCTTTGGCAAGGTCGACGGGGATGGCGAAACCGATCCCTTGCCCGCTGGCAACGATGGCAGTGTTGATGCCAATCACCTCACCATCGAGGTTCAATAGAGGGCCCCCGCTGTTTCCCGGGTTGATGGATGCATCCGTCTGGATGAAGTCGTCATAGGGGCCCGAGCCGATAATGCGCCCCTTGGCGCTGACGATGCCGGCCGTCACAGTCTGTTCCAACCCGAAGGGACTGCCGATGGCCACCACCCATGTGCCCACTTCCAGACCGTCGCTGTCCCCCATCGCTATTGGTTTGAGATTCTCGGCGCCCTCTATTTTGATAAGGGCCAGGTCGGTTTTGGAATCACGTCCCACCAGGTTTGCGTCGAACTCCTTGTCATCGTAGAGCTTCACCTTGATCTGATCGGCATCCTCGATGACGTGGTTGTTGGTGACGATGTAGCCCGCTTTGTCGATGATGAAGCCGGATCCCAGACTGCGCTGTTTGAAATCGCGCTGGGGACCATTCTCCTGAGGTGAATTGAAGAAATCCTCGAAAGGGTTGGCGTGCGGGCCCCCGAAAGGGTTGCCATAAAAGTGGCGAAACACCCGCCCACCGTCCTTCATGGTCTTGACCGTACGGATATTGACCACCCCAGGGCGAGCTTTCTCGGCCAGATCGGTGAAGCTGGCCGGCACCATGATGGTGCCCCCGTCCTTGGCGGCCGATGCCGGTGAGGGTACCAGAAGACAGAATCCCAAAAGGGTCAACAGCGCCAAACGCAGCAGCGCTTTGGTTGATGTGAGTTGCATAGTAATCCTCCTTAGGAGGGCGGCGGCCCCCTTCGCGATACAAAGTGAAATGATTAAAGTGAGTCAACTTTAGTGGAGAGAGGATAAGGCGCCCAGATGATCTTAAGATGATCCTGAGATTACCAAAAGATCATCTACCCAGGGCGGCTATGACTCGGGTCTTATCAAGCAGGGTCGCATGGCAAGACGACCGTGAAAAGGCTCCCCTCACCCGGTGTGCTCTGGGCCTCGATGCGACCGCCGTGAGCCTGGGCGATGGCCTGAGCCAGGCTGAGGCCCAACCCGCTTCCCTGGGTGGAGCGGCTCTGATCGCACCGGAAAAAGCGTTTGAAGATGTGGGGCAGGTCCGCTTCTGAGATGCCGGCGCCGTTGTCGCCGATGGTCAGGCGATGGGAACCTTTGCCCTGAACCGCGCAGAGGAGGTCGACGGTTACCCTACCGCCCTGAGATGAATACTTGATTGCGTTATCCAGAAGGTTGGCCACCAGCCGCTGGAGCATACGTGCATCTCCAGTCAGGGGGCAGTGCTCGGGCAAATCGGCCACCAATCGAACCAGGCGGTCCTCTGCCAGGGGCTGAAACAGATCAATGGCCTGGCTGAGCAGCAGGGCCAGATCGAGGGATTCGTGAGCAGGTGTGGCCGTTCCTGCCTGTGTCTGGGAGATCAGCAGCATGGTGTTGATCATGTCCAGCAGGCGATCACATTCCTCGATGGTGTCACCGGCCATGAGCTTAAAGTCATCGAGACCCAACCCGTTCAGAAGCGTCATCTCTGCCACGCCGCGAATGCGCGTCAAGGGGCTGCGCAAGTCATGGGCGATGTTGTCATTCATCTCGCGGATCTCGCCCACCAGGGCGGCAATGCGGTCGAGCATCTGGTTGAAGGTCAGGGCCAACTGGTCGATCTCATCCCCATGACGGCGGATGGGCACCCGTTGGGAGAGATCGCCGCTGGTGATCCGGCGGGCGGTGCGAGTTACATCGGCCACGCCCGCCAGAGCGCGCCGGGCCATGAACCAGCCCACGGCCGCGGCAAAGCAGATCACCACACTCATGGCAAAAATGAAGATCGGTTTGAAGCCCTCGAAGAGACGCGCCTCGACATCCAGGGCTTGGCCCAACTGTAGGACAACCCCCTGCCCCAGCAAACTGTAAAGCACACGCACACCATAGCGATGATGATCCAGCTTGACCGTCTCGATGACATCGCCGCTGTGGTTTGCCACGGCCCGGACCGCCTGGTGGTTCACGCCAAGGTCTCGCCAATGGGCGGCATTGGACGAGGAAAAGGCCACCCCGGAGGGATAGAGCAGGCGGATGAAGATCTTCTCTTCGCCCGCAGCCTGGGCTCGCAACACAGCGAAACGCTGGAGGACGCCGATGCCCTGGAGGGAGAGGACGGTATTGTACTCGTCAGACTGACGCAACAGGTCGGTATCGATGCGCGTACGCACCAGATTGGTAATGAGCAGGTAGAAGAGAAAAAAAGCCAGGACGGCGGTCACCGCGAAAACACCCGCGTACCACAAGGTCAGGCGCAGGGCTAGGGTGGCGCGCGGTGGGACGAGGAGCCGGGAAAATTGCATTAAAAAACGTCTAGGGCGCCGACTTGAGGACATAGCCCACGCCTCGCACGGTATGGATCATCTTTTCTGGAAAGCCCTTGTCGACCTTGTCACGCAGGCGGCAGATGCGCGCCTCGACCACATTGGTCTGGGGGTCGAAGTTATAATCCCAGACGTGTTCCATGATCATGGTCTTGGAGACCACCCGGTCGGCATTGCGCAGCAGGTATTCCAGAAGGGAGAACTCCAGGGGCTGCAGCTCTATGGATTGACCGGCGCGCTGCACCGTACGCCCGATGAGATCCATTTCGAGGGTACCCGCCGTCAGGCGGGTGGGCTCGGTAGCCCCACTGGCACGTCGGATGAGGGCCTGGACACGGGCCAACAGCTCGGAGAAGGCAAAAGGTTTGGTGAGATAATCGTCGCTGCCGGCCTGCAAGCCGCTGACGCGGTCATCGACGGCGTCCTTGGCGCTGAGAATGATCACGGGGGTATTGACCTTCTCTTTGCGCAGTTTGGCGATAACCGAGAGGCCGTCGAGCTCGGGCAGCATGATGTCAACAATGGCCACATCGTAAGGTTCTGTAAGGGCCATGTGCAGGCCATCCAGGCCGCTACTACAAAGGTCCACAGCAAATCCGGCCGCCTTCAGGCCGTTGACGACGAAGCTGGCGATCTTGGGGTCATCCTCAATGAGCAATAGTCGCATGCAAACTATCTCCAAACGTCTTTGATGGAAAATGGGGCATCCCGTGCAGGTATCAATCGCCACGGAACGGCCAAAAGATAGGGCATCACGCTGGGTCGGTCAAGCGCAAGGCACAAGGCACCGGATCGGGTCGGCGGCACCTCCGCTCTTGACAAAGCCGTGCGCCAGCCCGATATACCCAGGTATCTATTTCTAATATTAAAAATACACGAGCGCCGCTCCAGTCAACCCACAATGGCGTTCCACAGGAGAGGAAGGAAAAGCAGATGAGCCTACAGCAACAGCTCAAGACAGATCTGATGATCGCCATGAAAACCAAAGACGAAGATCGTAAAAACGCTCTGCGGATTGTCATGGGGGAACTGGGGCGTCAGGATGCCAAACAAGTAGAAGATGAAATCATCATCGGGGTAATTCGCAAACTGATCAAGTCCGAGAAGGAGACCCTCGAACACAGTGGGACTAGCGAGCCCTCGGCCTACATGACCATTCTCAACGGCTACCTACCCGCCCAAGCCTCAGAGGAAGAGATCCGAGAATGGATCCTGGCCCATGTGGACTTCAGCCAATATCGTAACAAAATGCAGGCCATGGGCGCCATTATGAAACACTTCGGCAGTACGGCCGATGGCAACGCCGTGCGCCAGGTGCTCCAACAATTGGCGGATTGACGCCGCCCGGCAAAGACCGTCCCCGAATCAACTCTCATGCAGGCGGGTCGTCCGCCAAAAGGGCTTCGGCGACATTGCGGTCGTAGGCCTGTCCAGGTTCGAACTTGCCTCCGCTATACATCGCCTCAGCCTTAACGATGGCGGCGTGGGGCACCCAGCCATGCTCACTCCACAACATGGGGTCGTCCTGGTTCCAGAGACGAAACTCGATATCGGCGTCGCTGCGGCGCACATACATGCGTACCCGCTTGTTTTGAGGAAAAGGATGGTAGTAGAGACCATTTTCGTCTTTCATGTCGAGGACTCCTCAGTCCAGAATTGATCTGTTAGGGTGGTGTCGGGTACCATCAGCAGCCGTCATGTATATGAAAACCGTTGATAAGGCAATCCCTCCTCAAGCCCCCTTCTTTCAGGTCCACCACCAGAGAGATCGTCAGACGGCACCAGCGTCGAGACGTCTGTGGGCCGCCCGCCCCAGACCCGTTACCTGGCGTAGGGCCAGGGTCAGATGCCAGGGGGCATCGTGGGCCGCTCCCGAGCGCAGCATGACGGCCGCCTGCTGGAGGTGGCCGTCAGCTCGCTGCCAGGCCTCATCGCGGGTCAGGCGCCACCCCAACTGCACTTCGTCGCGCACCATCTCAAGAATGGACAAGGCCAAGTTTTCGGCAGCCGCAGGCTGGGTAGGCGGCCGTCCCTGGAACTGCAGAAGCCCCTGGCTTAACCAGATCAGTCCGGCCTTGGCCTTTTCGCTTTGGACATAAACCAGAATCTCGGGCGCAATGGCCATGGCGCTGCTCTCCTTTCCAACCACTCCAAAAATATCGATCAGAGCAATTCGCATCAATCCAACCATCTCTCAAATCTGTGCGAGAATAGCGCATTATCCCAGGCATAGAAAGGGATCGCCGCAGCAAGACCCGAACGCCACCCGCTGCCCCACCTCCGGGTGAACGATTCCCAAGGCTGCAAATCTGTTTTTTTTCTTTCCATCAACCCGAATTCATGGCAGATACTTATGTCCAAGTTTGTACCTTCCTTATTTTATGGCCCGCGGCAGGCTGCAACCCACAGATGGTCTGCCCCGGAGCAGCGATGATAGGCATCAGACAAGCAACCAAATTCGCCTCGAATCAGCATATCGTTGCACCACAGTACCGACACCGGATAAGGAGATGGGAATAGCATGGCGAAGATTCGGATCCTGATTATCGATGATCACCCCCTCTTTCGCGAAGGCCTCAAAGCCATCGTGACACGGGATCCCCGTTTTGAAGTTGTTGGAGAAGCTGGCACCGGAAAAAAAGGGCTCGCTAAAGTGGGGGAACTCTCCCCCGATGTGGCCGTGGTAGACATCTCTCTGCCAGACACGAACGGGCTCGAACTGGCCAGCCAGATCCGCCGAAACCACTCCCGCACGCGCATCCTGATCATCAGCATGCACTCTAAAATCGACTATATCGTAGAAGCCTTCCAGGCTGGTGCCACCGGCTACGTCGTCAAGGAGTCTGCGGCGGAGAGGCTGGTTCAGGGGCTGGAAGCGGTCGCCAGCGGCGAGTACTTCCTCGACAGTTCCATATCCCACGAAGTGATCGAAAAACTGATGAAATCCCCCGTCAAGGAAGCGCGCATCAGCGATGCCGAGTACGGTTCGTTGACCCCAAGGGAGCAGGAGATCATGCGCTACCTGGCCGAAGGAATCCCCACCAAAGAGATCGCCAATCGGCTTTACATCAGCCCCAAGACCGTCGAAAACCACCGCGCCAACATCATGCGCAAACTCAATATCCACAGCGCCATGGAACTAGTCCGCTATGCCGCCCGGCTGGGCCTTATCGACGTGGATCTCTGGAAGGAGTAATGCTTAGAATTGCCTATTCAATATGGCAAAACCGACTCAGCGTTTAAGTTGCATGCCCGCTTCTACGAGGCCAGACTAGAAGGCCCAAAACGACGTCAGAATCCTCTTCTACCACTGCCAATTCAGACGACCTGCAGCTGACGACCAGCGTCGTCCACGGGCGCTCGCCCGCATCCATACCCCTAAATTTTTCCCGATCAGGATAAACCCCCAGGAAAATGAGTCGGTCGCCCCATAGACAGCTATCTCGCCCTGTGGCAGTATGCGTATAAAAGAGCGATTGAGGGAGGAAAGAGCTAACGAAAAAACCTAACCGATAGCACTTGCCGCGACTTCCTAAGAGGAGGGTCACTATGATTTCATCTCCTTGTAAATTCTGTCACCATCGAGACGATCCAAAGGATGAATGTCTCAAAGGCTGCGAATTACTACACCAGTTGCAAGACCTTCACATCGCTAAAGCGGAGAGTACGGCTTATTCGGCTATTGATTACACTGAAGACAACCGGTTCTCAATTATTTTGCCCATGACAAGCACCTCAGCGGCATAACCTGAGGGAATCGGCACCAATAATATTGGGTGCGTTCTAGGATCTTTACCCAACTGGCGGTAGGTAAATCTCCCGGGTTTCCCGGGAGATTTACCTATATCTTTAACAGGATCCATGACCATGCAGCAACGCGATATCATCCGTCTTGCTGAACCATCCAGAACGTTCACAGGATCGGGAAAAAACTTCCGTGAAGGCAATTCCCAAAAAGCCGATGCTCCATCCCAGTCACTGCTGGATACAACTGCCATGATCCGGAGCCTGCAACGCTCTGAAGGCGTAGAAGATTGTTATCGTCGCGGTCGCGAAATTTGTGACTGGACAGAATGCCCATGGCGTCGATATTGCCTTACCCCGTAGTATTGAATCTGCTTTCTTTTCTACAGCTCTGATCTCCTCTCAAACCCACCTTTCATTTAGACGCCTATGGCTTCTCCGCTTTGCACCATTTGCTTCACGAGCTTTGCCAAAGCGCCTGCACCCAAAACCGATATCGTCTTCTTAACTGATAACGTCCTCGAAAGGGCAGTGTCCTTGTGTACACGCCTCAAGCCGACATTCGGTTTTAGCGCACGGACCATATCTGATCCATCCTCTGTGAAGCGTAAAAGAAAGGAGGAATTGTGGCCAATCGGAAACTTCGCATCCGTACCAAAATCCAGCCGCAAGAACGTACTCAAAAGCCTCGCACGACCAAGGGCCTGCTGGCTAAAAAAGCGCGCGAGCGGCGAGCCCACCAGCGCTACACCCTGAAAAAGGGTGCCTTTGCCATGCTGCATGCCCACTCCAGTGGCCTAGAAAACATCTCCGGGATGAGCATGGGAGAGATCGGAATGGCCGTGATCAAATCAAAGCCCATCAAACTTGGCGAAATACAGAATGTCAGCCGCAGTGGGCTCTCTTTTCAGTATGCCGTCGACCGCAAACAGAGCCGCAATGCGCGAAAAATCGATATCGTGCTGGCCGAGAACGCCATCTGCCTGAAGGGGCTCAATTTTAAAACCATCGCGGACACCGAAGTGGATGAAGGACGGCCCTTCGCACCCATCAAAACCAAACAGCAACAGGTCCAGTTCCTTGATCTCACAGCGCGCCAAAAGGCGATGATCGAGCGTCTGATCCAATCCCACACGGACACTAAGACCTCCTCCCAATAAAAACAGGCGCTGTGGTGTCTCCTTTGCCAATGGTTTGTATCTGCTGACTGTATCCCCATCACCTTTTCCAAAAATCACACAATCGCTGTTCGAGACCTTCTCCCGACGGGGTCCGGATAATCTGCCAGTGGGGCGGCAGAAGCCTTCGGTAGCGAGGCGTCCCGTAGCGCTTGTCCATCAACAGCACTGTACCGCGATCCGACACCGTGCGGATCACACGGCCCACCGCCTGGAGAACCCGCGTGATCCCCGGATAGGTGTAGGCGTAGGCGAACCCATCCCTGCGGCGGTTATTGAAGTAATCGCGGATCAGGTCACGCTCCATGCAGATACCTGGCAATCCTACCCCCACGATGACGGCCCCGGTGAGCCGCTCGCCCACCAGATCGATACCCTCACCAAAAATACCGCCCATCACCACCAGCCCCACGCACCCATCCGCATCCTCAGTTCGAAAGTAATCCAGGAACGCCGCCCGCGATGCTTCAGTCATAGAAGGGGTCTGCAGCTGCATCACAAGATCGGGCGCCAGTTCGCTGAGGGCCCCATGGACCATATCTAAATAGGCGTAAGAAGGGAAGAATATCAGGTGATTGCCTTTGCGGCGAACCACCCTCAGGATCCCCTCGGCCACCGATGTGCAGGTCCGCGACCGATCCCGGTAGTGGGTGGAGATACGATTGTCGATAAACACGGCCAGATTCTCCGGTGGAAAGGGAGACGGCAATGCCACCACATCGGTCCCCGGGGGCAGGCCCAGGAGATGGAGGTAGTAATCGTCGGGTGTGAGGGTGGCGGAAAAAAAGGTGGCGCTCCGGCAAGCGTCCAAAATCTCACCCAACTGGCGCGCTGGATCGAGACAGAAGAGCTGAAGCTCCATATCCTTGCCCACCTGGCGATAGCAGGTCCGATAGGCCTCATCGTATTGTTCTGCAACACGCAAAAAGCGGTGCACGACAAAGTACTGCTCAAGCAAGGCCTCGCTATACGCAGCGGGGTTTTTCTCCGCCAGGACCGACTCGCTACGGCGGTGAAAGTCGTGCAGGTGGGGATAGAGATCCTCCGGTGCCGACGGCTCCGCATGGGCCTCACCATTGGCGAGACACCGTTTGCGGGCCGCGAGCATCCAGGCATTGATGCGCCCCAAGGTCTTGAATAGGCCTGGTTGGGCTAATTTGAGCTCACGGCGAAGGGATAGAACCGCTTTCTTGTTCAAGGTGGCCGAAAACATATCGCGCGCGCGGTCCACCAGATTGTGGGCCTCATCCACGAGAAAGGTGTAGCTGCCAGCCCCCTCTTCAAAAAATCGTCGCAGGCGCACGCGTGGGTCAAAAACGTAGTTATAATCGCAGATAATGCAGTCCACCCATAGAGCCAGGTCGAGGGAGAGCTCGAAGGGGCAGACCTGGTGCCGTTCGGCGCAGGCACTCAAGGCCGCGGCGGCAACCAGATCGCGACCGAACAATTCAGCGAGGGCGGCGTTGACTCGATCATAGTGCCCCTGGGCATAGGGGCACTCTTCGGGCGTACAGGCCACCTCGGGGAAAGCGCAGATCTTCTCTTTGGCCGTCAACACCAGGGTCTTAAGGCAGCTCTCCCGAGCGTTCAATGCTTCGGCTGCCGCATGAGCGGCCAGGCGCCCGGTGGTTCGCGCGGTGAGGTAGAAGATCTTCTCCACATGCCCCTCGCCCAGAGCCTTGGCCGCCGGAAAGAGGGTGCCCATGGTTTTGCCAATCCCTGTGGGAGCCTCGAGCATTAAATGGCCACCGTCGCGGACGCGCCGATATATATTGACCGCCATGTGGCGTTGGCCCGGACGGTAGGCGTCAAAAGGAAAGGCGAGAGCCCCAAGGGCCGTATCGCGCTGGTGGGCCCAGGTCCATAAAGTACGCGCCCAATCCAGATACTGAGCGAGCAAATCTTCGAAAAAGGGCCGCAGCTCGTCTCGAGTCACGCCCCTCTCCAACTCAAGACATTCTTCTGTATCGATCTGATAGTAAGTCAGGCGCAACGTGAGGGCCTGCAAATCTTCCTGCAGGGCGAATATATATGCGTATACTTTGACCTGCCCCCAGTGGGTGGGGTCCTGGGTCAATCGCAGGCGTTCCAGAGGTGCGCTGGTGGTTTTGATCTCCTCGATGAGGGTCCCGTCAGCATCGGCCAGAATCCCATCGACGCGTCCGCTGATGTGAAGCGAAAAGCCTTCCGTCTCATGGATGTAGTTCAGGTTTACTTCCGCCTGGTAACCGTCCGGTCGCTGGCGCTGGACCTTCTGGTGGCCCCGAATCCCGTCCACAGCGCGCCGGGAACCGATGAAACCTTGCTGCAGATCACCGCCCCGCAGCACGTAACCCACCAGGTCGCGCACGCCTACCCGTAGCGTTCTTTTCATCGCCGACGCCAGCCCCAGAATAGGGAAAAAAGGATGGGCTTGTCAAAGCGAGTTTGCATGGTTAATCTTGGCCCCATGATGTGAAAAATATGCTATCAAATCAGCACACGTGGCGTACATAATCTATCCAATCGAAACTACAATAACAATTTCATCATGAGAGGAGTCAACCATGCGTACCCTCCCCTTGGGCAGTACCGATATCCAAATCTCGGCCGTGATTATGGGAACCTGGCAAGCCGGCAAAGTGATGTGGAGTGGCATCGAGGACAAAGAGAGCCTCAAAGCGATCCGGGCCGCCTTTGATGCCGGCATCACCACCTTCGACAGCGCCGAAGTTTACGGCAACGGGCATAGCGAACAAATTCTGGGCCAGGCCCTGTCCGGCGTCAGGGACCAGGTGGTAATCGCCACCAAGGTGTTCTCCAACCACCTGGATAGAGAGCAACTCGTCACCGCCTGCGAACGTTCCTTGCGTAACCTGGGCACCGATTATATCGATCTTTACCAGATCCACTGGCCCCCAGGATCTTTCGGCCACCCGGTCGTTCCCCTGGAGGAACCCCTCGAAGCCCTCTTGGCGCTCAAGGAGCAGGGCAAAATAAGGGCCATCGGTGTCTCTAATTTCGACCGCAGCCTCATCGAAGCCGCCCGGGCACATGCCTCCATTGAAAGCCTGCAGCCGCCCTACTCCCTCTTTTGGCGCAGCCTGGAAGCGGAGACCCTCAGCTGGTGTCGCACAGAACAGATCACCACCCTGGCCTACTCCCCCATGGCCCAGGGTATCCTGACCGGCAAGTTCGGCCCGGACCATCAATTCGCAAAAAAAGATCACCGCAAGGGCCACCGCCTTTTTCAGCCCGAAATCTTTGGGACGGTCCAAGCAGCCCTTGCCCACCTGCAACCCATCGCCGACGCCCACGGGGTGACCATGGCCCAATTGGCCCTGGCCTGGGTGATCGCCCAGCCCAACACCTGCGCCATCGCCGGCGCCCGCAGTGCGGATCAGGCCACGAACAACGCGGCTGCCATGGAAATCACCTTGAGCGCCGACACCTTGGCGGAGATGGACGCCATCGGACGTACGGTGACGGACAAACTCGATGACAATCCAGTCCAATGGCAATGGTAGCTTGAATATTGTGGCCTAAGGGTTCAGTATCGTTGCTTCACTTTTTTTAGACCAATCAGGATACCTATGGCTGATTCAAAACGCAACTCGATCCTCTGTCCCCGCTGCCGCCGCCTGGTGAGTCGCGACGAAGCGCTGTGCCCCTTCTGCGGACTACCCCGGCCAGGGGCCGCCTGGAAGAGCCACGCGGCGGTGCGTGGTATCTTTGATGGCGATCAGCTGATCCGAACGGTGATCGCCCTTTGCGTCACTATGTTCATCGCCTCACTTCTGATCGATATTCGGGATGTCAATTTCGACTGGCGCCCGTTCTACTTTCTATCCCCCGGGGGCAGCAGCCTCTTTCTGCTGGGTGCTACGGGCACGCTTCCCATCGACATCTACCACCGCTGGTGGAGCCTCCTCTCGGCCAATTACCTCCACGGCGGCCTCCTGCACATCCTATTCAATATGGTCATCCTCAAGCAGATCGGCGTCCTGGTGAACCGCGAGTTCGGCTCCCAGCGCATGTTCAGTATCTATACATTGAGTGGCATAGCCGGATTCTACCTCTCCTATTTGGCGGGAATTCGTACCACCATAGGTGCCTCGGCGGCTGTCTGTGGCCTCATCGGCGCGGCCATCTTTTATGGCTGGAGCCGCGGAGGCATCTACGGCCAGGCGATCTATAAACAGCTCGGCACCTGGGCCATCGCCATCTTCGTCTTCGGTCTGCTGGTCCCAGGAATCAACAACTGGGGGCACGCCGGGGGAATGGCCGCCGGCATCCTGCTGGCCATGGGGATGGGCTACAACGAACGGCGCCAGGCCAACCGCCTCGATCAACTACTTTTCTTCGCCTGCCT
>JBNKKA010000015.1:0-42078 GCA_050291585.1 Desulfobacteraceae bacterium
GGCAAATAGCATCCATACCTCCATATGCAGTCTCTTTTTTTGGCAGCGAAATTGTTAATAAAGGATCTGCAATAATCATTTTTGCAACTAAATTATCATCCCTGAAAGACTTTTTATATTTTTTTTTAGATTATATCTATCATTCATCTTGTTGTTCCATTCGAGGAATGGGAGAAAAACCATCGCTTCAGACTAAGGCTTTAGTAAGCATACGGAATTATAGAAAATTATCGCAAAACATCGTATAGTATATACGACTACAATATCCACTCTGTTTGGATCACCAAATACTGCAAGCCGGTATTCCTTGGAGACGTGGCCGTCCGATTGTGCGAGTTGATTAAGGAAACATGTCGCAGCTTGGAGGTCGAAATCACGAAAGGGCACGTCTCCAAGGATCATATCATGTGCATCTTTTCTTATCATTACCGGCATACCACTCGATCAGCAAAGTGATTCAGGAGGTAAAGGGAAAAACCTCACGGAAATTGTTGAGCGAGATTTGTATGCTAATGCGAACATATTTAAGTAGTCATCTGTGGGCTCGCGGTTATTTTCAGCGACCTCTGGAAATGTCACTGACGAGATAATAGCACAATACATTGAGAACCAAGGAGATGCAGAGCGAGCGCGCGTTGACGCTTTTAATAAAACCCAAGGTTGCATAAAATAGATGGAGAAAACCTCACCAAAGGTTATAGGTGTTGAATTAAAAGCAAATCCAGACTCGATTTCTGGAACAAACCAGTGGTACATTCCAGGATCGGTTCGATTTTACTCCATCTTTTTTACCCTTCGGGAAAGCCGGAGGACTCCAGATCCTTCGTTGCCAAGGGTTCGCAGTAGACTGACTACGGCTTCACCCTTGGCGCCTTGACTCTGAAGCCCTCCGACGTTTGCAACGTTGGGGTATAATATCAATGACTTAGACACAACATCCTTATCCATTTCCTTTTTCAATTAAAATCATACCCAACATCCAGCCCCAAAATAAGCATGGAGAGACTGTTTCGATGAGGCCCCTATCAAAAGCGTCTTGTCTCTCTGCTGCACTCACCTGCCTGGTCTGTACCATTGCTCAGGCTGAGTTATTCAAGGTTGTGCGGTATCCAATGGAGACACCACTACCATCTTTCAGGATGCAGATAAGGCCAGTGGTGAGCGCCTGAACAGCCGCTTATGAACTCATGATTACACATCGGAACCCCGTGAATGCTTACTTTGCGTGTAATTATTTTGGGCAATCACATTTAATATTATCTGCAATAATTTCTTTCCACTCCCCAATTACATCGTGTGTCCAGCAATCATCGGCTCCAGCGGCTTCACGCATTACCAAGGCTAGAATATAAGCCATCTCCTTAACTGTCGCTCCGGCCTCTAAAGCACCTTTAAAGTGTTTCAGCACGCATGGTTTTGATCTACCCTTTATTGAAAGCGCGAAGCAGATGAATTGATAAGTTTTTTCATCAATCATTCTCTTATCAACGTAAAGCTCATCTACTTTATCTAACATTTCTGTGAATTCTGGAAAAAATTCTGCCAATAGTCTCATAACAATAACTCCTTTCTTTTAGTATAGATTGCGGGGTGCTTCAGCGGCGATGCCTTACCGAGTCCGACTGAAAGCGTAATTTATGCATTGAATAATAAGACCCTTTCGCCCTTACAGGGACCAGTATTAACCGAAATTTGTTTAATACAACTGACTGCGTTTTCCTTTTTAGAACTTCTCTTGATTTCTTGCATACAATTCGTTGTGGCTCGAAAAAACGGCCGTTTTTTAAACCGGCTGATATACTAGCTTCGAGCCTACTTCTTAAGCGTTTCTACGGTTGCAACAATAGCAGCAAGCGTTTCCCCCTGCGCAATTACTTTGAGACTCAGCCAACCCATCCAACCCATGAATAGAGCGATCACACCAGCACCCACAGTGGCCAACGAAATTTTTTCCTTTGAGTACTTATATACCGGGGATGGGTTTTTTGATTTTTCGAGCCTACCTTGTGCTAATTCTACTTGTAATTCACGTTTGAGGCGCCGTAACTGTTCCCGAGCATTTTCGGTAGAATCTTCAGCGGATGTTTCCTGCGGTTTCTCAGAGCCTTCAGGCCTATCTGAAATTTTTCTTTTTAAAAGCTCATCTATATCTGTGTCTTCCGGTACCGCTATAGTTTTATCAACACCCGCGCGCTGTCTTTTCGCAACCCAATCGGCCATTTCCGCGAGGTCGCCAGAAAATCGATTCGGCCGACTTTCGTCAAGAATCACAGTAGAACAATTAGATTTATTTTCCTGTCGCTCATCACAATCCACACTGATTTTTGTCTCTAAATCATACAGATGAATCACTTTTTCTGTTAACATACTTTGTTGATCTAACCGTCCTTGCAGTTGCTCAATCTGCGCAGAATTATCCTCTTTCATCAAAAGCAATCGTTTCCAATCACCAATGCCCATTCTGTTCCCCTTTTATCCCTTCTTCTCAGTGTCCTGTCGAGTCTCCATCCCGGCTTTGAAGGAGAGGTAAAGTTGGGGATGCCGCCCTCCCCTTGCCATCTTCTTCTCAAACCCGTTCAGCAGGTGTTCAAGGCAATCGGACAATGGCCTGTGGAAAATATGAGCCAGGCTGCCCACGGCAATGATGAGATTAGCCTGGAACTTCTCCAGAGGATAGGTCGTAAAATCGGCCACCAGGATGGGACAACCGCAGTGCTTCCGCGCCCGGGAGGCCAGTTCCGGGACGGCTTCGATACCGAAAAACCCATATACCCTTTTTTCCTGAGCCAGGTCAGGTCGCGCCCGCTGCCGCAGCCCACGTCGAGGACACGTGCGGGCGGCGGCGCAAGATCAACCACAGGCTGGAGGATGGCCGCCGCATCCGCCGTCACGGTGCGTTCGAAGTAGTCCCGGCTGCGCTGTCGGTAGTAATTGAGGTTCAAAGTCGTGTCGATGGTATTTACCGTCTGCTCGGCCGTGGCGAGGACGGCATCCACAATACCACGGGCCTCGGCCTGAATGCGCTTGAGGTGCTCCTCACCCTTGAAGCTTTCGGCGTAGATTTTGTAGATCTCCTCGGTCCCCGAAGGCCGGGCCGCGAACCAGCCGTTTGCGGTCGTCACCTTGAGGCCGCCGATGGGCGCGCCGTTGCCGGGCGCGGCGGTCAGTTTGGCGAGGATGGGTTCTCCAGCCAGCGTCTCGGCGGTCACATCTTCGGGCGCAAATTCCTTGAGGCGCGCCTTCTGCTGGCGGCTGGCGGGAGCATCGAGGCGCTCGTAGACGGGGGCTCCGAAGTCAGCGGTGAACCTCTGGTAGTGCTCCCCTGGATCCTCACCAGTAACGGCAGTGATCTCGGCGGCCAGCAGATTCATGATGATGCCGTCCTTGTCCGTGGTCCAGACGCTGCCGTCCTTGCGTAGAAAAGAAGCCCCGGCGCTCTCTTCGCCACCGAAGCCGTAGTCGCCGGTGAGAAGGCCGTCCACGAACCACTTGAAACCCACGGGTACTTCGGACAGGTCACGCCCCAGTGCTTTGGCTACACGATCGATCATGGCACTGCTCACCAAGGTCTTGCCCACAGCGGCTGTCTTCGGCCATCCGGGCCGATGGGTGAATAGGTAGTCGATGGCCACGGCCAGATAGTGGTTGGGGTTGAGCAGTCCGACCGAGGGGGCAACGATGCCGTGGCGGTCCACGTCCGGATCGTTGCCGAAGGCGATCTGGTACTGATCTTTCATCCCGATGAGGCCGGCCATGGCGTAGGGGCTGCTGCAATCCATGCGGATCTTGCCATCCTTGTCCACGTGCATGAAGCCGAAGGTGGGATCCACGCCCGGTTGGGTGATCTCCATGTCAAGATCGTAATGCTCGGCGATGGGACGCCAGTAATCCACAGCGGCCCCGCCCATGGGGTCCACCCCGATCTTAATGGCGGCCTTGTGGATGGCGACCATGTCGACGACATTTTCCAGATCCTTCACATAAGGCCCGATGTAGTCGTAGCGGTGGACGTTGCCCGCCGAGAGGGCCTGGGCGTAGCCAACCTCGGTCACCCCCTTGAGGCCTTGGGCCAGGTAGTGATTGGCGCGCTTTTCGATCCAGGCGGTGATCTCGGTGTCGGCCGGCCCACCGCTGGGAGGGTTATATTTGATCCCGCCGTCGGCAGGTGGGTTGTGGGAGGGGGTGATGACAACGCCATCGGATGTTGTGGCGCCGGGTTTCCGGTTGTGGCTGAGAATGGCGTGGGAGATCACCGGCGTGGGGGTAAAGCCCAGATCCTCGTCGATGACCGTTTCCACCCCATTGGCCGCCAGCACCCGCAGGGCGGTGCCGAAGGCCGCCTCGGAGAGGGCGTGGGTGTCCATGCCCAGGTATAGGGGACCGTCGATGCCTTTATCTTTGCGAAAATCGCAGATCGCCTGGGTGGTGGCCAGGATGTGAGCCTCGTTAAAGCTGCCGGCGCTGGCCGTCCCCCGGTGTCCGGATGTGCCGAAGGCCACCTGCTGCACCGGGTTTTGAGGATCGGGGCGGCGGTTGAAATAATCGCACACCAATCGTGGCACATGGATGAGCAGAGATGGGGGCGCCGGCTTGCCGGCCAAAGGATGCAAGGGCATATAATACCTCCTGATTTTTACAAGGCAAAAGATAGTGCAGTTTTGATTTGGCTTTGGAATATGGTACTCTATGGCAGTAGATAAAAATGTGCCTGGACCCTACCAAATCAAACAGAGTGTATCAAGGCGTCCCTTCCGGAGCGCAGGCCTAACGTCAAAGAGAGGTGCAAGTTAGCATGTACCTGGCCAAGATCCTCAACCGTCAACACACCCGTTTTCTCCTGCGCCAATCCGTTCACACGGGTGACGGCTTCATCAGCCGCGATCTTTTCGACCTGGGCAGCGATCCAAGGCGCTATATCGTCTACCCCGGCGGCAATTCCTACTACTACGCTGAAGCGTTGCTGGACGCCCTGGATGCGCAGGGGATCGTTTCAGCCGACGACGACCTGGATGAGGTCTTGTGGGATTTTCTCGATCCCCGTATCCAGCGGGTCATCAGCGGTTTCCAGAGAGAAAGCACCAAGCGCCGCAGCAGCGATGCGAGGGCGAATTCTGGCGAAAACCTTCACCAATTCGACCGCCAGCGGGCCTATTACCTGAGAACGGGCCGGGTGCTCCCCAAAGGGGCCCGGCTGCCGCCCGCCATCCTGCGCCACCTGGTTGATCGGTCGCGGGACGAAATCGAGCAGCGCTTCCTGAGGGATGAAAGCATCCTGCGCTCACGCGAGCGAGCGTCCTACGTGTACGCCATCTTCGGCCTCAAGGGCTTTTTTCAAAAAACATCTTCCCAGGCTGCCATGGGCCCCTTGGATGTGCCCGACCTGGACCTTTACTTCACTGACCGGATCTGCGGCATCAATTCAGATCCAGACTTCTGGGTGGGGATGCAGACGACAGATGCGCTGCACCCCTACTTGCAGCGCTATGCCACCATGTTTTATGACACCACCGCTCTGCGCCCCTCGGTGGAGCAGGAGCGGATCTGGTCCTTCATCAACCGCCACCGCGCCTACCGTCCGCCACCATCCATCCGGAAGAAGATCCGACATACCGAGAAGCTCTTCGGAACCACCTGGAAGCAGCTCCAGAAGATGAGCCGCAGCGCCTTGAAACGCCTCTACCGCGGCCGGGTGATGGCGCTCCACCCGGACCACGGTGGCGATAAGCGGGATTTCATCCAACTGACGGCCAGCTATCGCTATCTGCTCCAGCGCCTGCGCCGGAAATAGGCCATAGATTACCTCGAAAAGATGCCAAAAGGCTTAATTAGCTTTAGGATAGACATTAGATGGTTTTTTTAATCCGTTCCAGCTCCTCCTCCAGGGGAGCAATATCGGCCCCCTTACCCATTTTCTCGAGGCGCTCGCGCAGGCTGCGTATTTCCGCTTCGATCCTGGGAAGTACTTCCGTTTCGATCTTCTCGCGGGCGCTGCGGCCAACATCGACCATGGATTCGCTGAGGGTGCCAAGCTCCTCCTTGAGACGTTTGTAGGCCGGGCTCTGCTCGAAGTCCTGAAACTCACGCGTGAACGCCTCAATCTGCTCTCCGATCTGCTCGAGGCCCTTGAACAATTCGGCCGTAATCCCAAGGGCGATGGAGGGCGCCATGGATTGACCCTGGACGACACTACCCGCCGCCAGCGGTGTACCACCGGGCTGGCCCGCTGCCATGACCACGGCCATGGCCCCACTGCCGGCATCCTGCGGCATAATGCGGAAGCGGGTGTTGCTCGTGCAGGCATTGGTAAAGGCCGGGTCCACGCTCACGCCGACCAGGTATTGACCTTCTTTGGTATAGACCACATCCTCTACACGCCCGGCGTTGTTTCCCTGGAAGCGCACAGGGGCACCTTTCTCGAGACCGTCAATACGGTCAAACTGAACTTTGAGCTGCAGTCCTTCGGGCTGACAGGCAAACAGAGAAAGACTAAAAAACATCAGCCATAGCATGTAGTTAATGATTCGCATGATGGAAAACTCCTTTTCCAAAAATAAGCAATGGTTGAAACGCCAGTGGGTCATCGCTCCGAGACTTCCCCCTGCAACTGCTTGAGCACCGCGAAGGGGCTGTCGGGAGAAGATGGGGCGCAGGTGCAGTCGGCGTGGTTGAGATTCACCCCGCACTGGCTACACAAGCCTTTGCAATCCAAATCGCAGAGGGGCTTGAAAGGCAAGCCCATGATGATCTGCTCACCGATCCCCTCGGAGAGATCGATGGTGTCACCCTCGAACCGCATCAGGCCGGCCTCACTGGCATCGATCTCCGTCTCATCATCCGCTTGGGCGGTCGCCGGGGCGCTGTCTTGAAGATAGCTCAAATCAAAGGCGAGGTCGAGGTCCTCAAGGTGGAGGGCCAGACAGCGGGCACATGCCAGCTCCACCCGGGTGGTGAGGCGCCCCTGAACGGCGATCATGTCGCGGCTACGAAAAGCTCGCAGATCTACCGCCAAGGGGTGTTTGAAGCGCACCTCCTCCGCTTCGTGCAGAGCGGCAAGGGCTGGGAACGCTTTGGGGTCTAGAGTGGTCTGCAGACGGATCTCACCGGCGTCCAGGTCGGTGGTACGGAGCTTCACGGTATTATCTCCTGAATGATGGGAATCGTTTATCAGCAAGGTAGTCCGAAAATGGGTGTTTGTCGAGTCGGCGGGCCACCGCCGCACTCAGACGTGGAGATCTCTCTATGCGCTTTTTTTGACGGCAGATGCCATAGAATTGAACACCATAGCGGATGAAAATAATTTTATATGTTAAATTACAGATAGTTGTGATATTTTTATCTTGGTACCAAATTTGCGAGATAGGGGCACTAGACGACAAACCTTTGGTCGACTTAGAACCAAAGACCGCATCCGCCAATATGCTATCAGCAACGGAGAGTATGCCCATGTCCATAGCGCTTGTCCACGAGTGGCACAAAACCCAGCTGGGGATTTTTTTAACGGCAGCCATGCTGCTTCTGGCTGGTAGCCTGATGGCCCCTCAAGCGAGCCAAGCAAGCCAGGCAGGGGGCAATTTCCCCGAATACCCCAGCCTGAAACCCAACGTGGACTTTTGGGAATCGGTGTATAGCCACTATACTACCCGCCAGGGCATCCTCCACGATAGCCGCGACCTGTCCCGAATTTATGCGGTAATCAAGCTGCGCCCCACCACGGAAGCCAGCAATCGAAAACGTAACCGCAAGATCATCAAGGCCGCAAAGGCCCACTGGGCCGACCTGTTGCGCGAGTTGGCCAAGAGCGGCAGTGTGGCTGGCTGGCCCAATCAAGCGCTGGCCCGGCGGCTCAAAACAGAGCTATCGGCCAAGGAGTTGCGCGCCGCCGCCAAAGAGGTACGCTGTCAGGTCGGCCAGGCCGACCGCTTTCGCGAGGGCCTGGTCCGCTCCGGCGCCTACCTCGACCAGATCCGCGCCATCTTCAAAGAGGAAGGCCTACCCCAGGATCTGGCCTACCTGCCCCACGTGGAGTCCTCCTTTAATCTCAAGGCCTACTCCAAATTCGGTGCCGCCGGCATCTGGCAGTTCACCCGCTCCACCGGGCGGCGCTTCATGCAGATCGGATATACGGTGGACGAACGGCGCGACCCCATCGCGGCCTCTCACGCCGCCGCCCGCCTTCTGGCGGAGAACCACGCCAAACTCGGTTCCTGGCCCCTGGCGATCACGGCCTATAACCATGGGGCCGCCGGCATGGCTAGGGCCAAAGCGCGCTACGGCAGTTTCCCAAAAATAGTGGCCCACTACAAAAGCCGCAGCTTCAAGTTCGCCTCGCGCAACTTCTATGCGGAGTTCCTCGCCGCCCGAAGGGTGGCCAGCGACCATGAGCGCTACTTTGGCGAGCTTGAGTTGGACACACCGGAAAAGATCCATCGCGTTGCCCTGAAAGACTATGCCGCCATCGACGCAGTCGGCGATCACTTCGAAATTGACGTGGCCACCCTGCGAGAATACAACCCAGCCCTGCGCCCGCCGGTGTTCCGCGGCCAGAAATATATCCCCCGGGGCTATGTCCTCAATCTGCCCCAGACCACCCCCATGCTGGCAAAAGCAGCCACCCTCGACCTGCCAGCGGACCTCTATTTCGCTAAACAGAAGCCCAGTCGCTTCTATACCGTCCAGCCAGGTGACACCGCCGGACGCGTCGCGCGCATGCACGGCATCCGCCTGGGCGACCTGATTCTGGCCAACAACCTGGACCGCCGGGCCACCATATACGTCAACCAGAACCTGCGCCTGCCCCAACCGGGTGAGAGCACTGTCTTGCTGGCCAGTGCAAAACCTTTGAACACGGTGCCGGTCACAGCCAAGCCGCTCATCAAAGCCGCGGCCCCGGCTCCGCAACCGCAAACACAGCCCCCAAAACCAGACCCCCTAGTGGCAACCGCCGCGATGCCGGACCTTGCTCCCGTCACAATCACGGCGGCCGTCAATAAGGCTGCGCAAACGCCTGAAGCCGCCCCTATGGAGGAACTGCCCGCGGAAGCGCCCCTGCTGGCGAGCCTGATTCCCGAACCCTTTCCCGTGACCATCGGCCATATGGCCGAACCCCAGGTGGTTTCCATTATTGGCGAGGTGGTCGTCCAGGAAAAGCCGGTGGCCGTAGAAAAATTCTATGATATGTGGATGTTCCAAACCGGTTCCGGCGTTCTTGCCGATAACGACACCGACATTCCTATAGCCAAGAGCGCTCCCGATCAGCCTGTCGAGGTCGACCAGGCCACACCCCGGGGCCTCAATCTGGCCATGGTTACTGGTCATCTCAAGGTCGAGCGTACGTCTGAGGAGGATGGTGTCCAGGTGGGATATATAAAGGTGGAAGTGGAAGAGACCCTAGGCCATTTTGCCGACTGGCTGGAGATTCGCACCCAGGTTCTTCGCCGTCTTAACGGTTTTTCCTACGGACAGGTGCTGCACACCCACCAACGGATAAAGATCCCCTTCAACAAGGTGCCCCTGGAGGCCTTCGAGGAGCGCCGTTTTGAATACCACCAGCGCATCCAGGAGGATTTTTTCGCAGCCTTTCAGGTGGAGAGCCTGAACACCTACAAGGTCAAATCCGGAGACAGTCTCTGGAACCTGGCCAGCGAAACCTTCGCCGTGCCCATGTGGCTTCTCAAACGCTGTAACCCCGATGTGGACTTCAGCGCCCTGCGGCGCTCCCAGGAGTTGCTCGTTCCTGTTGTGGAGAAGCTGCCCGACCAGGCTGCGGCCGACCGCCCCGCAGAAAGTGACATCAGATTGAATCGGCCGGCACAGGTGGCGATGAAGTCGTCCAAAGCACACTTCTAAGGGTCTATCCCTGTTCCCCGCCCATCGACTGGTCAAAAAAAACCAGCTCCCAGCACGCCGCACGGGGATCGTGACGCACGATGTAGACGCCGGCGTCATCCCCTTTCACCTTAAAATAGCGGTGGTCCGGCGCCAGCCATCGGTCCAGGACGGACTCGACAGCGACGCGGCGCTGCCCCATCTGAAGCTCCCGGGGTGTCTCCTCACCGCGATAGCCGGCATAGCACTTCACAATAATTGGGATCATGACCATCTGTCCTCGTGGGATGCCTACAAGATGAGGACCATGTTCAGCGCGGAATCCGTCAGCGACCGGGAACGATGATGCGCGAGTCGTCGGATTGCTTCTGCTCCTGCTGGAGTCGCATGAGGGCCTGCATCATCTCCTGCATGGCCTTTTCCATGGCGATGGGGAAGGCAGCGATAGCCTCGCTGAGGTCGTTGGCCACAAGCTGTGCCTGGAGGGGTAAGGGGCCTTGCTCAGTCATCAGCTGGCTGCTGCCCACGAAGATGGCTGTGCGGCTTTTATCATCCGTACCATCGGTGGTCACTGGCACTAGACGCCGGATACTGCCGGCGCTCATATCGGTGAAGCCCTCTTCGCGATAGAGATTCTTGGTGTCGATATTAAAGTCAATCCGGTCTGCTGGTGTCGTCATGCGCGCTCCCCTTACAAAAAATTGGGTGGGTTGGAAAAGCCCACCGATATCCTATATTCACAAAAATGTACCACAATTGGTATTCAAAGGCCAAGTATACTACCACATCCGGTATTCCGATCCCGTGTCCTGTATGTGGCCCAACGAATCATCCATGGTAGAATGCGGTCTGGCTTGACACACTGATGAGGCTTCTCTATATCTCCTTTGCACAGCATGAACAAGCGCAGAATCCCTTAAACTGAGAACCTGGTCCTCCCAGAGGCTCAGCCACCAGGGATGACCCGCCGGGGAAAATTCGACCTCGGGTTTGCGTTGAATAGATTCTGAAACCGAACATTTCTCCTCAGGAAAGGACACCGCGATGGATGGGTTAAAGCTGGGTTGGATCGGTACCGGCGTCATGGGCAGTTCCATGTGCGGCCACCTCCTCAAAGCCGGCCACAAGCTGCACGTCTTCAACCGAAGCCAGGAGAAGGCGGCGGACCTGATTGAGCAAGGGGCAACCTGGTGCCAAAACCCCGCCGCTGTCGCCGCCCAGAGCGACATCGTTTTCAGCATCGTTGGGTTTCCCGAGGATGTCCGCGCGGTGATCCTCGGTCCGGATGGGGTCCTCGCCGGTGGCAAGGCCGGTCAGATCGTGGTGGAAATGACCACTTCCAGCCCAGCCCTGGCCCAGGAGATCCACACGGCGGCCAAGGCCAAGGAGATGGCCGTCCTGGATGCACCGGTCTCGGGGGGCGATATCGGCGCCCGCAACGGCAGCCTGGCCATCATGGTCGGCGGGGAGCCCGACGTGTACGAGAAGGTGTTCCCCCTCTTTCAAATCATGGGCGACAACATCCAGCTCATGGGACCCGCCGGGGCCGGTCAGCACACCAAGATGTGCAACCAGATCCTCATCGCCGGAACCATGATCGGGGTGGTGGAGTCCCTCCTCTATGCCCGTCGGGCTGGCCTGGACGCCAATGCCGTCATCGACGTCATCGGCAAAGGGGCCGCCGCCAGCTGGTCCATCAACGAACTGGGACGCCGCATCGCCGACCACAACTTCGACCCCGGCTTCTACATCAAGCATTTCGTCAAGGATATGGGCATCGCCCTCGAGGAGGCCCGCCGCCTCAATCTCTCTCTGCCCGGCCTGGCCCTGGTGCAACAATTCTATATCGCCGCCATGGCCCAGGGATGGGAAAATCTAGGCACCCAGGGACTCTACAAAGTTTTGGATGCGCTGAATGGCCAGTCATAGCGACCGCATGAACGCCGGCGCAAATGATATGGGCGCTCAGGATCGAGCGGCTGTCGATGGCTTCGGGCGTTTCAGCGCATGGCTGGATGACCACCCCGATGCTCTCGACGCCCTGGTCCTGGACGTTGACGGTGTGCTCCTGCTGATCAAGCAGGCCATATCAGGCAGCCATGAAATCCTGGCCCGAATGCGCGCCGACGGGTTGCCCTTCCTGCTCCTGACCAATGATGGCGACCACTCCCCCCAGGAGAAGGCCCGTATCCTCCAGGCGTGCGGGCTTGAGATTCACCCGGAGGAGATTGTCTCCTGCGCCCACGGACTGTCAACGATAGCCGCTGACCATGATAGGGACGCTGGGCCCTTTTTCGTCATGGGCAATCTCGGCACCCCCTGCTACGCCGAGGCTACGGGACTAAGAACGACGCGTAAGCTTGACGAGCTGCCCGGTTGCCAGGGCGTCATCGTGGGGGAGAACAACTATGACTGGGAGCCGGTTCTCAACGCCGTGGTGAACTTTTTCATCCGCCGGCCCCAGGCCCGCCTCATCGTCCCCAACCCGGATGAATACTATCCCGACGGCCAGGGCGGCGTCCGCCTGGCCGGCGGCAGCGTCGCCCGCATGATCCAAGGCGCCCTGACGGCATATGGCTGCCCCATCGTCCCCCTCTATCTGGGCAAACCCCACGCCCCCATTTTCAGCTTTGCCCACCAGCGCCTGGAGACCATCGCCGCAAAGAGTATCGACAAGGGGCGCATCTTGATGATCGGCGACAACCTGGACTCGGACGTGGCCGGCGCCCAGGCCTTTGGCTACCAGGCCGCCATCGTTCTCACAGGCATCACCACCCCCGCCATGCTGGCCCGAGCCCGGTTGAAACCAGATTGGATCTGGCGTGGACTGTGAGGACCTTGCTAAAAGGCGCTCGCAACGAGCGTTTCAGCCCCATGGAATCATATTAGATCGTCGCGAAGATTGTATCCGCAGAAAAAGTGATTAAAATAGAGCCATGGCAAAGCAGAAAGGATCAGACTGCTTAATTGACAGAAATCTTGGATAGGAGAAACTGAGGCAATGGAATACTATTGTAAATCGAAAAAATGTCCCTTTGATGGCCCCCAGCCATTCGTATTGTCCCTGCCGGAAGAGGTTTGCGTGGATGAACACAATTGCGCCACCATGTTCTGCCCCCATTGTGAGAAAGAACTGGTTCCACAGATCCCATCTGCCCCAACACCCGCCTAACAAAGCAGGTTAATAGAGCCGCAACCATCCGATCCGGTTGAGCTAGCGAGCCAGACGAACCTGCAGCGCCATTCGTTTGATCGATTGACAACCCGGTAGAGCGTAACCGGACCCGATGGAAAGCATGAGAGCGTGTCGCACCCTGATCTACTCAGAGCCTTGACGGCACGCTCTCTTGATGTATGCTGACCTTGACATCGCATTTGGACCAAAGCACATGTAAAAACGCAGGCAACCCAATCCGCCTGCAGTGCCAAGAGGGTCAATGCCCACACCACTCCCCAAAACAGATCATTATTGGACGCCGGCGCTGAAAAAAAGAGTCGCCGCCATCGCCCTCTCCTTTATCGTGGGCGCGGCCCTCATGGCGTTGAAATTCTATATCTACCGTTTAACCCACAGCTCGGCGGTGCTCTCGGACGCTCTGGAATCGATCATCAACGTAGTGGCCAGCGCCTTCGCCATGGGCAGCATCCTCTTCGCCGCTGTCCCTCCGGATGAGGACCACCCCTACGGCCACGGCAAAATCGAATTCTTCTCCGCCGGCTTCGAAGGCGCCCTTATCTTCGTGGCCGCCCTGGGAATCTTTTACACCGGGGCACGGCATCTACTCAGCCCCCATCCCCTGCCCCACCTGGAGAGTGGGCTGCTGCTGCTCGTGGCCACCAGCGCTATCAACCTCCTCCTGGGCTTCTTTCTCATCCGGGTGGGCCGCACCACAACCTCCCTGGCCCTGGAGGCCGACGGCAGGCACATCCTCACCGACGTCATCACCTCGGGCGGCGTCGTGGTGGGGTTGCTGCTGGTCTATCTCACCGGCTGGCTGTGGCTCGACGGTCTCATCGCCTGCATAGTGGGGATCCACATTCTCTTTACCGGCGGCGGTCTGCTACGTAAGGCCTTCGAGGGTTTGATGGACCGCTCTGACCCCCAATTGCTGGATGACATCGTTGTCCTGCTCAACACCCACCGCCAGCCGCGTTGGCTTGATGTACACCGCCTGCGGGCCTTTAGATCCGGCGCACGTGTCAACGTCGACTTTCACCTCGTCTTGCCCCGGGACCTCTCCCTGGCGGCGGCCCACACCGAGGTCAAGTCCCTCCAACACCTGCTGGAGGACCATTTCGACCAGGAAGCCATCGTGGTGATTCACATGGACCCCTGTCATCCCGGCAAGTGCCCCGACTGCCAATGGTCGCAAACGACCCCCTGCGAGCACCCGCCCGCTTCAGAAATTCCCTGGACCCGTGCGCAACTGGCGCGTGTTAGAGGCGAGTTTTCCCAAAATTCAGCGCCTGTAACAAAGCAAAATGGATCATAACGGGCTTAGATTATCGACACCGGATCGACTTTTATTGTAGGGAACGCAATGCCTGATAGAGCGATTTGCGGCGTGTGCAGATCTCTTCGTAAAGGCTGGTTTTGGTTGGATCGGGGGAGTAGATATTCTCCTCCCCGCTGAGTTGGGCGGATTGGAAGGCCTCGCCGTGTGAGGTAAACAGTCCGCAGGTGACGGCGGCCGATATCCAGGCGCCCAGGGCAGTGGCTTCGGCGTTGGGATAGGCGGAAACCTTGGTGGCGAAGATATCGGCCTGAAGTTGATTGTAGAAGGCAAAAGCCGTCATGCCGCCGGCCACGCTGACGAGGTCCACGGGACCGACGAAGCGTTTGAAGAGTTGGATATTCTCGCGGGTTTCCATGACGATGGCTTCGAGAATCGCACGCGCCAAGTCCCCTCTGGCGGTGGAGAGTTTGATGTTGTAGAAGCAACCCCGATCAGCCGGGTTCCAATGGGGTGCCCCACTGCCCTCGAAGTGGGGTAGCATAATCACCCCGTTGGCGCCCGGGGGACTCTGGGTCACCTCCCGGTTGATCGCCTCGAAAGCCCGGCTGCTGCCGGCATCATCCGCCCCGGCGACGACCTCTTTGTAGAATTGCTCCACGAACCAGCGGTAGACAGTGCCGGTAGTGAAGATTCCCGCTTCGAGATAGTAGCTCCCCGGAATGGCGCCCACCTTACAGACAAAGCGTCTCTTCGCATCGATCACTGGGGTTTTGGCAAAGGCCAACAGATAGGAGCCCGTCCCCGTGGTGCACTTCAGCTTCCCCGGAGAGAGAACCCCTTGCCCCAACGCGCCGCACTGCTGGTCACCACCTGCGGAGATTACCGGGACCCCGCTGGAAACCCGCGTCTGCCGGCATAACTCTTCAGTGGTTTCTCCACAAACCGTCCCCGGCGCAACCAGATCGCAGAGGTGCTGGCCGTCCACGGAGAAGATATCGAGCAGCTCCGGATCCCACTGGCAGGTGTGAATATTGAGGAGGTTGGTACTGCTCGCCAGGGAGGTGTCGGTGACAAATCGGCCGCAAAGGGTGTGCAGCACAAAGTCTTGAATCCCCAGCATCTTGGCTGTTTTACTGTAGATTTCGGGCCAGTTGTTTCTGATCCACAACATCTTCACCGCCGAGTAGACGGGTGAGATGGTCATCCCGCTGAGGGCGTAGACCCGCTCCTCGTGTTCCCGCAGGGTATCACAGAGGGGGGCGGTGCGCTTGTCGTGCCACATGATGATGGGCGCTAGGGGTTCGCCCTTTGCGTCTACGGGTACAACGGAGGAGCGCTGGGCCGTCACGCTGATGGCCTTGAGTTCGAGCCCTTGCCGGACCATGTGGTCGTGGGATTCGCTGAGTAGGGAGAAGAGCTGGGTGCGAAGCTTATGAGCGTCCAACTCCACTTGCTGCTCGGCCAGATACTCGGGGCGCGTGCCCCGGCTGCAGAGGTGGAGCACCCCGCCGCGGTCATCATGGAGCACGGCCTTCATATTGGTAGAACCGATATCAATGGTCAGAATGGGTTTCATTTTCCCTGGCCATAATAAGCGTCGGCTCCATGCTTGCGCAGAAAATGGCGGTCAAGCAGTTCTTGCTCCATGGGCCCCATCCCTGGGTTGATGAGGCGACTGTGGAAGGCCATGGTGGCGATCTCTTCCAGAACGATGGTGTTATGAACCGCCGCGTCGGGGGTGTCACCCCAAGTGAAGGGACCATGGCTGTTGACCAGCGCAGCGGGTACCTGGGCGGGGTCGATCTTGCGCTGTGCAAAGGTCTCGGCGATCACCTGGCCGGTTTGCTGCTCGTAGGCACCCTGGATTTCATCGCTGGTGAGCGCCCGGGTGCATGGGATGGCGCCGTAGAAGTAATCGGCGTGGGTGGTGCCGTAGGCCGGCAGGTCGAAGCCGGTCTGGGCCCAGGCCGTGGCCATGCGTGAGTGGGTGTGTACCACGGCCCCGCACGCTGGAAAATGCTTGTAAATCTCCAGGTGGGTGGCCAGGTCGGAGCTGGGCTTGTAGTCGCCGGAGATGGTCCTGCCCGCCAGATCGACCAGCACCAGATCTTCCGCACCCATAGTCTCATATGGCACCCCGCTAGGCTTGATGATAACCTCTCCAGTACTGCGGTCGATGGCGCTCACATTGCCCCAGGTGAAGATCACCAACCCTTGCTCCTTGAGCATTAAATTCGCTTGATAAACCGCTTGTTTCAATTTGTCATCCATCGATGTATCCCCCTTTGCGCATCTGTTCGAAGATCCATTGGCGGGCATTTGCGATTTCCTTTTCGGGGTCGTCGGCCTTTTCGGTCCACATCTCGATGAGAAAAGGGCCCCGGTACCCCAGCCGGGCGAGGCTGGCGAAGGCCGCGGGGAAGTCCACGCAGCCGCTGCCGAAGCCCACCTCCTTGAAGGTGCCCCCATGGGTGGCCGTGACCGCCAATGTGTCTTTGAGATGCAGTGCCACCATATTGCCAATGCCCAGGGTCAGTTCCTGGTCCACATCAACGCCCCAGGCGCTCAGGTTGCCAATGTCAGGATAGACGGTGAACCAGGGTGAATCCAACACCTTTTTCATATTAGCGAAACGCAGGATGGAATTTATAAAGGGGTGATCCATGGTCTCCACAGCCAGCATCACCTGTTCACGCGCCGCCATGGCCAGGCACTGCTGCATCCCCTCAATATACCAGTCGCGGGTGTGCTGATCGCCCGCCTCATAGTAGACGTCGTAGCCGGCCAACTGGATGGTGCGGATGCCCGTATCCACTGCCAGTTGGATCGCCTTGGCCATGATCGCCAATGCCTGTTTACGAATCTCGGGGTTGTGACTGCCCAGGGGAAACCGGCGGTGGCCGCTGAGGCACATGGAGGGCACTGTAAGCGGACTATCAAGGACTGTATGGACAAATGCCTTGCGCTCCTCCTGGCGCCAGTCCAGACGCGCCAGACGCTCGTCCTTCTCGTCCACCGAGATCTCAACGAACTGGAAACCGAGCCGCTCGGCCATTGCCAGGCGTTGCTCCCAATTCAGGCCATAGGGCAGGGCCTTCTCGTAGATGCCGAGCTTAATGTCGTCCTGTTTCATTGGAAATCCTCAGTTGGCTACCAATACTTGTTGATTGCTTCTTTGAACTCTCGCGCGGCTTTGGCGGGTTCATCGGCCTGATACAATCCGCGTCCGGCAATGAAGCACTTCACCGGGATCCCCTTGAAAAAGCCCAGGTCTTCGGGATTGAGTCCCCCGGTCACGGAGACATCGAAGCCCATGTCGACAAGTCTTCTGATCTTTTCCAGATCGGCCTCACCCCACTGCTGGCCGGCGAAGGCCGCGTCGCGGCCACGGTGATAGATGGCCTGGGTCAGGCCGATCTGCAACCATTTCTCCGCCTGTTCAAAGGTCCACTCCCCGTACAGCTCGATCTGCACATCGCCTTTGTACTTCCGGGCGACCTCGAGGGCCACCGCCATGGTGGCATATGGGGCGCAGCAGATGACGGTCATCCAGGTGGCCCCTTGGGAGAAGACGATCTCGGCCACGGTACTGCCCGCATCGGCGGCTTTCAGATCAGCCAGAATGATGTGTTCTGGGTAGAGGGCGCGCAAGGTGGCCACGGCACGGGCGCCCTCGGCATAGCAGAGAATGGTGCCCACTTCAAGCACGTCCACCTCCGACGCCAAAGCCTGGGTGGCCTTGAGGGCGGTGGGAATATCGAGGGTGTCCAGGGCGACCTGGAGCAAAGGTTTACTCATTGGAGTCTCCTTATTTTTAGAGCAACGCTTTAAACGGCAAATCCGGTTCAATGGCGAAGGCATCCTCAAACCCCCGTGGGTAGTGGTACTCCATATTGTCCTTGTCGTCGGGGTAGACGAATTTTCCGCCCACCTGCCAGATGAAGGGTTTGAACTGGTACTGTAGCTTGTCCTTCTTCATCTCCCAGAGAACGCGGATCTCGGCCGGGTCGGCCTGAAAATTGGTCCAGATGTCGTGGTGAAAGGGGATGATCACTTTGGTGTTGAGGCATTCGGCCATCTTGAGGATGTCCATCGAGCTCATCTTGTCCGTCATCCCGCGGGGGTTTTCGCCGTAGGAGCCCAGGGCCACGTCGATCTGATGATCGTTGCCATGTTTGGCGTAGTAGTTGGAGTAGTGCGAATCGCCGCTGTGGTAGACGCTGCCGCCCGGGGTTTTGATCAGGTAGTTGACCGCCAGGGTGTCCATGTCCTGGGGCATCTTGCCCTTCAGGATGGTGCCCTTGGGGGCGGTGACCAGCTCGGTGCGGTCGAAGGAGTCCAGGGCCACGATCTCGATATCCTTGATACGCACGCTGTCTCCCGGTTTGACCACCTTGCAGCGCTCGGCGGGGACCCCCCAGCCGGTCCAAAGGTCCACACAGGCCTGGGGGCCGATGAAGGGCACCTCAGGGTCACAGTTCTGGATGACCGCCGCGGCCACGTTCTCGTCGATGTGGTCGCCGTGGTGGTGGGTGGAGAGGATGGCGTCCACCTTTTTGATAGCGAAGGGATCGAGCACGCAGGGAACGTTGCGCAGGTTGGGCTGCAATTTGAGGCAGCCGATCATGCGCTGGTGCTGGTGCTGCTCCTTCATGAGCGGGTTCTTCTGAGTGCGTTTGCCGCTCTTGGTCCAAAAGTCGATGCAGACATGGGCGCCGCCCTCGGACTTGACCCACAGGCCCGTGCAGCCTAGCCACCACATGGCAAAGGTCCCCGGGGCGACAGCCTCCTCTTCGATCTCCTCGTTGAGCCAGGTTCCCCACTCGGGAAAATTGGCGAGAATCCATGACTCGCGGGTGATGGTATCGATCTTACGCATTAGACGCTCCTCTCCTGGGTGTCTGATAGTCTCATGCAAAAACGAAAAAGAAATATTCAAAAGCTGTCGGAATTAAGCCTAAGACGCTGTTAACTCACTTAACCTTTGCCTGAAACTTGGGCTTGATCTCAGGTGTGATAAGTGATATGTGATCACATATATCAAAAAGGCATCCTAATGGCTATAAAAAAAATCGAAACCGAAACCCTGCGCCAAAAGGTTTACAACCAGCTGCGCCAGCAGATTCTCGGAGCCGAGATCCTGCCCGGACAAGTCGTCAGCCTACGCGGACTGGCGGAACAATTCGGGGTGAGCCTCCTGCCGGTGCGCGAGGCTGTCTGGCAACTGGAATCGGAGAAGATTCTGGTGGTCAAGAGCAACAAGCGCATCGAGGTCAACAAGCTCACCCGCAGCGAGTTCGAAGAGGTGCTCAATCTCAGATTGCTGCTGGAGTCCACCGCCGTGGAGCAGGCCTGCCAGATTAGACCCGACAGCGCGGTGGTCAAAATCGAGCGCATCCTCGAGGCCATGGACAAGCATGTGGGCAAAAACCACAAGGCCTACATAAGAAAAAACGATCAGTTCCACCAGACCATCTACGCCTACGCCCACTCTCCTCTACTGCTCGAATTGATCCAACGTCTCCTCGCCCGGGTCAACCCCTATATCTACCTTTACGCCATCCATGGACGCGATCTGTCCAGCGCCTGCGAGTATCACCACCAGATCTTCGCCGGCTTTAAAAAGGGCGACCACGAGCTGGCCACGGCGGCCCTGCGCCGCGATCTCGAGGCTGCCGCCAAAGTAATTCTGCCGAACCTGGAAGGGCAGCCGCTGAAGACGGCCGCCGAAACCGATGTCGGGTAGGATAGCAGCGTCCGCCTACGCACGCGTATAACTCAGTTCAGATGGAGGGTGTCAATGGCCTCGGTAAGCATCGATCAGGTACGCAAGACCTACGATACAACGGAAGTGATCCACGGTGTCACTATTGATATCGCCGACGGGGAGTTCGTCATCCTGGTGGGCCCTTCGGGCTGCGGCAAATCGACCCTCCTGCGCATGGTGGCCGGGCTGGAATCGATCAGCGCCGGAGAGATTCGCATCGACGACAAGGTAGTCAACAACGTCCGTCCCAAGGACCGCGACATCGCCATGGTCTTCCAGAGCTACGCCCTCTACCCCCACATGACAGTGGCCGAAAACATGGGCTTTTCCCTGCGCCTGAGAAAAGAGAACAAAGCCGCCATCACCGAGCGGGTGACCAGGGCGGCCGAGATTCTGGGGCTGACTGACTTCCTGGACCGCCACCCTCGCCACCTATCCGGTGGACAACGCCAGCGGGTGGCCATGGGGCGTGCCATCGTGCGCGATCCCAAGGTGTTCCTGTTTGACGAACCCCTCTCCAACCTGGACGCCAAGCTACGCGTCCAGATGCGGGCCGAGATCAAAGAACTCCAGAAACGCCTGGGGACCACCACCATCTACGTGACCCACGACCAGATCGAGGCCATGACCATGGCCGATAAAATTGTGCTGACCAACAAGGGCTTCACCGAACAGATCGGCTCCCCCCTTGAGCTTTACGACCGCCCGGTAAACGTCTTCGTGGCCGGCTTCATCGGCTCTCCCGCAATGAATTTTTTAAAGGGCAAGATCCAGAAAGGCCCTGCAAACACCTTCCAGCTTGAAAACGGTGAAACCGTCGGCATCGGTGATATTCGCAGCGAGTGGCACAACCGTCCGGCCATCCTCGGCATCCGTCCCGAACACCTCCAACTGGTGGAGAATGGAGAGGGCTTCCGGGCCAAGGTCGCCGTCACCGAACCCACCGGTAAGGAGACCCAGGTGGTCGCCCGTGTGGCAGGCCAGGAGGTGACGGCCGTCATGGAGGACCGCAGAGAGTTCCGGTCCGCCGAAGAGATCCGCCTCATGCCCAAACCCGGCCGCTACCATCTCTTTGACGTGGAGACGGAGAAGCGACTGGAACTGGCCATAACACCATAGCGGTATAAGATAGATCAGGAGTTCGCAGCATGGATACCGCCGAGATCAAACGGCCCAACCAGAACGACGCGATCCAGGAGATTATCCTCGAGGAGCACCGTAAGCTCGCTACGGTGCGCAAAATGACCGTCAGACGCGAAGAGTTCCTCGACCATATGACCTTCGTCACCAACGAGCGCACCCTCTATCGGGAAACCCTGGGACCCCTCATCGGCGTCAAGGAGGACTGGCGCGCGGATGGCGCCAGCGAAGCAGAAATCGATTTCTCCGCCTTCGACTATGTTGAGGCCATATACTACGACTGCGGCGCCTTCACCGGCTACTACGGCCCCGACCAGTCGGAGATCATCAGCAACGATGCGACCGAGTTGGTCTACCGCAATTTCATGGGAATCCGCCATAAACTGGTCAAGGAGAGCTCCACCCTGGGCCACCCCATGGCGTTCCCCGTTAAGACCAGGGAAGACTGGGAGCGCATCAAACCCCGCTATCAGTTCTGTGAAGGGCGCATCCCAGCCGAAATTAAGGCCAACGTGGAGAAGATGCGCGACGCCGGCCACGTCATCGTCGCCACCATTCCCGGGGGCTACGACGAAATCCGGGTGCTGGTGGGCGATGAGGCCTCTCTAATGGGGCCCTATACCCAACCGGATCTACTGAATGACATCCTGGACACCATCGGTGCAACGGCGGCCAGGGTCCTCGATTTGGTCACACGGGAGGTTCCCATCGACATGCTCCTGGTTCACGAGGATATGGCCGGCAAGAGCGGCCCCTTGTGGGGGCCCAAACAGGTCGAGGAACTCATGGTGCCTTACTACCGACGCTGCTGGGAGGTGGTCAGAGCTCGGGGTGGGCGCCTCTTCAACATCGACAGCGACGGGGACTGCATGCCCATCATGGCCAGCCTGATCAAAGGCGGGATCAACATGTTCCACCCCTGCGAACCCGGGGGCAATATGGATATGGTGGCCCTGCGGCGGCAGTACGGTAATCAACTGGCCATAGAAGGCGGCATCGACAAGTTCGCCCTGATGGCAGGCTTTGCCGAGATCGAGGCCGAACTCGAACGGGTGGTGCCCGAGATGGTCAGAACCGGCGGCTGCGTCCTTGGTCTGGATCACAGAATTCCCCAGGGGGTATCCATTGCGAACTACCGTTACTACCTGGAAAAGCTCAATGAGATCATTACGCGCGTCCGTGGTGAAATGGCAGCATAACCGAGGGGTCTTTTAAGGGAAAGGCCCCCTGGTCTAATAAGATAGACGAACAAGCCTGTCATATAGCAGTTCATCTCTTCCATAACAGAAGGTAAAGGAGGCAAGTATGCGCGGAGGATTCAGTAGTAGAATGGTAATCGCGTGTTTGGTTGCAGTGGGTATCCTGGCACTCTCGGCCAGCGCCGGCGCCGGTCCCTATGACAAGTACAAGGGAACTGAAATCGTCGTCAGCTGGCCCGCCCTGCCCCACTTCGATCTCGCCAAGAAGTTGATTCCCCAGTTCGAGAAGGAAACCGGCATCAAAGTGGAGACCGATTCGCTACAATATATGAAACTGCACGACAAGCAGGTTCTCGAGATGGCCAAGCCCAAGGGGGACTATGATGTGGTCGCCTGGGTGGTTTTCTGGAAGACGGAATATGTCCAAAAAGGGCTCCTGACCCCGCTGTCGCAGATGTTCGCCAACCCCGCACTGGTAAATCCGGACTACGATATCGAAGATATCACCCCGGCTTACCTGCAGAACGGCGGTGTGGTCGGCGGACGTCAGGCCTATCTACCAGGTCCCAGCGCCGGCCTTTACGGCATTTCCTTCTCCGCCCAGACCTCCATGATGGCATACCGCAAGGATCTCCTCGAGAAGCACAAGATCGCGGTGCCCAAGACCTATGACGAACTCATCGCAGCCGCCAAAATCATCAAGGCGAAAGAGGGCATCGGCGGCGTCACCGGCCGGGCCCAGTCCGGTCACATGGCCACCGATTTCTTCCTGACCCACTTCGCCCCCCAGGGCGGCAAGATCCTCGATGACAACTTCAAACCCACCCTAAATGGACCGGAAGGCGTCAAAACCATCGAAATCCTCAAAGAGTTCATCGCCACGGGCCCCGTGGGCATGGCCGGCTATTCCTATTCAGAGATGAAAAACTCTTTTGTCCAGGGTGACGCCGCCTTCTACCTGGATGACTCCAAGATCCGCAAAACCGCTGAGGATCCGACCAAGTCCAAGATCGTCGGCAAGGTGGGCTATGCCCTGCATCCCGAAGGAAGTCAGTGTGGCGCTGGAACCGGCGGTTTTGCCATGGGGATCCCGGCCAATGCCAAGAATAAGGAGGCCGCCTTCCTCTTCATCCAGTGGTTCACCAGCAAGAAGATCGACTACGCCCTGGCCGAGATGGGGGGAGATCCCATTCGTACCTCCACCATGAACGATCCCAAGCTGCAGGCCAAGTTCCCCGAATACAAAGCCCTGGTGGAGCAGCTCAAGTGCGCCAAAGCCGACTGGCGGCCGTTGATCCCCGAATGGCCCCAGATCGACAACCAGATCATCGGTATCTCGGTCTCCGAGGCGATCACCGGCAAGAAGCCTGCCCAGCAGGCCTTGGACGAGGCCGCGGCCAAGATCGAAGCGTTGCTGGACAGCAAAGGTTACTACGGCTGGAAGTAATGTGGGTTTATCGAACCTGACCGCCACCGGCGTGCGGAAGATCTCCTCCCGCTTTCACACGCCGGTTCCTCAAAACGACGCAGTGCATCTTCAACCCAAGTGAGCGAAGGATGCCGGTGTGAATACCTTACGGGACAAGCTATCCAATAATCTCATCGCCTATTGTTTCGTAGGCCCGGCCGTCATCGTCATGCTCATCGGCCTGCTGCTGCCCTTGTTCACCTCTGTCCAGTTGGCTTTTTTCGACTGGGGCATGGGCACGCCCTGGAGCACCAAAGAGTTCGTCGGCCTGCAGTGGTTCAGCAAACTGATACGCGACCCGGATGTGTGGGCCTCCTTCTGGGTGACCTTGAAGTTCGGCTTTTGGGTGGTATCCATCGAGATGATCCTGGGTACCTTTCTGGCCATCGTCCTGGAGCGACCCATCCGGGGGGCCGCCCTCTTCCGCACTTGTCTGATTATGCCCTTGATGGTCTCCCCAGTGGTGGTGGGCCTGATCTGGCGTTACCTCATGGACGCCCGCTCGGGGATGCTCAATTACTACCTGGGCAAAATTGGCATCGAACCGGTCCTATGGCTCTCCAACCCTAAAATCGCCCTCACATCGCTGATTATTACGGATATCTGGCAGTGGACGCCCTTTATCTTCATCATTGTTCTGGCCGGCTTGCAGGCCCTGCCCAAGGACGTGGTCGAGGCGGCCCGTATCGACGGAGCCAACCTGTGGCAGCAAATCCTGCTGGTCAAGCTGCCCATGATAAAGTCCGTTTTAGTGGTCGCCCTTCTGATGCGCATCGTCGACGTCTACAAGGTGGTGGAGGTGGTCTTCATCCTTACCTTCGGTGGTCCGGGACTGGAGACGGAGCTTCTCGCTCTGCATGTATATAAAACTGCTTTTACGGCCCAGAACCTGGGCTATGCATCGGCGATCTCCATGCTCCTTCTGGCCATCGTCTCCCTGTTGAGCATCGCCGTGCTGACCTTTTCCAACCCCCTCAAAGAGAAATCCGATTTATAGGAGAGCCGCCATGGCCGCAAAGGAACACACCTCACCCGTTCATTACGCGATGGCCGTCGTCCTCTCCCTGATCTCCATAGGACCGGTCTACGTGATGCTGATGACCTCCCTCAAAAACGAGGTCGACATCTTCGCCGACAAACCCCTGTGGTTCTTCTTCCCCACCCTGCAGAACTACAAGGTGGTTCTTAGTGAGCACCACTTCGACACCTATCTGCTCAACTCCCTGGCGGTGGGCCTCGGCTCCACTCTCCTGACCCTGGCCTTCGCTGGTCTTGCGGCCTATGCCATCGCCCGGAGGGAGTTCCTGGGGCGTGGCTTTCTGACTTACGGCAACCTGCTCATCCGCATGGTGCCACCGGCCGTCATCGCTGTGCCAGTCTTTGCCCTGTGGATGCGCTGGGGCTACTCAGGCCGCCAGCAGGAACTCTTCGGTCTGACCTTTTTCTACACGGCCCTCAACCTACCCTTCGCCATCTGGCTGCTCTTCAGCTTCGTCAAACAGATCCCGGTGGAGTTGGAGGAGGCCGCCATCATCGACGGCGCCTCACCCCTGCAGGTGTTTCTCGAGATCATCTTCCCCCTGATGAAGTCGGGTTACGCCGTGGCAGCCATCTTCACTTTCCGCATCGCCTGGAACGAGTTCCTCCTGGCCCTCTTTCTCACCGGCCGCAAATCGCGCACCCTCTCGGTGGCCATCCAGGGGTTCCTTACCGATGAGGGCGCCGAATGGGGCCGCATCATGGCCATGGGCACCCTCATCGTGATCCCCTCGTTGATCATCACCTTCTTCGCCGCCAAGCAGATCATCACAGGACTTACTGCCGGGGCGGTGAAGGGCTGATGGTGGGTATAGCTAGAACCCCCACTTGTTGTAGGAGATCACTTCATGCTCAGGTTTCCGCGTCCGCGGGCTGGTTTCAGCTTGAACGTGCTTCGCGCTCAAATGCTCCCCGCTGCCCGGGTATCCCAGGGCGATGAGATTGATGACGACATAATCTTCGGGAATGGAGAAGGCCTTCTTCACCACAAGGGGATCATAACCGGCCATGGGGTGGGCGTAGAGGCCTTCATTAACAGCCTGCAGAAGAAGATTTCCAGTGGCCAGACCGCAGGCGAAAAAAGCGTAATCCCGGCCGTCGCTCAGTTGGGCATCCAAGCTGAGTTTGGTGGCCACCGCCACCAGTGCGGGCGCCTTCTTGGCCCAGTAATTACCGTCGCTAAGGGCTTCATGGAGGCGCGCCAGGGCCGCCGCATCGGTTACGACCATAAATCGCCAGGGCTGGCTGTTGAAGGCGCTGGGGGCGTAGGTCGCCGCCGTCATCACCCGCGCCAGGACCTCATCGGCGATCTTTTTCTCACTCAGGGCCCGATTGGCCCGTCGCACATCGATCTCCTTCAGGAATCCGGTCATATCTATTCTCCTTGTTTCCATCCGTTCTCATCGGTGGCGGCCCGTGCTTCTCGGCGCCCCAGGGCGCCACGGCTGCCCTGGAAAATAAGCAAGGCGGTGGCACAGGCGATAATGATGACCATAAGTCCGCTGCGCATATTGGTCAAGCCGGCCACATACCCGGTGAGCCAGCAGAGGACGACGGCGCCGAAACTGCTCATGGTGGACAATATCCCCAGGGCGGAACCTTCCAGGCGGGGGAAGAGTGCGCCCACCAGGGCCAGAGAGGTGGGATAAATGCCAGAGAAAGTGAACCCGCTGAGGGCGATGGCGGCCACGGACAAATATCCGCCCCCCAGCCAGGCCAGCAGCAATATGCCCACCTGGAACCACAGGAGGGTGAGCAGAATGGGGGTATGTCGGATGGTGAGGGTCAGACGGCTGCAGATGAGACGGCCTATCCCCATGAAGATCGAGAAGAGCGAAATGGCGATCCCGGCTACAGCCAGAGAGGCCTGCTTGGCCTCCATGAGAAAGCTGACCCCCAGGAGCATAGTCGACACCTGGCTGCCCACAGAGAGGGCATTTACCAGCAGAATCACACTGAACTGCCTGTCTTTGAGCAGTCCACCCAGCGGCGGTCGCGGGGGGGCGTCGTGTTTGGACAGGGGTCGCCGGCCACCGGAGAGGAAGAAAAGTGCGGCGAGCGCCGCAAGGAAGAGGCCCTCGCCCAGGTAACCTTGCCGCCAGCGGTTGCCATGCAAGATCAAATAACCCATGAAGGCGGGCCCGAGCAGGGCGCCCACGCCAAAAAAAACGTGGTGGATGTTCAGGATGGCCCCCTTGCGGGCGGGATAGAGGCTGATCAAGAGTGTGTTGGAAGCACTGAGGATACACCCCATGCCGGCTCCCATGACCCAGACCACGACCATGTTGACCGCAAAAGAGGTTACGGCGCCGAAAAACAGGGCGCCGACACCGAGGAGCAGACAACCGCCCATGAGGATGCGTTCGCGGCGGAAGCGGTCGGAGAGAACGCCCCCGATGAAGGAGAAGAGCGTGAGGCCTGTCTGCAGGGAGGCCATCAGCGTCCCTCCCTGATCGATGCCGATGGCCAGATGGGTCTGAATGGCCGGCAGACTGGTCCCCATAAAGGTGAAGGTCATCCCGTTGACCGCCAGAGCAGCAAAAGCAATGGCGGTGATGATTGGGCGTTTCATTGCCATCCGAATTCCACCATGAAGGTCATCCCGTTGACCGCCAGAGCAGCAAAAGCAGTGGCGGTGATGATGGGGGGTTCTTTTCCATCCGGATTGCAACTATCCAGAGAGGGTCTCCCGGTTGAATTGGGTCAGAGACTCGAGAACCACATCCGCCTGGGCGAGCTTTTCGGCCGAGGGTGGAAACCGGGGGTCGGGTACCGCGATGACGCGCATACCGGCGTTCTTTCCAGCCAGAATGCCATTGCCCGAATCCTCAAGACAGACACAGTCGTGGGGAGCCACCCCCATGGCTGCCGCTGCAGCCAGATAGACGTCCGGGGCCGGCTTGCCACGCCCAACCTGATCTGCGGAGAAGATCGCCTTGAATTTTTCAGCCAGCGCCGGGTGACGGGTGACGGTATCGATGAGTTGACGGGGTGAGCCCGAAGCCAAGCCTGTGGGAAAGGCTTCGGCGGCCAGGGCCACGGCCTCTATTGCGCCTTTAAAGAATGGGATCTTACGCTCATAGAGGGCTACCATCTGAGCGATGATCTGCGCCTCCACCGCCTGGGGGGCCATGGTGAGATCTAAGCGACGGATCATGTAGTCCACCCACTCCTGGGTACTGACCCCCATGACGGCCTTGTGATCGTCGCTATTCCAGCTCTTGCCCGCCGCCTGGGCCATCATTGAGCGGGCCTTGTCCCAGACTGGCTCGGAGTCCACCAACAGGCCGTCCATGTCAAATATTACTGCCGCTACCATTCCCTGCGTCTCTGGTTCCAGTCGCGTCATCGGCCTTCCATCCCTTCCAAAATTGAATGTGAGCTTCAATACCATTTTTAACGCAGCATCCGAAACGGGAATATGCGCTCCCGCCAAACGAGTCCTAACGAGCCACAATCTAATTGACAAACAGACCTCACGGGTGAGTATAAAAGCATCTAAATAAAAAAGGATCTCCTCCCAGTATCCAATTGAGGTGTATGTAAGAAGCATACTTTCAAGGAGGCCGGCACAATGCGGTGCGAACCGATCCGAATCCCCATCGATACCGTCCTGAGCATCAACGCCGATCTGAATCGACCCGAAAACTGGCAAACCGGCCTGGGTACCGCCGTCATCCTCGCCCACGGGGCCGCCAACAACAAAGAAAACCCACTCCTCGTCACCGTGGGCCAGACCCTGGCGAAAGCCGGGATCCTCACCCTGAGCTTCAACTTCCCCTACGCCGACCAGGGCAAGACTTCTCCCGATGGTCAAAAACGCCTGGAAGCCACCTGGCTAGGCGTGATCGACTGGGTTAAAAACGATTCTCGTTGCCGGCCTGACCGGTTGGTGGCCGCAGGCAAATCCATGGGGGGCCGGGTTGCCTCCCAACTAGCCGCTGCACAACGATTGCCGGTGGAGGGGTTGATCTTTCTGGGCTATCCCCTCCATGCCCCAGGGCGCAAAGACAAACTCCGGGACGACCATCTGCCCGCCATCATGCAGCCCATGCTCTTTATTGCCGGCACCCGCGACGCCTTTTGCGACCTGACCCTACTGAAACCAGTGTTGAATCGACTCGTCCCCACGCCTGAATTGGTGGTCATCGACGACGGCAACCACTCCTTCGACCTGCCAAAAGCTCGCAATAGCGAACAACAACGCTGTCATGTAGAGATCGCCGCTCATTGTCAACGCTGGCTGGAGGGCCGGGCAAATCGGCGCCTATGATATTTGACCGCCTATTGAACCATCGCAGGCAAACAATCCGCAACGGTGTACAAAAGGTCCCCGGTGAAGCAGATCCCCAAAACAAAAAAAATCAAATTCCTTAGCAGCCCCCTGGCCAGAAAGCAATTGCTCGGCATTCTGCTGTTCAGCGCCCTCATCACCCTCATGGGCAGCTCCCTGCAAATCTACACCGAATACCGCAACGACCGTGGCGTCATCAATGACAAGCTCCGACAGATCGAAAAGGTCCACCTGGAAAGCTTAACCATCGGACTATGGCGTATCGACAACACCCAGATCCAGTTGCAGCTCAACAATATCCTCCTACTGGGCGACATCGTGCGCCTCGAAATCTTTGAGGGGGGTCAGCTGATCTTTTCGGCAGGTCCCACCGCACCGGATGAGCGCATGATCACCCAGCACTATCCCATGCTGTACAATAATGCCGGCAAGCAGGAGAACATCGGTGAGTTGGTGGCCCACGCCTCCCTGAGCAATGTCTACGACCGGCTGTTCAAGCGGACCTTTGTGATTCTGGCCACCCAGGGGATGCAAACTTTCCTGGTTTCCCTTTTTATCCTCTACCTGATCTATCGTCTGGTGATCCAACACCTCCTGACCATCTCGGCCTATACTCAGATGCTGCGCATCGGTGCCCTGGGAAAAGAACTGACCATCGACCGCAAACGTTCGGCGACCGCCGTCTCCGATGAAATCGACCTGCTCGTGGATGCCATCAACACCATGCGCCGACGCCTGGCCGATGACTTGCAACGGCGTAAACGGGCGGAGCGTGATCTGCGCATGAGCGAAGAGAAATACCGCACCCTGGTGGAGACCATGCCCCTGGGGGTGCAACTTACTGATCGCGAAGGCCGCATCATCTTCTCCAATCCCGCCCACCACCGCATCCAGAACCGCGAACCTGGGGAGCTTGTCGGCAAGTTCATCTGGGATCTGGTGGATGACCCCGCCGACAAAGAGCACACCCGCAATTACTACCGCTCTTTGCTCAAGGAGCAGCCCCACCCCACGACCTACTTCAGTAAAGATCGCACCAAAAACGGGCACCTAATCCACACGCAGATCAATTGGGACTATATCCGCGATGAGTACGGCGAGGTGCAGCGCATCCTCAGCGTGATCAACGATATCAGCGAACTCAAGCGGCTCGAAGCCGAACTCCTGCAGGCCCGCAAAATGGAGTCCCTGGGCACCTTGACTGGGGGTATCGCCCATGATTTCAATAATATCCTCAGCGTCATCATCGGCAATAATGAATTGGCCATGGACGACATGAGCAACCACGAAGCCATACGCAAATGCCTAAAGCAGATTCACTTCGCCGCCCTGCGGGCCAAAGATATCGTCGGCCAGCTGCTCAGCTACAGCCGTAAATCCCATCAGGAGAAGGACACCGTAAAGGCCGCCACCCTCTTGGAGGACGCCCTGAGATTCCTGCGCCCTCTGATTCCCGCCACTATCAAGGTTGAGGCCGATATCGACCTGAAAGAGGAGACCCTCATGGGGGCGCCCACCCAACTCCACATGGCCCTGATGAATATCTGCGTCAACGCCGCCCAGGCTATAGAGGAAACCGGCGGTATTATTAAGGTCCACGCGGAAAAGGTGGATCTGGAGCCCGCCATGATCGGCAAACACACGGGTCTACAACCCGGCAAGCATATCGAAATTACCATTGAGGACGATGGCCCCGGTATCCCCCCAGAAGTGATGGACCGCATCTTCGACCCCTATTTCACCACCAAAGCGGTGGGCAAAGGTTCCGGCATGGGTTTGGCCGTGGTGCAAGGGGTTGTCCAGAGCCACGGCGGAACTATCTCGGTCCAGAGCGATCATGGCAAAGGCACTCGCTTCCAATTGCTTTTCCCGATGGTGTCCGTCGAGCAGCCGGCTGAGAGGGAGGTCAGCCGGCCCGAGATACCCATGGGGAATGAACGCATCCTCTTCGTGGACGACGAGGCGGCCATCGTCATGATGACGGAGCAGATGCTGAGACGCCTGGGCTACCAGGTAGAAAGCTGTTCCCACCCCGATGACGCCCTGGCATGCTTCAGCGCGGATCCGATGCGCTTCGATCTGCTCATCACCGACATGTCCATGCCCTCCATGAGCGGTGACCAACTGGCCTCGGCCATCCTCACTATCCGCCCGGGCCTGCCTCTGATCCTCAGCACCGGGTACAGCAACAAATTGAACGGTGTCAGCCCGAGCGATCTGGGGGCCAGCGCTATCCTGCATAAACCCTTCGTCATGGAAAAATTGGCTCGGGTGGTTCGCCAGGCCCTGGATAGCGATCATCGGTAAACGGCACATCTGCCCCAATATAAGCCGGCGATGGACAAAGGTGGGGTTCAGGAACTGCAAGAGAGCATCGAGCAGCCCGGCCGATGGCGGGCCCACTCGGGTCGCCGGGCGGCGAAACGCTCTCTATCGGGCTGGCTGTCGTAGGGCCGCCGCAGGAGGTCGAGAAGGGTATGCACCCGGCTGAAATTACCAGCTTCCGCCATGTCGATGGCCTCCTGGGCGAGGTAATTGCGCAGGACGTATTTGGGGTTGACACGGTTCATACGCTGACGGCGCTCCTGGTGAGAAAGCCCCTCACGACCTATTCTCTGGGCGTACTGGCCCAACCAGGAACCTAAACGTTGGCCATAGGCATCGCTCAATTGAGAGGGCGCGTAGTAGGCGTCGAGCAACGCCGCTGGGATCTCCCGCGGGTGAGACGCCCCCCCTTCAGCCGAGGATAAGGCGACCCTTGCCAGACGACGGAAGAAGATGGTCATATCGGTCTCGACGGCGGCCAGAATGTTGAGCAATTCCGTGATCAGGGCCATGTCCGTTTCAGGCGCAAAATCCGTCAGGCCCAGTTTTGCAGCCATCATCGCCTGCCATTCGGTCTGGTAATACTGAACCGCCTCGCCCAGAATCGCTTCCAGGGGTTCACTCTCACCGATAAGGGGATAAATGGCACTGGCCAGCTGGGCTAAATTCCACAGGGCGATCTGGGGTTGGTGGCTGAAGCGATAGCGACGCCCCGCGGCATCAGTCGTGTTGGGCGTCCAGTTCGGATCGTAGTCTTCCAGCCAGCCGTAAGGCCCGTAATCAATGGTCAGTCCTAAAACCGACATATTGTCGGTGTTCATCACTCCGTGCACAAAACCCACCCGCATCCAGTGGACGATCATCTCCATGGTCTTTCGGCAGACGGTGTCAAACCACTGCATGTAAACCTCACGGGATGCCGCCTCCTTGGTGAAGGGTCCCAATTCGGGGAAATCGATCCGCAGGGTGTAATCCATGAAGCGGCGCAGCAATTCGATCTCCCCACGGGCGGCATAGATTTGAAAATGACCGAAGCGGGTAAAGCTGGGCGCCATCCGGCATACCACCGCTCCTGGCTCCAGCTTAGGATGGCCGTCGTAGAACATATCACGCTCGACCGCTTCTCCAGTCAGAATCAGGCTCAAGGCACGCGTAGTGGGCACACCCAGATGATGCATGGCCTCGCTGCAGAGGAACTCGCGCAGGGAGGAGCGCAGCACCGCCAGTCCATCCGCATTGCGCGAATAGGGCGTCGGTCCGGCCCCTTTGAGCTGCAGGGCCCACCGTTGGCCGGCCGGGTTGACCCCCTCGCCCAGGTTGATGGCACGCCCATCGCCCAACTGCCCGGCCCAGTTGCCGAACTGATGGCCGCCGTAGCAGGTGGCGTAAGGCGACATGCCCGGCAGCAGGCGATTGCCTGCGAATACCTGGGTGAACAGATCGGATTCACAGTCAGCGGGCGTTAGGCCAAGCCGGTCGGCCACCTCCGGCGAGTAGGCCACTAGTTTAGGGTCTTTCACCGCTGTCGGTGTCACACGGGAGTAACAGGCACCCGTTACCTGGCGCCGAAAGTTGCGCGTCTCCGGGTCGGGGGGCAGATCGGCCACAAAAGGGTTGTCGAAACCCAAGGAGGAGAGAGGGACTGGATCTGTGTTCATATGTATAGATGCATCGTTATCTGGGAGTTGCGCATCCCCGGCAATCGATTGAAACATGGTCCCTCCTTGCTCGTGTCCATCGAACATAGACAGTCAGCACGAAAGGTAGGCATCGATGTGAGGATTGACAACCATGGGTTGGGAGATCGATTGGGCAGACAGATGGTCTAACTGACAGCACTCCCCGGACCTGCATTTGCCGCCGATTCACGGTGGATCTGGGCATCGGATTTACGCAGGTAGATGGGCTGCAGGTCGGCTGCGTCTCCGCCCTCGGCACCCAAACGCGCCTCGGCCAGCCAGGCCACCACCACAGCATCGGGCTGCTGCTGAAAGCTTGGGACGAAGCGGGCTCTGGCGCCCTTAGCGGCCAGAATCTGATCTTGATAAAGTGATGCCCCACTGCCCACAAAAAGACAGGTCTCGGGTAGCATCTCAAGGACGTGTTCTGGGGCGGCCACCTGCTCGGGGACGAGGGTTTTTATGGTTCGCCCTTCCCAACAATACAGGCCGCAATACACTTCTCCGCGGCGGGCGTCGATGAGGACGCAGACCGGTTCTCCGCATTGACTCAAGGGCCAAGCCAAGGTCTCCAGGACCGAAACCCCCACAACGGGACGCGCCACGGCCTGGGCAAGACCCATGACGGCGCTCATGCCGATACGGATACCGGTAAAGCTCCCCGGCCCACGCGTCACGCCAAAACCGTCCAGTTGGTCCACTCCCCAGCCGGCGGAGGCCATAACCCCATCGATGAGGCCCATGAGATGGCGCGAATGGGTTACCCCGGTGGCGTCCACGGCGGCAGCCCGCACCTCGCCGTTTTCGGCAAGGGCCACACTGCAGCAGGGGGTGGCGGTATCGACGGCCAGGATACGCATGCGCTTTTCCGAACTCAGGCGTTGGCTGGACGCTGTTTGGCCGTTGGTTTCTTTTTGGTGGCGGGCGCTTTGCGCTTGGACGTATTGGCCGATTTGGGCTTTCGGGCGCGAGGCTTGGCTTTCTCAAGGGCGATGGCGAGGACTTCGTCCATGTTGCTTACCGGGATAAAGTCGATTTTTCGTCTAACGTTGGCGGGAATCTCGCTTAAATCCTTTTTGTTCTTGGCGGGGATAATCACCGTGTGGACCCCGGCGCGCAGGGCGCCCATGGCCTTCTCTTTTAGTCCACCGATGGGTAGCACACGGCCTCGCAGGGTGATCTCACCCGTCATGGCCACGACGCTGTTAACCGCCCGCTGGGTCAGCGCCGAGATAAGGGCCGTCGCCATGGCGATGCCCGCTGAGGGTCCATCTTTGGGGATGGCCCCGGCTGGTACGTGGATGTGCAGGTCGTAGATCTCCAGCAGTTTAGGGTCGATGCCCAACGTCTTGAGATTGGCGCGCGTATAGCTCAAGGCCGCCCGGGCCGACTCCTGCATGATGTCGCCCAACTGGCCGGTGACGATGAGATCCCCCTTGCCGCTGATGAGGGCGGCCTCCACATAAAGAACTTCGCCCCCCACTTGGGTCCAGGCCAATCCGGTTGAGAGTCCCACCTGGCTCTCTTCCTTGTCCATCTCGGGGTAGTACTGGGGCACCCCCAAATACTTCTGCAAGTTGTTGCGTGTGATCTTATGGAGCCCCTTCTCGCCCCCGGCGATACGCCGGGCAACCTTGCGACAGAGGCTGCCGATCTCGCGCTCCAGGTTCCGCAGACCCGCCTCGCTGGTATATTCGGTAATCATCTGACCCAGGGCGCCCTTGCTAATTTCAAACTGACGGGGCTTGAGACCGTTCTCCTTGATCTGACGGGGGATCAGGTAGTTGCGTGCGATGGTCTCTTTCTCCTCCTCGGTATAGCCGGAAAGGCTGATCACTTCCATACGATCCAAGAGGGCCGTGGGAATAGTGTCGGTGTGATTGGCCGTTAGGATAAACATCACCTTGGAGAGATCGAAGGCCAGGTTGAGGTAGTGATCGCTGAACGCGGTGTTCTGCTCGGGATCTAGCGCTTCCAGGAGAGCCGAGGAGGGGTCTCCGCGGAAATCGGCGCCTAGCTTGTCGATCTCATCCATCATGAAGACCGGATTGTTAGCAGCAGTCTGTTTGAGTCCCTGGAGAATGCGCCCGGGCATGGCGCCGATGTAAGTCCGCCGATGGCCGCGTATCTCGGCCTCGTCACGAATGCCGCCCAATGAGATGCGGATGAACTTGCGCTTCATGGCCTTGGCGATGGCCTGGCCCAGAGAGGTCTTGCCCACTCCCGGGGGGCCGACGAAACAGAGGATGGGGCCCTTGGTCTTGGGGTTGAGCTTGCGCACGCTGAGATATTCGAGGATGCGCTCCTTAATCTTCTTCAGACCATAGTGGTCCCGGTCGAGCACCTCCTGGGCCTTGTTGATGTCCAGAAAATCTTTGGTGTTCTTGCTCCAGGGCATCTCCACGAGCCAGTCCAGGTATGTGCGCACCACTGAAGATTCGGCCGAGTCGGGATGCATCTGCTCCAAACGGCGCAATTGTTTGTCGGCCTCTTTGTTGGCTTCGGCCGGCATGCGGGCCTTTTTAATCTTTTTGCGGTAGCTCTCGATCTCCTCGGTCTTTTCGTCCATCTCCCCCAGTTCGCGGTGGATGGCGCGCATCTGCTCGCGCAGAAAATAATCTCGCTGACTCTTGGAGATCTCATCCTTGACGTCGGATTGGATCTTGGCCTGCATGGCCGACAACTCCACCTCGCGTGAGAGCATGTCGTTGACTCGCTTGAGGCGCTCGGTGCCGTCTATAATCTCGATGATCTCCTGGCTCTCTTCAAGCTTGAGGCGCAGGTTGGAGGCCACCAGATCGGCCAGTTTGCCGGGCTCCTCGATACTGTTGAGGATGGAGCCCACCTCGCTGGTCAACTCCCCCCGCAGGGCCAGAATCTTCTCGGAATTCTCGCGGACATTGCGCATGAGGGCTTCCATCTCAATATCGCCCGCTTCCACCTCGCCCTCATCGAGAAGCTCAACCTTGACCCGGTAAAGAGAGCGCTTGCGGGTGTATTTGACGATGCGTGCCTTGGTGATACCCTGGACCAGTGTCTTGACACGCCCGTCGGGCAGTTTGAGCATGCGCAGGATACGGCTGACCGTACCGACGGTATAGATCTCATCCGGCTTGGGATTTTCCACCGCCGGGTCTTTTTGGGTGGCGATGAAGAGGAAGCGATCTTTTGAAATGGATTCCTCCACGGCGCGCACCGATTTCTCGCGGCCCACAAAAAGGGGCAAGAGCATATCGGTAAAAATGACCACGTCCCTTACGGGCATCATGGGTAGGGTGGTTGGAATCACCGCATCATCATCATCCTCTTCGATGATACTGATCAGATCGTCTCTATCTGTCTCAGCCATTGATTCTCCTTGCGTGAAAATGGCGCGAAATGCTGCTCGGTTTAAATTTCAGGCCTTTTCTGGACCACATCAAACACTTGGGCCAAATTAGAGACTATAAGACAGGTTTGGGTTTTGACAATACCCTCGGCGTGGTAAAAATCGTTAATTCGTCGATTCCTTGAATCCGGATGAATGACTTGATCAGTCGACGCTTGCTTTTTAACCCCTATCGCTCTAAGCTCCCCAAGATAAACGCTTATTGGAACCTAAAGCCCGGCGCTCGATGTACGATCTTACTATGGAAGCCACGCTTTCGAGCGGCAACGGGTAGCAACATCGTCAACTCCCCCTGGAGGGCGGCATACGCACAAGTGCCGAGCGATACATTTTATGGAGACAACGGTCATGCCGATAGAGGCACTCTGGATCGCCCATGTGTGGGTCTTTTTCGTGGGGTCGTGCGTGGGCAGCTTCCTCAATGTCGTCATCTACCGCCTGCCGGCGGGGCTCTCCCTGGTGCATCCGGGCTCGCGTTGCCCCCACTGCGAGACCCCGGTTCGCTTCTACGACAATATCCCCGTGCTCAGCTGGCTCATTTTAAGGGGGCGCTGCCGCGCCTGCAAAGCCGGCATCGCCGTGCGCTACCCCCTGGTGGAGTTGCTCACAGGCCTCCTGGCCTGGTTCACCTTTCTTAAATTCGGCCTGACACCCGCTTGCCTGGTGCACTTCCTCTTCATCGCCACCCTGGTGGCCGTAACCTTCATCGACCTGGATCACCGTATCATCCCCGACGTGATCAGTCTGCCGGGGATCCCCATCTTTTTTCTCGCCGGCCTGCTGCTGCCGGTCCCCACCCTCATGGACGCGGTGATCGGCGTCGTGGTGGGTGGCGGCAGTCTCCTCAGCGTAGCCTGGGGCTACTATCTGCTGACCAAGCGGGAAGGTATGGGCGGAGGGGACATCAAGCTGCTGGCGATGATCGGCGGATTGGTTGGCTGGCAGGGGGTTTTGTTCACCATCTTCGCCGCCTCCGCGGCGGGCACCCTCGTGGGCGTGGGCGCCATGCTCAAGGCCGGCAAGGGGATGCGCCTGGCGATCCCCTTCGGCCCCTTCCTGGCCCTGGGGGCCATCCTTTACATCTTCTTCGGCGAACAGGTGATCCGCTGGTACCTCTACGGCTTCATCTCCTGAGCCGTTAGCTCAGGCCGCCTCGGCCCCATAATTCTCGGCCACCAGTCGGGGGACCTCCTCGTAGCGATGGCAGGCCACCCGGTGGCCGCTGCCGTCGACTTCCCCAAGCAGGGGCTCCTCTTGGCGGCACTGATCGATGACAAAGGGACAACGGGTATGGAACCGGCAGCCCTGGGGCGGGTTGAGGGGGCTGGGCACGTCGCCGCTGAGGACGATGCGGCTGGTTTTCGCCTCGGTGTCGGGCACAGGAATGCCCGACAATAGGGCGTGGGTGTACGGATGCAGGGGCTCGCTGAAGAGGGTTTTGGTGGGCGCCAGCTCAACGATCTTGCCCAGGTACATCACCGCCAGACGATGGCTGATATACTTGACCACCAGCAGATGGTGGGTCACGAACAGATAGGTGAGCTCCAACCGCTGCTGCAGTTCCAGGAGTAGGTTGAGGATCTGGGCTTGGACCGACACGTCCAGGGCCGAGGTGGGTTCATCCAGCACCAGGAACTCCGGGTTGGTGGCGATGGCCCGGGCCACGGCGATGCGCTGGCGCTGGCCGCCGGAGAACTCGTGGGGATAGCGCAGGTAATGGTCGCGGGTGAGGCCCACCAGTTCCAGCAGCTCGGTGACCCGCGTCTCCAGGTCGCGGGCCGAACGGTGTTGCTGCTCTTTGAGGGGCTCGGCGATGATGTTCTTGATGAGCATGCGGGGGTTCAGGGAGGTAGTGGGATCCTGGAAGACCATCTGCAGCTTTTCGCGCAGGCCCAGGCGCTTCATGGTTCCCCGGGTCATGCGGGCGATATCGTACGGTTTGTCGCCAGCTTCGGCGCCATGGTAGAGAATCTGTCCACTGGTGGGATCGTGCAGCCGGATGATGGCCTTACCCGTGGTGGTCTTGCCACAACCCGATTCCCCCACCAGGCCGAGGCACTCACCGCGCATGATCTCCAGGTCGATGCCGTCCAGGGCCTTGACCGAGGCTACCTGGCGGCGCAGCACGCCCCCCAGGACGGGATAGTGTTTCTTCAGTTTCTTCAAGCTGAGCAGGGTTTGCATGGCGCGTCCTTGATCCAGCGGTTTTAAATCAGTTCAGTCGGCTGCGGCCCGGGGTGTATCGGTATAGCGATAACAAGCCACGGTATGCGTACCGTCCACCGCAACGGTTTCGGGAAAACGTTGGCGGCAGATCTCCTTCACGTAAGGGCAACGGGGGTGAAAGCGGCAGCCCGGTGGCGGTGATACCAGGTTGGGCACACTGCCCTCGATGCTGGAGAGGGCCCCCTCCTGGGACACCCGCGGCACCGAATTGAGCAGGGCCGCCGTATACGGGTGTTTAGGATTCTCGAAGATCTCCTTGATCGGCCCCACCTCACAGAGATTGCCCGCATACATGACCCCCACCCGATCACAGGTCTCGGCCACCACCCCTAAATCATGGGTGATGAGCAGAATGGAGCTGATCGCCTTGCGCCGGCGCAGATCGCGCAGCAGCTCCAAAATTTGAGCCTGGATGGTCACGTCCAGGTTGGAGGTGGCCTCGTCGGCGATGAGCAGCACGGGGTTGCAGGCCAGGGCGATGGCGATGACGATGCGCTGCTTCATGCCACCGGAGAGATTGTGGGGGTAGCGTTTGATGATCTCGTCGGGGTTGGCGATGCCCAGTTTGGCGATGATCTCCACCGAGCGGTTGAGGGCTTCGGCATGCAGCAGGTAGTCCCACTTTTTGAGGATCGGCACGCGCTTGAGCAACTTGAACAGCAGATGAGCGGGGTATTTGGCCTTGAGCTCGTATAGTCCTTTTAAAATGCTACTCAGGGGGCCCACGCCCCTCGCCTTGCCGGCGGCCAGATCTTTGTACACTTGGCGGCACATCTCCCCCTGGCGATGGAACATGAAACTCTCGGCCACCTGATCACCGATGCGCATGATGGGGTTTAGGGCGGCGTTGGGTTCCTGAAAGATCATGCTGATCTGGTCCCCACGCAGGGCTTCCATATAACTCTCGCTCTGCTGGAGGAGATCGACCGGCTTGGCATCATCCCCGGTCTGGCCGTTGTGATGGAGCAGCACCTGGCCACGGTCGATGCGCCCCGGCTCCTGGATAATGCGCATGAGCGACCGGACGGTCACGCTCTTGCCGCAGCCCGATTCGCCCACCAGACCGAAGATCTCTCCGTGGTCGACATCCAGGCTGATGCGGTTGAGGGCCTTGACCACGCCCTCGTAGGTGTAGAAATTGGTTACCAGATCTTTGATCTCGAGCAGTTTTGCCATATCACCATGCCCTATGGGGTTGCGTCATTAGCTTGCCCCGTGACGGTTCATATCCAGCGCCATCAACTGCGCCGCAGCTTGGGATCAAAGGCATCCCGCAGGGCGTCTCCGATGAGGTTCCAGGCCAGCACGAAGAGGATGATGCAGATACCCGGGTAGAAAATCGTATACCAGAAGCGCAAGGGGTCCTCGGGCGGTCCCACGATGTAGTTGCGCGCCAGGGCCACCATCTGCCCCCAGTCGGCGTAGCCCTTGGGGGCCCCCAGGCCGACGAAGCTCAAAAAACTGGCCGTGATCACCATGGAGCCCATGTCCATGAAGGCGATCACCAGGACCGGGTAGATGGCGTTGGGCAATATGTGGCGCAGGAGGATCTTCAAATCGGAGACCCCCATGATCTTGGCCGCCTGGACAAACTCCTGATCCCGCAGGGTGAGGATCCCCGAACGCATGACGCGCACGTAGTTGCGCCAGACCACCAGGGCCAGGGCGATTATGATGTTGTCCAGCCCCCTGCCGAAGGCCACCACAATGGCCATGGCCAGGACCAAAAGGGGGATGGCGAAGATGGTATCGACGATGCGCATGAGAATCTCATCCAATAGCCCGCCATAGTACCCCGCCACCGACCCCAGGGTCACCCCCACGAGGGCGGCGAAGCCCACCACGAAAAAACCGATCCGGAAGGCCGTGCGGGTACCCCAGACCACCCCGTAGAAGATGTCGTACTGTCCCGATGTGCGCCCGAAGACAAACTCGGCATCCGGCGCCTGGGGCGTGGGCGAGAAGCCCTTGTGGGGGATCATGTAGGAGTTGAATGGGTTTTTGGGCGGCGCGATCTGGGGGGCGAAAATAGCCACCGTCACGAAAAAGAAGAGCAACCCGAAGCCCAGAATGGCGGTGGGGTTGCGGAAGATCCGGTAGAGGGTGAATTTTAACTCACGAATACGTGGATGAGATGATGGCATCTTGGATTCCCGTCGGTTCGGATCCTTAAGGACCGGGGGTTGAGTCGATCAAAGGCCTCAGCCTAATCGGATACGCGGATCGATGAAGGCATACAAAATATCGATGATCAGATTGGCCACCACGAAGATGATGCCCATGAACATGCACATGCACATGAGCACGGGCATATCCAGTTGGGTGGCCGAAGCCGCCAGCCACTGGCCGATGCCCTGGCGGTTGAAGACCACCTCCACGGCGATGCTGCCCTCCATGGAAAGGGCCACCAGCTGGCCCGCCACGGTCACCACCGGGATGAGGGCGTTCTTGCGGGCGTGGCCGAAGTACATGGTGTGTTTGTCTGCCCCCTTGGCCCGCGCCGTAATCACATAGTCCCGGGAGAGTTCTTCGATCATGCCGGAACGCATCACGCGCATGAGCAGGGCCACCACCACGATCACCTGGGTGACCACCGGCATGACCAGATGCCAGAGGGCGTCAAGGGTGATGTCCAGGCGGCCGTTGAGGAGGCCGTCCAGAGAGTACATCCCAGAATAGCGCGTAAACTTGCCTGGGTTGTCCACGATCCACATGGCGATGTCGTCACTGATGAGACCGGGGGGCAACAGATCAAAGTAGCCATAGAAGATCATCAGCAGGACCAGGGCGAATAAAAACGTCGGCAGGGACCAGCCGATGATGGCGAAGACACGAGTCGTATGGTCGACCCAGGTGTCACGGTGAATGCCCGCCTGGGTCCCCAGCCATATGCCGAAGATGATGATCAGGGGCGATGCGAAGAGATTAAGCTCGAGGGTATAGGGTAAGAGGTAGAGAAAGGCGTCCAATACCGGCCGGGCGGCCACCAGGGACCAGCCCAGGTTGCCGGTGGAGATCTCCTTGACCCAGCGGATATACTGCAGATGGTAGGGGTCGTCGAGACCGTACATCTCGATGATCCTGGGGATGTCTTTGGCTTGTTGGGGCGTGGTCACATAGGCGGCCGCGCGCCGTTCGGGACTGAAGGTCATGAGGATGCCGAAGATCAGCAGGGAGACGCCGAAGAGGACGAAGATCAGAAAAAACATTCTTCGGATAATAAAGGAGGTCACGGCCACCGTCCTGAGCTAAAAACTCACAATAGGGTCGGG
>JBNKKA010000016.1:0-39969 GCA_050291585.1 Desulfobacteraceae bacterium
CAACTGAGCTACATCCCCATATTTTCAACCCAATCAATGATAGCACCTGGATATCTGTATATTTTTTTGGGGCTGAATGTCAATGCCCTTTCAAAGTAGTCACCACCAGAGCTGAAATTGCGACCCTATGAGACAACACATTTGGTGCACCTTCGTCCGTAGGCCCTCATTTTCCGTAACCAATGCCACAGCTTTCATGTCATCCACTTTACATATTCCGGTCCGAATCTTTTGTATAAAGGACTATCCGAAGTAGAAAAGTAAAAACGACGTTAAGGTTCTAAATACCGACGTCTCAAATTGACAGTTCGTCTGCACAGTCCTGTATCATTCATTGGTGTTCGAATCAGTCCCCATCTCCTCACAGTGTTCTCACGGCTTCAATTTTTCAATGTGCTTTTCATTCAGCCCTTGCTTAAAGAGCAAGGGTAACTATGCAGGCACACCTGCCAGCCGATTGCTTTTTAAATGCGACCGGCACAACGGGCAGGTCTTCGGGAGGGAGGTGGTACCAATGGGTGTTTAGGTGAAGTTTTTACATCTCGCAAAGTAAAGCTTTTTATGGCAAGCCAAATGAACAATAAGGAGAAGAGACAATGAGTAACGACACACAGATGATGGGCATGGGATGGATGCCGGACCTACCGGACTACCGGGATTACTCTCCAGAGCACGAAAAGATAAAACCCGTCGTGCAAGAGTTGGGGCTTGAAAACCCCGATGGCCTCACGCTATCCGCGAATGTGGACCTGAGGCAGTGGTGCTCGCCGGTTGAAAACCAGGGTTCCCTGGGATCGTGCACCGCTCAAGCGGGGGTGGGATTGATTGAATACTATGAACGTAAAGCATTTGGAAAGCACATCGATGCGTCCCGGCTTTTTCTCTACAAGGTGACACGCAACTTGCTAGGTTGGAACTGGGACTATGGCGCCTATATGAGAACCACCATGGGCGCCATGGCCCTATTCGGTGTACCACCTGAGAAGTACTGGCCCTACACCGACCGAAAAAACCCGGGCCCCTCAAGTGAACGTACCTTCAATGATGAACCCCCCGCTTTTCTTTACTCGTTTGCACGGAACTATCAAACGCTGCGTTATTTTCGTCTGGATCCGTCAGGAACAGCGCCGGCGACGCTGCTTCAGAGGATAAAGGCCTATCTGGCGGCCAAGCTGCCCGTATTCTTCGGTTTCACTGTCTACGCATCCATTAGCCAAGCCGGATCCAGTGGCCATATCCCGCTTCCCTGCCCCGGGGAGGGTGTCCGTGGAGGGCATGGCGTAGTAGCCGTGGGCTACGATGATGCCAAAACGATCAAGAACAACACTTGCGGAGCAACTTCAAATGGTGCTTTTCTGATCAAGAATTCCTGGGGTACGGGCTGGGGCGATAAGGGATATGGTTGGCTGCCGTACGACTATGTTACCAAAGGGCTGGCCAGAGATTGGTGGATGCTCTTCAAAATGGAATACACAGACACCAAGCAATTCGGCATTTAGCCGGTGGACGGATCTGTAAAACGCTGGCATGGCTTATGGTCCTGCACCTTTAAATGGTGTCTATGGTAAACCTGCAGAAGATACAGGCAAGCGTCCAAGGTATGGGGTTGCACTTGCAGCCCCATGCCCTACACCACGTCTAATCACCTCCATATAATTCTCTTCCGACGAGATTCCGAGCAATGATTTTTAGACGGTTTAGGTCTAACCGCTTTGGCCAACATGGGTTTTGGGACTGACGCACATGGTTCCGGCGAACAGTTTTTGCCTCGAGATCCGAAGAAAGGTGGCCGGAAGGCAGCAGCTATTGCCAGGCCCACTCTTGTCCAGCATTGATGCTCTATCGATAGGGGTAATTGGAAATCCCACCTCTGGAACGTTGTTATCCTGTCGAACCGAAATAGATGCCCGATAGGCTCTATTTGCATTTGTATCACAGCAGCAGAAGTAAAATTTGTTATTGTTCGTCGCTTGCCGCCATCTCAATTTCCTTGCAGTCAGGATCACTGCAGCAAGGGGCATTTTCCAAGGTAAACACCTCGTACCCAGCAGCCCTTCGTTCTACGATAAATTTGGTATTGCAATGCCTGCAAAAAACGTAGGTTGGCGCAAAATCGGAAGGTAAGGCGATGATTGTCATTTCATGGCAATACGGGCATAGAGTTTTTTCTTCAACTTTCATGATGTACCCTCCATCTTTTTGTTGGATCCTTCGGTTTTACTACAGGTGGATCCCCTCGCTTTCGAACACCGCTCCGGTGCTACAGGCAACCGTCATCAGTCGCTCATGATTTTCAAGAACAATTTCAGCCTTGGTGCCGACATCAAAGAGCAGGGTTAGCAGCGTGTCGCGATCCAGGTGGTTCATACATTTTCCTATGCAACAAATTCTCCAGCGATAGAGATGGTTATGTTTCCTGTAGATTCAGCAGTGGTTGTAAAGCATCTGATAACTTTATTCCGGATTGCAAGCCGATAAACCGCTTTTTTTCAATCCCATCCTTAAAAATGATGATGGTGGGAATGCTCTGGATTCCCAATTTTAAGGCGATCTCTTGGTGTTTGTCTATGTTAAGCATGGTCACAGTGACCATCCCCTTGTATTCTTCTTCAAGGGCTCTGACAATGGGCTCTTGCATGCAGCATGGCCGACACCAGGGGGCATTGAAGTCAACCAGAGAGACACCGTCGGAAATACCTATCTTAAAATCGTGCTCTGATGATGTATTTTCAGCCATGGTCCTTCTCCGATGAGGGGCGGTCTTGGTCAGGGCCACTCGGTCGGTCGCCCTGACCAGACGATTCACAGGGGGATAGCTCCATCTGCGCCCTATCCGCCGAAATCGCCACCGCCTATCCCCTTCATGGCCTCTTCGGTGTTGACCATGAGGGTAGATACAGACGCATTAAACGCCTCACGCTCGGTTTGGATGTCATCCATCCCGGTTTCCGGCGTACACCGGGTTCGGATTTGGTCAATGCGGTCGTCCATTTCAGCAATGAGCATATGAAGATCCTCTATGTTGGGAAGAATTTTCGATTTTTGATCGCCTGGCAGCCCTTCCATTTTCCGGGTAATATCATAAACCATCGCCTTCCAGCCGTTAACTTCCTTCTCCATCGTTTTGCAGCAGTTCTTTGCTTTCATCGGAAAGCTCCTTTCATTATGATTGTTCATACACCACCGGTCTGCGGTGTATCCGAAAACGGGCTTAACATCTTCTTGAACGCCCCAGATTGCCTAACTGTGCGCTTACATGAAAACCTGTAGGTCTAAAGTCAACCGCTATAGGTTGCACCCTGGCGAGTAGACTTTTCTCAATCACATAGGAGAAACCATCCACCTGGAAGACCTCGTCTGTGTCTCCTGGCTCATCCAGAGCCATGGCCAAAGAGGGTGGCCCTCAGCCACCGGCATTGAAATAGATACGAATGGGAGATACCGGTTTTCCCTCGAAGAATTTGGACACATGGGCGCTTGCCAACGGGGATACGCTAAACATGGGTGTGATCTCCTCTCTGCTGATTTTCTAAGGTTATCTTACTATCCATGATTGTTGAGAAAACCGATTAATGCGTCGCTCCTTCTACAGCCCGTATTAATGCGCCAGAGGTGCCTCTTCCAATTGCACATCCTCAACTGGTTGTGCCTTGAACCCATGCGCCGAGGGCAAACGGACCACCAAGACGGGGATGCGACTTTGCCGGACTACCTCTTGGGTCACACTGCCGATCATAGTCTCTTCCATTTTCCCGTGCCCATGGGATCCCATGATAATCAGATCATAGTGGCCCTCGCGTGCAGCGGTAACGATTTCCATGGCTGGATTGCCAATGCCGACCCTGATATTCTTCTCCGATAGGGGACAGTGGGGTATCTCCTTGACAACCTTTCTGGATGTTTCTCTGATCCGCCGGGTCATCAACTGGCGGGCCTTCTCAATGCCCTTTTTGTGATACGCCTTCCATTCGCTTTTGTGGATGAAATCGGAGAGGTCGACCCCCGCCTCACTGGAGAGCAGATCGATCATATCCGGGATGACATGCATGACCGTCACCTCCGCCTGGTATTGATTGCCCAAGCTGCAGGCATGCAGGGCTGCATATCGGGCCGATGGCGATAGGTCGGTGGCAAGCAGAATGCGTTGCATGGCCGGAACCATGGGCGGCGCTTCAAGTGGAGGCGGTGTATCGGTTGCCGCCTTTTTATTGGATATGCCAGCAGCGGCCGCACCCTGTCGGGTAGCCGGTCCTGTCGTGGTTTTGCCGAAGATCACGTCCACCAGGCGTACGTACCAGGCAGCAGATTGGATTTGAACCACATAAGCGAGGGCTATTAGCAGCGCGATGGTCAACCCTTGCTTGCCGAAAGCTGTCATGGCGATGGCCAGTGCAATGGACAAATCCCGCATCACTACACCGAACACCATGGCGATTGCGTCCTCACGACTGAAAAATAGCTTCCCTGCAAGGGAGAGAAACACATAGGTAACCAAGTAAAAAACGGTTAAGGGAACGAGAATGGAGACAATGTCACCTGGGTTGGCGATGATGTTCTTGGCCTTTAGAGCCATGGCCACAAAGGCTATCAAAATGACCCCCAAGGCCGAAAAAGGGGGAAATTTTGGCTTTATATGCTGGTTCCAGGCCGACTTCCCGTATTTTTTAATCACTAAATATTGGGTAATCATGCCCAAGGAAAGGGGTACGAATACAAATAGTGCGATCTGTTTGAACATGTGCAGCATATCTACGTCGATGGTGGCTCCCATGAAGATTTTCGTATAGATGGGTGCCGCCAAGGCTCCCAGCACCAGTCCGAAAACCACCATCTTAATGGCGGCTTCTTTGTTGCCTCTGGCAAAACCGGTCCATGAAATAGTCATTCCTGATGTGGGCAGCACGCCGATAAGAAACAATCCCACGGCCCAGAGGCCGTATTTCTCCATGCCATTTGAGAAGAAAATCTTGCCGATCATGTAGGCGATCAGGGGAATAATGACGAAATTGACTACCTGAGTGGTGACCTGCAACTTTGTATCTTTGCCCTTGAAGATACTCTGGACATTCAGGGTGGCCATCATGGGATAGACCATAATGAAGGTAACGGGGATGATAAACTGCTTCAAAGGCGTGGTTTCGAAACGATACCCGTAAAGAAGGCCAGCGAACATGGATATGGGGATTGACCAGACGAGGTTTTTCTGAAGAATGGTAAGCAATTTCCACATAGCCTTTTCCTTTCAAGCGCCAACGACGGTGAGGATTAAAAACTATAGTCATCCTTCTCAATATCTGTGCCAATAGTATTTTCATTCGGAAAAAGTTAAAACATTATAATATTAGCTGGTTAAAAGTTATCGACTCTGAAGCATGGGCGCTTTTCGAGGATTTTGTAGCGCAACCGTAGCGTTACCATGTTGACTTGTTATTGGGTAACGATGGGGATGGTATTGTTGGGGGCAATCTGTGTCCACCGCAATGAGCCGATGCTTATTCTCCTTGCATATATTGACATGGGTTGGTAACGGTAGGTAACGTTTATCTGCAGTGACTCACCTCCATTGAGGAGATATGGATATGGACAGAAAAACGCATGAGATTTGGAACGTTCAGTTCATCAGCAGAATCATTGACTCCATGGCTGATGGTGTATTCACCATGGATGCAGAGGGTCGGATATCGTCGTGGAATCGGTCAATGGAGTGCATCAGCGGTTACACCGCAGAGGAAGCACTTGGTAAAACCTGCCAGCTGTTACAGTGCAGTCGGTGCTTTGGTAAAAATTGTCCGGCCGATATTGAAAAATGCCAAATTCTCGAACAAGGTCGCTCCGAAGCCAGAGAGTGCCTGCTTCGCCATAAGAGCGGCCATGATGTGGAGGTGATAAAAAACGCCAGTGTAGTGGCGGACGACCGCAACCGTGTCATCGGTGTTGTCGAAACGGTGACCGACCTGACCGAAATGAACCGAGTCCGAAAAAAGGCTGAGGACGCCCTTCTTCGTCTTCGCGAACTACATCGCATGGACAATATTATCGGAAAAAGTAAGGCCATGCAGGACGTCTTTGCCGCCATCTCTGCCGCCGCCGCCAGCGAGGCCACTATTTTAATTCAGGGAGAAAGCGGCACCGGAAAGGAGCTTGTTGCCGGTGCCATCCATTACAATGGTAGCCGCCGAGACGGACCCCTCGTCGGTGTGAATTGCAGCGCTCTCACAGAAACATTACTTGAAAGCGAATTGTTCGGGCATGTAAAGGGCGCATTCACCGGTGCCAGCCGCGATCGCGTCGGCCGTTTCGAAGAGGCTTCGGGAGGGACCATATTTCTGGATGAAATTGGGGAACTCAGCCCTCTGATACAAGTCAAGCTATTGCGCGTGCTGCAGGAACGGGAAATTGAGCGCGTCGGCGAATCCAGAAAGCGAAAGATCGACATCCGCATCATCACGGCTACCCATCAGGATCTATTTGCCAAGGTGGGTGAAGGCAATTTCCGCGAGGACCTCTATTATAGACTCAAAGTCTTCCCCATCCGCTTGCCTCCTTTGCGAAAGCGACGTGAAGATATCCCCCTGTTGGCAGACCATTTCATATCTCTAATGCGGCAGAAAACCGGAAAGCCCATCAAGGGCCTCTCTTCGTCTGCCTTACGCGCCTTCATGGAACACCATTGGCCAGGCAATGTTCGCGAACTTGAAAACGCCATTGAGCATGCCTTTGTATTGTGTAATCGAAAACAGATCCTAATTTCCGATTTACCCATTGAAATGCGGGAACCTGACTATTCGGCGGCATGTGAAAGCACAACCGCGGGCGGCTTTCGGGCCAAGCGAAAAAAACTGTCCAAGCAGAACCTGCTCGACCTGCTGGCGGAGTGTGAGTGGAATAAGGCGGAAGTTGGACGAAGGGTTGGTCTGAGTCGAACGGCTATCTGGAAATATATGAAGAAGTGGGACATCCCCCTTCAACCCGGGTAATGGGAGATACATGGCATTTGTCGTGCCTTGTTGAGACAAGCCGCCAGCGTAGAGCAGCCCTCGGATAGACCATAGCGCCTCATTGAAGCTTCAAGGCAGCATCCGTCAACAGAGACTTGAAACGGTCGAGGGTTATCGGATAGGGGATAATCGGTATGCCCATCCAATCGGAGTACTCCAAAAACGCTTCCGGCGACGCTTCCATATAACGGTCCATATAGCCGATCCCGTCGAGGATGACAGCACCCCCGGTGTGTTTTGGGAAGTTCTCGTTCGCCAGCCCTTTGTCCCAGCCCTTGAAGACCTCCTTGCGAAATTTGACCCAGCCGGGGGTCATCCACCACACGGGTTCATCGCCGGCAACCGCTTGTGAGATCTCGGTGCGTTCCGCTTCACTGGCAAGCATATCCATGCAGTGAGTGGCGTCAATCCGTTCAACGCCAGGGCCTTGCTCTTGAATGAGGGTCTGCATCAGCCGGGTGGGTTCATCCACGTTCACATAGCAGAACTTCCCGCCGTATACGACAATGGCTTTTCCGGTCCGTTCTTTGGCTTTCGTTATTTGTTGAAGCAGCTGCCGCTCTAGCTCTGGGATATCCTGGTGCAGGCCCGGGGTGGTGTATGCAATCTGCGGTGTGTCCAACCATCCCTCTTTCTTGAGGTGGTTGAGTTCAAGACTCATTGTGCCGCAAGACACAATGGAAATATCGGCGAAGGATACCTCTGTCATGATGCACCTCGTCTGTGATCTATTCTAAAAAAGCTGGCAGGCACGCTATCATGGATTCTTTCAGTCGCGCGATGTCCTTCGAATCTGGATGTCCGATCGCTGCGGGCGCATCCTCGATCCAGGGCGGCTGGGGATCTTTTTGGCGTGCTTTTTTGAGGAAATCTGGGTTCACCTCCCCCTGGCAGTCGAATGTCCCCAGTATGGTAGAGGTTGGCGAAATCCTTTTGGCATAGGCCATGGCATTCATTGCGTGAGGCGAATCAGCGGCAGCGCCATGGGTGGCGATTAAAAAGAGATTGGCACCGTCAAGTGTTTTCAGGAAAGTATGCGATTTCGGATCGGGGATGCCCGCCTGAAGCCAGAAGCAAACCACGATCAACTGGTAGTCCGCAGGATCGGGTGCCTCTTGAATAGGGACAAGCTCGACCTCCCCCGCCAGCAGATCTTTCGCTGTTTCGGCCAATTTCTCAGTGTTGCCCGTTTTGCTGGAATACACTATCAGCGTCTTCATTCCTTAACTCCTTTCTGGCGTCTTGTTCTGCCATCTCGTGACGGTGTTGCATCCAAGGTTTCGGATAGTACTTCAACTCCAATCAAAATGCGTGCCAAAATCATTCAGACCTTTAGCAGTAGTAGAAAAACACCCGACAGCTTCAGATATGAAAGCATTGCATATAGAACCTTCTGTATCTATTAAACACTACGGCTGCCAAACCAGCATTCGAAGGTAACGGTTAGTTGCGCAACCGTTGCGCTCGTTCCGCGTAAACCGGCTCCGTAATACCGCGATCTGTTGGCAGCTTCGCTTCTGAGCAGTACTTCAATTGTGCTGAAATTGGCATCTGGCTCGTCGACATCGCTGATGTTGGGCTTGGCACGAAAGAAAAAAGGCAGCGGTGAAGAACCCGCTGCCCTACAAGGCAGTGCCCATCTGAAATCGGGCGAGATTCACCATTTCTGGATAAACACTGGGTAGCTCTCTGATAAAAGTTATTGCTTCGTCAGCAGGCCCATCCTTCCCAAGGACTCTATCAGCAGTCCGGCCTCTTTTTTGCCGCAGGCATCCGGCAGCTGCATGAGGACACCGAGCCCTTCGGAGTGTTCGTGAAATTCATCATGGGGTTCTGTGCTGACCAGGGCGGTGTTGACCAGGGCGTTGACGCCGAGGAGTTGGCGCACCAGTTCCATCCCCGCCATGTCGCCCAGGTCTTCATCGACAATGACAAGATCAACGGCCTGTTTCCGCACACTCTCCAATGCGAGGCGGCCATCGCGAGCTTCTGAGAATTCGATGGGGTGCAGGGCCGCCATCTCTGTCTGCAGCACTTGAAAACGATCCCTTTTTGGACTTGCCAGCAGTATTTTTAGCATGGTTGAAAGTCCTCTAGTTTACTTTGGTTCAAGGCCTTTTCCCGCAGCAGCTCCCCGGCCCGGCGCAACCGGCTGCGGCAGGTGTACTGCCACAGCAGGGGGTGTCCTTGGGCCCGGGCAAGTTTTGAACATCCTGGCTGCCGTAATCACTTGGGGCCGACATCATCTTGGTAGTCCGATTGCTGCCACAGGCCGGACAGATGAGGGCATCCTGGCTGCTGAGGACGAGGGTCTCGCCGCTCTTGCCGCAGTCCTGGCAGGTTATTTCGTAGATGGGCATGGGTTCACCTTTCCTTGGTTTTTAAATATCACCAACGCTTCTGGAGGTAATCGTCGATGGCCTCCCCCAGGGTGTTCACCGCCAGACGGGCGCAGTGCAGGTGGTCCTCGGGTAGGTAGCCCAGCTCTGTGGCCACATCCGCAGGCTCTAGTTGCAGGGCCTGGGAGAGGGTACGCCCCCGGGCCAGCTTACCCATGGCGCTGGCGCAGGCGAGGGTGTATTGGCACCCGTGGTAGCTGCAACGTATATCCGTGATCCTGCTGTCGCTGACACGCAGAGACACCTGCACCGAGTCCCCGCAGGACCCCATGCCGGTGGCGCGTCCGTCGGCGGTTTCCAGGGTACCGATGTTGTGGGGCGCCTGGAGGTGCTGCATGAACCTGGGGTGAAACGCCTGGGGCGGGTCCTCGTGGGCCCCCCCGAAGAGATCGTGGCGGTTCATTTGAGTCGAGGCGGTTACGCTCAGAGGCTTTTCTGGGTCTGTGGAATCAGTCCGCCCTGATTGGTATTCGCCGGACACGTCAGCCGCCCATCACAGCGCCACCGCCGCCACAGGTGTGCTCCTGGCTGAACTGCCGCAGATTCCCGGCCAGCATTGCATCGACGGCTTCGCCAACGGTGGTTGCTTCGCCGCCGTGGAAGACATCGATGCCCACCTGATTGAAACCCATCAGCGGCCGCAGGCCCATGCCGCCGGCGATGAGGATCTTGACGCCCTTACCGGCCAGATACTGCACCGGGGCCATGCAGCCGCCCTGCTGGTGGGGTACGTTGGGGATCACCTCCACGGCCTTGACGGCGTTATCTTCGACTTGAATCAAGGTATAGAGGTCACAGTGGCCGAAATGGGCGCCAAGCTGGGCTTCCGCGCCACCGGGGTTGGATGAAGGTACGGCGATGAGGGTCTCCATGATAATACTCCTTTTACGCTGGTTGATGTAATCCAAACAAATCGTGAATATTTTTTGGCCGAAACTTGCGCAATGCTCAGCGAGTTTCGGTGGCGTTATTCGCTTGCATGGCAACCGCAATCTTGTCCCACACGGCGGCCACCTCTTTCCCGAGCCCCTGGGGCTGAAAACGGGTGATGGTCTGGCGCTGAACCATGGCATCGATAAAAGCGGGATCGAAGCCAACGCGCCCGAACAGCCGCAGCTGCCGCTCCGGGGCCTTTTTTTCGATCGCTTCGGTCAGTCCGGGATTAAGATCCCACTTGTTGATCACGATGCCGGCGGGGACTTTGAAATGGGCGCACAGGTCGGCCACCCGTTCCAGGTCGTGCTGCCCGGAAGGGGTAGGCTCGGTGACGATGACGGCCAGGTCCACCCGCGACAGAGAACTGATCACCGGGCAACCGATGCCTGGCGGTCCGTCGCTGAGGACGAGGTCGTAGCCCTCCTCATCGGCCAGTTTTTTGGCCTCCTGGCGCAGGAGGGACACCAGCTTGCCCGAGTTCTCCTCGGCCGGGCCCAGCTGGGCATGCACCATGGGGCCCACAGGGGTGTCGGAGAGATACCACTCGCCACATTGCTTCTCATGGAAGCTGATGGCCTCGCTGGGACAGAAGTGCACACAGACACCGCAGCCTTCGCACCGCAGGGGGTTCACCCGGAAGCCTTGGGCGGTTTCCTTGATGGCCTCAAATTGACAGCGCTCGGCACAATCGCCGCACGCGGTGCATGATTCAGTGACGATGCTGGCCTCGCGTCCAGACCAGAAAGCGTGGGTCTCTTTCGGCTTGGGATCCAGAAGGATGTGCAGATCGGGCGCATCAACGTCCAGATCGCACAGGAGGGGGCGTTCGGTCAGTTGGGCAAAGGCTGCCGTGAGGGAGGTCTTGCCGGTACCACCCTTGCCGCTGATGATCAGAATCTCATGCATGGCCCACCTCCACCGGTCGATGGGGACCGCCTTCCAAACGCTTGAGCGCAGCTATCATATCGGTAAAAATAGATCTCAACGCCGGGACTGCGTCCACCGGGACGATGCCCTGGGAATAGGCTTCGGCGATGCTACGCTCAAAGGGGATTCGGCCGACGATGGGCAAGCCCACCGCTTTGCAGAACCTATCCACCCCGTCATCCCCCCGCCCGTCGCGGTTGATCACCACGGCCATGGGAAGTTCCATGGTTTTAAACGCTTTGTAGGCCAGCTCCAAGTCATAAAGGCCGAAGGGGGTTGGCTCGGTGACCATTACCACCATGTCGCTGCCCATGACGGCGCTCACCGCCGGACAGCTCACCCCCGGCGGGGCGTCGATGACCACCGTGGTCGCCTCGGTATCGAAGAGGGTTTCCAGCTTCGCCTTGACCGCACGCATGAGGGGGGGGCTCATGGCCTCTCCCACCCGCAGGCGCCCTTCGATGAAGCCCGCACTAGTGGCATCGCTCCCGTGGATGCGCCCCCAGCGGATCTGCCCCAGTTCGCGTTCACCGGCTGTCAAGGCACCAGCGGGGCAGACGGCGATACAGCCGCCGCAGCCATGGCACATCTCGGGAAAAGTCAGTAAAAATTCACCCAGATCGGCGATGGCCTTGAACTGGCAGATGTCGGCACAGGCATGGCAGTGGGTGCACAGGGTCTGATCCACCTCGGGCACCGTCATCATTGCCGCCGCTTCATCCGTGATCTCAGGGTTGAGGAAGAGGTGCAGGTTGGGAGCTTCCACGTCCAGGTCCATGGCCACTAGCCTGCCTGGCAGAAGGCGGGTCAGACAAGCCGTGACGGTGGTTTTGCCCGTGCCCCCTTTTCCACTGGCCACTGCGATTTTCAACGTCCGTGCCCCCCGCTGTTGGGCTGCTGGGCGGCATCCACGCGCCCATCGAGATAGGCCTGAACCGCCTCACCAACGCTCATGTTATCCAGGTTCTGACCGATTTTGATCCCGGCTGTTTCCAAGGCTCGGAAGGCCTTGGGGCCCACGAATCCAGTCAGCAGCACCTTGGCACCCGAGCGAACCACCGACTCGGCGGCCTGGATGCCGGCCCCCTGGGCCAGGGTCTGTGAGACACCATTGTCAATATATTCAAAGGACATATCGGTGGGATCGACGACCATGAAACCGGCGGCGCGTCCAAAACGCGGATCGACGGTTTGGTCCAGACTGGGCCCTTCGCTGGTAACGGCTATTTTGGTCATTGGGTGCTCCTTTGACGACTTTAATCATTTACTAAAATAAGCATATGCTCACAAAATATGTATCGTCGTCTGCCCTGCGTCAAGTATTTTTTGAGCATAAGTCCAAATAATAGAAAAATTGTCGGTCGGCTGCGGCAAGCAGAATCATTCGCTCCGGCATTCGAAACACCGTCCTTGCAAAGCCGTCAACAGGCGCCACTTTAATAAAAGGCTTGCAATGGAGCCTCTGGCCTGGATAGAAACCGGAGACTTTGCGGCTCAGTTAGCTTGGTCCCAATTGATGTCGAATTTCACGCGCAGCAGCGGTGTTCGCGCGGTTCCAGTGATAAGGTTCGGAGGTAGAATCATGCGTCGTACACATATTCAACTCAAAGACGCCTTCAAAGGCACCACCCTCGATCAAGACAAGGTCATCGATCCAGTGGAGACCGTGACCCGCTTCCGGGCGAAGTTGAAGGCCCTCAATCTGGATATCCTCGACAGGGCCGAGCGCATCGATAACGGCCGCCTGGACATCCCGGTCTATTTCAGCCACTGCGGCAGGGATGCCCACGCCCTCACCGGCACCAAGAAACAGATGGGCAAGGGCGCCACCGCCGAGCAGGCCGAGGCCAGCGCCGTCATGGAACTGGCCGAACGTTTCAGTTTCTTCAGCTGGTATAAAAACGAGGCCCATTTCCAGACGGCGCCCTACGCGGCGTTCAAGCAGGAAGCCCTCTCCTACGAAGAGATCATCCGCTCGGTGCATGACGATGCCGACGAGGCCCGCCTGGCCAGGCCCTTTTTCGAGCGCCTGCCCCTCAAATGGGCCTCCACCTGGAGCCTGGTTCAAAACCGCGAGGTGTGGGTGCCCATCAACTGGTTTTTCGCCATCAACGAGTTCAACGGCCCCTCGGCGGGAAACTGCATGGAGGAAGCCCTCCTCCAGGGGATCTCGGAAGTGGTCGAGCGGGATGTCTCCGCCCGGGTGAACCACGGACACCTCAATGTGCCTGGCATCGATCCGGCGTCGGTCCAGGATCCGGTTGTGAAAGACCTCATCGCCAAATACCGGCGCGCCGGCATCGATCTCTACCTGTCCGACTTCACCCTGGAGATGGGCATCCCCACCGTGGGGGTCCTGGCCCATGACAAGGCGACCTTCCCCGATCGCAGCGAAATCGTCTGGACGGCGGGCACCACCCCCTCGCCGGAAAAGGCCCTCAGCCGCGCCTTGACCGAGACCGCCCAGCTTGGGGGCGATTTCAACAGCGGCTCCAACTACGTGGCCAGCGGACTGCCCAAGTTCGCCGATATGGCCGCCGCAGGCTTCATCACCCAGCCACCGAAGATGGTGGCCATTAAGGATCTGCCCGACCTCTCCCACGACAACCTGCGCGTAGAAGTGGAAAACTACGTGGCGGCCCTCTCCAACCGCGGCTACGACATCTTCTGCGCCGACGCCACCCACGCTGAGCTCCAGGTACCGGCCCTCTACACCATCATCCCCGGGGCCCACTTCCGCGAGCGCGCCCAGGGGACCAGCGTGGCCCTTTTCACCGCCAAACTCATCACCGAAACCCTCCCGGTGCATGAGGCCCTGCCCCTCCTGGCGGAGATGGACCGCAAGCTGACGGGCAAGTACTATCTGCGCTTTTATCAGGGACAATGCGAGATCGAGACCGGGCACTACGAATCCGCCCTGGCACGCCTGACCTCCGCCCTCGACCTGACCCCCAAGGCGGAGGATGTGGCTAGCATCTATGCCTACATGGGCATCTGCCACAAGGAGATGGGACAGTATGAAGCAGCCCTGGAGGTGCTCCAAAAAGGGGCCGCCCATGACGATGAACGTACGGACATTTACAACCTGATGGGCTTTTGCCATTTCAAGCTCAAGTCCCACGACAAGGCCATCGCCTGCTTCGAGCGCATCCTCCAGCTGGATCCCAGTTCGGCTATAGATTATGCCAATATCGGCAGCAACTACCGCGAGATGGGCCAGACGGAGAAGGCGATCGCCTTTTACGAGCTGGCCCTCGACCTGGATTCCGGCATCGACTTTGCCCGGGAGAGTTTGGCGCGCCTGAAAAATAGCTAACAGATCTTGTTGTTTGCGTTATCCCCTGGGGTGCTTAACTTTCTGGTCATGCAATTGAATCGTCCAGGCCGGAACCAATTGGGTTTGTGACCTTTCTTCCACTCGAACCAGGAGGACAAGATGGCTACAGATACCTTCACCATCCCCAACATCAGCTGCGGCCACTGCGTGGCGGCCGTCAAAGATGAACTCAGTGAATTGGAAGGCGTCCAGGCCGTGAACGGCGACCCGGACACCAAGGTGGTCACCGTCGATTACCAAGCCCCGGCCAGTGCGGATCAGATCAAAGCCAAACTGGCGGAGATCAACTATCCGGCGGCCTAACCGAGAATTTTTCGGCCTTTCCGATCATTGATCGCTTAGCAGCAGAGGTCTCCATGCCCCAGCCCACCCTCACCATAGCGGTCCACGGCATGACCTGCGCCAACTGCGCCATGAATATCGAGCGCACTTTGGGTAAGCTCGCCGGTGTCGAGGCGGTGGCGGTCAACTTTGCCGCCGAGCAGGCCCAGGTGACCTACGACCCGAAAACCGTGGATGCCAAAAGCATAGTGGCGGCGGTCCACAAAGCCGGCTTCAGCGCGGCCACGGCCCAGGTGGAGCTGCCCATCACCGGCATGACCTGCGCCAACTGCGCCATGAACATCGAGCGCAGTCTCACCAAAAAGGTGCCCGGGGTGATCGAAGCCGGGGTCAATTTTGCCAGCGAACGCGCCTCGGTGAGTTACCTGCCCCTGGTGGTCTCCCCCACCGAGATGGTGGCCGCCATCCGCAAGGCGGGTTTCGATGCCATCGTGCCAACGGAGAGTGAAGACGCAGAGGATGCCGAAGCCCAGGCCCGTCGCCGGGAGATCGCCGATCAGACACGCAAGTTCTGGGTGGGCGTCCTCTTCGCCCTGCCCCTTTTCCTCCTCAGCATGGGACGCGACTTCAGCCTCATCGGCGCCTGGAGCCACGCGCCCTGGGTCAACTGGCTCTTCTGGGCCCTGGCCACACCGGTGCAGTTCTATACGGGCTGGGACTACTATGTGGGTGGGTTCAAGAGCCTGCGCAACAAAAGCGCCAACATGGACGTGCTGGTGGCCCTGGGATCCAGCGTAGCCTATTTCTACTCAGCCGTGCTGGTGCTCTTGCCTGGCCAAGGGGGGCACGTTTACTTCGAGACCGCGGCGGTGATCATCACCCTGATCAAGCTGGGCAAGCTGCTGGAAGCGCGCACCAAGGGGCGCACCGGCGGCGCCATCCGCAAGCTCATGGGGCTGCGCCCCAAGACGGCCACCATCATCGACGAGGGGGTTGAAAAAGAGATCCAACTCACCCAGGTGGCCAAGGGACATGTGATCCTAGTGCGCCCTGGAGAGCGCATCCCCGTCGATGGACAGGTGCTCAAGGGTCATTCGGCCGTGGATGAGTCCATGCTCACCGGTGAGCCCTTGCCCGTGGACAAGGGCCCCGGCGATGGGGTGGTGGGGGGCACCATCAACGGCCAAGGGGCGTTGCGATTTGTGGCCCAACGGGTGGGCCGTGACACGGCCTTGGCCCAGATCATCCGCCTGGTCCAAGAGGCCCAGGGCAGCAAGGCGCCCATTCAGGCCGTGGCCGACCGGGTGGCGGCCGTTTTCGTGCCGGCCATCATCGCCATCGCCCTGACGACCTTCGGGGTATGGTGGTTCCTCTCCGGCGACCTGGTGACGGCCATGATCCGCATGGTGGCCGTCCTGGTGATCGCCTGCCCATGTGCCCTGGGCCTGGCTACCCCCACGGCCATTATGGCGGGGACGGGTAAGGGCGCCGAGCGGGGCATCCTCTTTAAAAACAGCTCTGCCCTTGAAGGGGCAGCCCGCCTGGACACCATCGTCCTGGACAAGACCGGCACCCTCACGGCGGGTAAACCCGTGGTGACCGACGTCGTGCCCCGGGTTGGTGCAAGCATGGATGCGGGGCGGGTTCTGCAATTGGCGGCCTCGGTGGAGCAACTCTCCGAACATCCGGTTGGAAAGGCGATTGTCAATTCGGCGCGCGAACGCGGCCTGGAGCTGCTGGTGGCCGAGGAATTTCAGGCCCAAGGCGGCCATGGGGTGACGGCTAGGGTGGCTGGCGAGAAAATTCAGGTGGGCAAGCCCGGCTGGCAGGTATCTGAGAATGCCGAAAGCGCGCCTCAAGCGGACATAATCGATGGCCTGCAGAGCGAAGGCAAGACCGCCATGGGGGTGTGGCGGGACGGCGTCCCCATTGGCACCATCGCCGTGGCCGACACCCTCAAGCCAGATTCGATCGCAGCGGTGGCGCAGCTCAAAAAGAAGGGCCTGACGGTCTACATGCTCACCGGGGACAACCGGCAGACGGCCCAAGCCGTGGCCCAGGAAGCCGGCATCGCCAATGTGGTGGCAGAGGTGCGCCCCGAAGACAAAGCCGCCCAGGTGGCGGCCCTGCAGGCGGAGGGGCGCCGGGTAGGGATGGTGGGGGACGGCATCAACGATGCCCCTGCCCTGGCCCAGGCCGATGTGGGCCTGGCCATCGGGACCGGCACGGACGTGGCCATCGAGACCGCCGACGTGATCCTGGTCAGCGGCAGCCTGATGGGCATCGCCAAGGCCATCGCCATCAGCCGAGCCACCCTAACGACTATCCGTCAGAACCTCTTCTGGGCTTTTTTCTACAACCTCATCCTGGTGCCTCTGGCGGCCGGGGTATTGGCCCCTTTTGCCGCCCTACCCCATTTCCTGCGCCAGTTGCACCCCATCCTAGCCGCCCTGGCCATGGCCTTCAGCAGTATCTCGGTGGTGAGCAACAGTCTGAGGCTCTATCGGGCCGATATTGAAGGTGACTAACGCCCCTCCAGCTAGCGCGATAGCAACTCTTCAGCCAGCTGTACATAATCCTTGGCGCCATAGCTCCCACGACGGAAAAAAACCACTGGCTTGCCCACGTCGGCGCTCTCGGCAATGGTGGTATTGAGACGGATGATGGCGTTGAAGACCAGAGGCTGGTAGCGCACCTCATCCTTGAGACGCTGGAGGATGTCGCGGCTCACCTTGGTGCGCCCGTCAAAGAGGGTGGGCACGATGCCGGTGATCTTCAGATCGGGGTTGATCTCCTCCTGGACGGCCTCGATGGTGTCGAAGAGCTCCGCCAGGGCCCCATAGGCATAGGGGTGGGTCTGACAGGGCACCAGGACCTCTTTGGCAAAGGTGAAGACGTTGACCGTGAGGAGGCTGAGGCTGGGTGGGGTGTCCAGCAGGATGAAGTCGTAGGCACCCGCCAGGGGCTCGAGGGCATCGCTGAGCTTGCTTTCACGCCCGACCTCGCCCACCAGTTCCACCTCGGCGCCAGCCAGGTCCACGTGGGAAGGCAACAAGTCAAGGTGGTCCCACTTGGTCTTGACTACCACATCTGGTGCCAAAGGGGCACCATTGCCGCTGATGAGGTCATAGACCGAAGGGGCCTCCTCCTCGAGGGTGACGCCCACGCCCCGAGTGGTGTTGCCCTGAGGGTCCATGTCCACCAGGAGCACCGAGTGGCCCTCCTTGCTCAGGGCCGCGCCCAGGTTGATCACCGTCGCGGTTTTGCCCACACCGCCCTTCTCGTTGGCTACCGCAATGGTCCGGGTCTTTGCTTGCACCATCTTCGCCTCCTCCCAACATCTAAGCTATCCCCAATTCATCTGTAACAGGAGGTCAGCGACAACCTGGGATAGTGGGGATGTCGGCGACCTCAATTTACGTTTTGATATGAGCGGTTGAGGGCCTCGAGGTCGGCCCGATGGTTCTTTACGCGCGTACTAAGGGAACGGGTACTGCCCTCCAGTTCGGCTAAGCGCTCAACCAGAATGGCCCGTTGGGGGTCTTCTCCCCGGGTCTGGTCATCCAACTCGGCCAGATCGGTGAGGTGCATGTGATAGTGATCCGACAGCTGACGGTAGAGCACATCCCCGGCGGCGTCGGCCAGCTTGAGCAGATATTGAAATTTGATGTTTTCGCGGTGATTTATCAGGTGGGAGCGGATGGAGTTTTCCATCTCCTTGCGCATACGCCCCAAGGCGGCCTTGAGGGCCCTTTGCCCCTTGCCGATGATGGGATTTGCATCTGCGGGATTGGCATCGCGGCGAAAAAGGCGCCGGAACCAGCCCACAAAGCGATCGACCCCCAGGCGGACGAAGGCCTCGCTCTTGATTTGCAGGGAGTAGTCCAGAGTTGCCTGGGCCGTCGGCAGCTGCAGCTTGAGATCACGACGCAGGGCGCCCAGATCCACCCGCACAGCCTCCGCCGGCGTAACGGTCACCAGCTGAGCCCCCTCCCCTTCAAGGGCCTGGAAATAGGCGCGTACGGCCTGGCGCACCATCTCGGCGTGGGGGCCGCTGATCTCCTCGAGCATCCAAACCAGATGCGCTTCGGCCTCACGTACAAACCGCACGATGGCGGGGTTGAGGCCCTCGGCCATGGCCTGATCCACGCTCTGGCGATAGGCCTGCAGCAGGCGATAAAGCGCGTCTGAAAACTTCCCCTCCTGCAATTCGCCGGCATAATCCTCCAGATCCACCGGCGGGTGACGAACAACGCCCATGAGCGCCTGGACAGCCTCTCCCGAGTGGGGGTCGAAAAAGCGGTCCACCCTGATGCGCAGATCGTTTTTAATCTCTCCCACCGCCCCGGCCAAGGTGTTTTTCAGCAAGGGTTGGCTCTGGCGCATGCGTGTCTGGTGCTCTCTGATACTCTCCTTGAGCTGCCGGGCGGCCTTATCATCCTGGCCGAGCAGTTGGCTGCTGAGGCTGAGCCATTGACCGAATCCTCCCAGAACAGTCTCCAAGCGGCCGATGTGGGCAAGCGCCTGGACACTGAATCCCTCGACCTTGAGTTTGTATTGGAGGCGCTTCTCGAACACCTCGCGCTGGGCGTCAACAAAGGCCGTCATTTCGGTATCTGTTCGCCAGCCATCCAGACGGGCCTTGTCCTTGGCGCTCAGGTCGGATCCGAGGGCTGTGAAAAGGCGGTAGAGGGCGGAGAAGGCGTAGATCTGAGGGTCTGCGGTCAGGGGTTGGAGTTCTTCGCGAGTGCGTTCCACGACGCGCTCCAGATCCTCCAGGTGCTCGTGCTCGCTCAGGTCGCAGTTAATCACGAAGAGCGTATTGTTCATGCTACCCATCTTCTGCAGCATGCTGATAAATTTCATGTCCGCCTGGCGCAGGCCCGTGCGGCTGCTAATGACGTAGATCATCAGATGGGCGCTGATGAGGTAGTCCTGAATCATGGCCAGATGGTGGGGATTGGGCGAGTCGCTGCCCTGGCAATCGGCGATCTCGACGAGATCGTCCCAGGTCTCCATGGGGATATCCAGTTGGACGTCCCGCAAGTAGACCGCCAGGGCGTCATCCCCCACAAAGCCCTGATGGCGGCCGAACTGTTTGCCATAGTAGGCCTGCTGGCTCTCCTCGTCACCGGTGAGGGGGGCGGCCAGGGGATAGCCCTTCAAATAAGCGGCCAGTAGTACACTGTTGGGATCGCGCATATCCGCACGAACGAGCTGATCGGCGGAGAGGCTGGCCAGCCCCTGGGCGAGGGCCTCGCGATGCGCCTGGCGGCGCAGGTCGAATCCGGCCCGGTCCAGTTCCCCACCGCTGCCGTCGGGGAAGAGCACCAGAGCCTGGCGAATCTCATTGTTGATGGTGTTCCAGGACTTGAAGAAGAGATGGGCCTTGAGCGCCTCCCCCTTGCGGACCCGAGTGACAATGCTGGTGACCACGCCGGCGCCGCGGCGCAGATGATCGGCCTGCAGGAGGGCGTTGACCAACGTGCTCTTGCCGGACTTGATGGCGCCTATGGCGGCCACACGGACGCGTCGATCCGAGAAGGTCTGCCCACTTCGGGAACAGATCTGCTTCCATTGGTCCAAATTGGCCTCGACACCACCGGGCAGCTCGGCGGCGCTTCCTAGCAGATGGGTCAGGGCTTGGGTGATATCCATCAGCTCGGCTTGGAGCTGGTCAGTGCTTTTCATAGTGGGCAAGAATCGGTCCTGCCGCGTGACGCATATTAGGGGCACTGCTGGCAGAGACGGGTATAACGATGTCTCCCATCCCCTTCCATGGAGGCTGAGGTAAGGGTGGACAGCGGTCTGTTAGCGGTTGCAATCCTGGAGAGAAAACACCTTTGGCGCCACCCTCTCCAAAAGGCACAATATCTTCCGTAAGGCGATATCCCCTTGGATACCACCCATGGGCTTCATTTTCATACACCGCCGCAAGGGCAATTGTCAAAATCTGAACTGATTTTGGAAGTGGTCTATAAACCAGGGAAAATGGTGCTTACTCGGTGGCGCCGGGGGCGTTCTCTTCGACGTCCGGCGCCTCTTCAACGGCGGTTTCAGTCGCATTTGCCGGTGGGGCAAGCTCCACGGGTTGCACGGCAGGAGCTGCCGGCGACTGAGACGCCTTGGGGGCAGCGGGGACTACCGTTGCAGGGGGGGTGTCGGAAACAGGTACATTAGCGACGCCTGCAGGGGCCGGTGCTGGCGGTGATGCTGCGGACGATTCCGTCACCGTCTGGGGCCGCGCCTTGGGTGCTACGGCCGCTGGAGCAGCAGTCCCTGGAGCAGCGGTCCCTGGAGCAGCGGTCCCTGGAGCAGCGGTAGGAGTTGTGGCGGCCGGAATCGGTGATGTTGTTCCTGGGGCCACGGCAGTTGTGGTTTTCGGAGCGGCGGCGGGGGGGGCAATAGTCTTTACAGCCTGGACACCCGCGGTTTTCTTCAAGGCCTCCAGGTCTTTCTGGATCTTCGCCAGGCGCTTACGAATGTTGGCGCTGGTGGTCTGTTCCGCTTTTACTTTCAATTTGGCCGACAACAGCTCTTTTTCAAGCGCGACCGCTTTCTTCTGCCACTGGGCTTTGGCTTGGCTGAGGGCTTGGGAAGCGGTCGTATCAGTCTGTTCCTGCTGAATCTTCTGGGCAGAGGCAAGGGTGGTGACGCGCTGGCTTAAAAAACCCGCTGCGGCGGCACTGATCAGGGTGAGGAGTGCGGTGACACAAACCACATTGGGCAGCCAATCGGACCATTGTTTCTGGTGGGCGGAACCTTGTTTGATGTTGGCCATCCTATTTCCCCTTCCTGCCGTTACCAACTGGCCAGTTCGCCTTACCAACCACCAGGGTCAGGGACCATTCCCGATATTTGCGATTGACGGTGGCGGACACATTGAAACCGATGGTCGTGAAGGTACGCTGCAAAAAAGAGGCATACGAAGGTGCCGTGTCGCGACTGTTGACCGCCAGAAGGAGACCGTCGGGCAGATCGCTGAAGGCGCTCTGAATGACGGGCTTGGTCGTCCAGCCATCGGCGTCGAAAATCTGGCGTAGCTCTTCGGCCAGGAGACCTGAGGCCTCGTTGTCCATCACCGCGATGATGTCCAGGTCGCCCTTGGGACCCGGCCCCAGCAAAGATTTAAGGTGATCACGCTGGGCCTCTGGCAGACGCGCCCTTACGGCCGCTTGCGCCTTGTGCATGCGTTCGTTCTCTTCCTGGGCCTGCTCACGGCGCTGTTGTTCCACTAGGAGGTGCTCGGTGGCTTGTTGCTTCTGGCGCTCCTCCTTAAGCTGCCGTTTGAGGGCCTCGATCTCAGAATCCTTTGCTCCCAGTTTCTCAGCCAGTCCCTGGGACTGTAACAGCGCCTCATTGAGGGCCTGATCGTCATCCCCACGGCCGTTGGTGAAGGTCGGCGGCAGCGGTGCTTCTATATCGTGAGAGGGCCCACTGAACCTTTCTTGACGCCGCTTGGAGGTAAAAACCATCAGCAAGCTGCCAAAAAGCGTAAAAACGGCAAAACCCGCAGTGGCGTACAGGGCAATCCGATTGGCGTCGGCAACTATTTCCAGAGTGCTCCACCAGTTCATGGTGTTCTTCCTTTTTTTCGAAGCATACGAGGCGTCGGTCTGAACAATATGCCATCTACTTGCGAGAATCCTGCCAACTTTACCGATAGACGGCTGATGCGTTTTCTGGGTGTTCAATTAGACACCCCACGCTTGCTGGCTTTGAGGCGCTTTCAGGTCGGGCCGTTCTTGATGTTTTTCGGCCGTGGGGCCATAGATCTTTAGGCATATATGCACTACAATTGATGATTCGTTGCCAGATCGCTACTAGGGTGGGGAAGAAAGGTGTGACTATTAGGATTCAAGCTCGCGAAGGCGTTGTTGAAGCTTATGCTTCACTGCCATGAGATCCTGCTCCATCAGTTCCAGATCTTCGATGCGTTCTCTGATGTCGTGCAATTTCTGTTCTCCAAAGGCCAAAGCCGTATGGATCTGGCGCACTTCGTCCACATCCAAATCGGTATAGCCGATGATCTGGGCGATCTCTTCAAGCGTATAGCCAAAACGCTTGCCCCGCAGGATCAATTTAAGACGCGCGCGGTCACGGCGTTGGTAGACGCGCTGGTTGCCCTTGCTGCGCTGGGGGGCGATAAGGCCCTTCTCCTCGTAAAAACGGATGGTGCGGTGGCTGACCTCGAACTCTTTGGCCAGAGCCGAAATGGTATAGGTTTTGGTGGTCATAGGCTTGGCCTCGAGAGAAGATTACCCTTACGTTAAGGGAATGCACACTACCTAAAGGGGGAAGGGCGGTATGTCAAGCAAAGATGGGCCAGGCGGGGATCCGTGTAGATGGACCGGAGCGGGACCCCGTTGTCGGGCCGCCCTCAGTCGAGGTGGCGATAGGATAGTTTGATCCTAAATACAAGCCGGTACACTGACACTTGACGCTGGCTTTCATAGGCGTGAGGGTCAAATCTCAGCGCATGCTTGCAAAATGGCGCTTAACGCTATCTTTGATAAGTCGGGATCTGCGGTTGATCAGGGCGTAACTGTATTTTATATTTTTCTCTAACAAATCCGGATAGTTGTTTATATTATTACGCAGGCGCAGACCGTTTGAGGTAACCTTGCGGATAATATCGATCTCCTTGCCGATCACCCGGCTCTGCCCCTCGCGTACGGCATCCAGAAATGCGCGCCGGTCGGTCTTGCAGTCTGCATAGGTAACGGCTTTACCCATATGGTTGAGGGCATGCCCGTCACTGCCGCCCGTTACGCCTTTGCTGAGGTTGAAGCCAAAGACGGCGCTTTTCAAATTCCACTTGGCGATATTTCCGGCATTGATCACTTCGACCCCATCCACCGCGGCACACAATTGCTCCAGGCGCTCTGGCGGAAACTGCAGATTGCAGATGCCGGTGTAAGCGGCGCAGAAGGGATGGGGGAAGATCACCACCGCTTCGAAAGCCTGGGTCCGCTGGACCAGTTCCTCCATGGGCAAAGCCAGGCTGCTCATAACGCCATTGCCCATAGCCGGACGGATGTCGTCATTATAAAAGCGTTCCAAGCTGGCCACATCATAAAAATAGACCAGCAGATGGGTCCCCTCCTTTGAGGTCAGCTCAACCCCTGGAATACTAAGGAGATCTTCGTGCTGGGCGAGTTCCACCGCTCCCTCGATAGCATTGTGGTCTGTCATGGCCAAACCGATGCCCAGCCGACGGGCTCTGTCGGCGATCTTGGGAATCGCGTTGAGGCCGTCAGAATAGTGACTGTGAAAATGCATGTCCACAACGGTGAAACGGCTGGTGAGCATGTTTAAATCGGCTTTTTCAAACTGAATCCGGTGGGTATCGTTCATAGGCGCTTATCGTTCCACATCCTCGCAGTCGGCGTTGGTGTGTGGAGATCCTTTCAATGCGGCCAGCTTCCCAGGATCACAACAGTAGTACCTGAAAGATCCTGAGTCAATGGCCTCAGATGGCTGAGCGGAAGCGGTTTTGTATTGAGAAGATGCCGCTCTAAAGTTGTTTCTCGGAGACAACCTTGTTTTTACCAGTACCCTTGGCATGGTACAGGGCGCGATCTGCCCGATCGATGATCTGCGTGATCGTGTCACCCTTACGGAGGGTACTGACCCCCACGCTCACCGTTATGCTAAGATAGTCGTCCTGGACACGTTCGTCAATTGCATATCGTGTGCCGGCAATCGTCTGGCAGATCTGCTTAGCCTTCTTAACGCTGTTGCGCAGGGAGGCTCCGGGTAGAATCACGGCAAATTCCTCCCCTCCGTAGCGGGCGATTATATCGTCACCACGCAGCATCCCTTTGCATTTTTGCGAAAAGGCGACCAGGACACGATCACCGGTCAGATGGCCGTGGGTGTCATTGATCCTCTTAAAATTGTCCAGATCCAGAATAAGCAACGAGAAGCCTTTGCCGGTGACTTCACGCCGAGATACCAGGTCGGCGATGACGGCGTCGAAAGCCCCGCGGTTGAGGGCGCCTGTGAGCCCATCGGTCTCGCTACGCTGTTTGGTCTTCTGCAACTCGTTTTTGAGCTCTGTGACCTGCGAGGCCAGCCGGTCGATCTGCTTGGCATCGGCCTTCTCTTTGGCGCTCACCAGGGTCTTCATCTGAGCCACCTCTTCCTGGAGGGCGTTTTTAATCTTCTTGATATCATCAAGGCGCGAAATCTGATCGATCTTTTCACTCTGGTCGAATACCCGGCGGTAAAAGTCCTTGTTGTCCGTATTGAGGCTTGTCATTGCCGTTGTGAGCAGGTCGATGATGTCGCGCAGCTCATGCTCGCGGTCGCCGAGATAACGCTTCTGCCTCTCAATGAAGGCGGAGACGTCACGGCAACCCGCCTCGAAACGGCTGTTCATGCTGGTGGCCTTGGCCTGGGTGTTGAAGTCGGCCTTGAGCTGATCCACCTCGCCCTTGAAGCGATCGGATCCGATCTCCTTGAGGTCCAGGGCGAAATCTTTGATGAACATGAATAGGGCGTTGACAGCGCGCAGGTAAAGTTCGTTGAACTCGTTCAACTGGTCCCAATCCAGCCGAATTTCCCCATCTTGCGGTGCCGCTTCTTTGGGTTTACGCAGAAAAAAAGCCATGGTCCATTGGGTTCCTCTGGTGATCAGTATCCAACCTGGACAGACGTTCGTCGGTGATGCAAACTCTTGAGGAAGCTTATCGTCGCTTTGGCGGTGAAACTTTATTCAAGTCCCTTCAGACGAGGGGTTTTTCCGCCATCGTCATAGGGCGCCCTCATCAGGGATTGGCCGATGCGCGTCGCTGGCTGAAATGGAGCTCAAGGCGTCGGGCCAACAGGGAACAGGTGAAGGTAAGTAAGAGATAGAGAAGGGTAACCGTGATCCAGATCTCGAAGGTCAGATAGGTGGTGGTCATGATATCCATCGCCTGGAAGGTGAGCTCCTGGATGGAGATTACCGAGACAATGGCCGAATCTTTGATGGTGGAAATAAACTGCCCGGCCAGAGGGGGGATGATGCGTTGCAGGGCCTGGGGCAAAATCACGTGGCGCATGCGCTCCCTGCGGGTCATGCCCAGAGCCTTGGAGGCCTCCCACTGCCCCTGGTCGATGGACTGGATGCCCGCCCGGATGATCTCGGTGATATAGGCGCCCTCAAAGATCGCTAAAGAGATGACGGCCGAGATAAAGCCATTGAGCATCTGGGGAGAGGCCACCCACAGGCTGAGCTGCCCCTGGGCACCGGGCGAGAGGGAACGCGCGAAAGCTTCCAGGCCCAGGTGCGGCATCAATTGATCGCTGATAAAATAATAGAAGAGAAAAACGATCACCAGGGGGGGAAGATTACGACAGGTTTCCACATAGGCTTGCCCCAAAAGGCGCTTGAAGAGGCTATCACTGACCCTGGCAAAGCCCATCACCAATCCGATGAGGGCGGCCAGGAGGGTACCCCAGAGGCTCAGGCGCAGGGTGGTCAAAAGCCCCTTGAGGAGCAGGTTGGGCACCCAACGCCCGGCCTCGCCGTCGTAGCGCAGTATGTACTGGGGGATCACGCCCCAATTCCACTGGTAGTCGAGGTCCACTCCGATCTTGAGGGCAAGGTAGGCGATGCCCATCACCAGTAACAGGCCGATGATCAGATCCAGGGAAGTAATCCGCGCTTTTGTGGGTACCACCGCCGCTCCAGCCAAGGGAAAAAAGGCGGGTGGCCAGTCTAATCCGAAGGCATACCGAGAGTATGTTGACCTATTTTGCAAATAGGCTCGGGATTTGGGCTGGCCACCCAACGCCTGAAATCTGACGGGTAAGCCCGCCCTATGAGAGGTGCCGTTTCTAACTGCTAACTACTGCAGTTGATCTTCCCAGTCTTTGGTCTCGAACCAGTAATGCTTGCGTTCTTGGAGCCACCCTTCGGCAGCCACGTAGTTGATCCAGTTGTTGAAGTAGTTGAGAGTGTCCGGATCGCCCTTGCGAACGGCGAAGCCGATGGGTTCACGGGTGAAGTTCTCCTTGAGGGGCAGGAAAAGCTTGTCCGCGTGCTTGATCACATGAAAAGCAGGCGTGGGTGCCGATCCGACCGCGGCATGCACGCGGCCGTTGATCAGCTCCTGGTATACTTGTGACTCGGAATCGAACTGACGTATCTGGGCCTTGGGCATGTACTTCTTGATGGCGACTACCGAGGTGGCTCCGAGCTTGGCCGCAATGATGACGTCCGAACGATTGAAGTCTTCCAACCGTCTGAATCCCTTGGCCTTCTCGCGATGCGCTGCCAGGGACATGCCGGTGTAGTCGTACGGCATAGTAAAATTCACCTTGAGATTTCGTTTGGGCAGGATCCCCATGCCGCCGATAATGACGTCAAATTTACCCGTCAGGAGGGCTGGGATGATGCCCGACCACTTGGTGGGTACGAATTCTATCTTAACGCCCATATCTTCAGCCAGACGCCGGGCCACATCGATTTCAAATCCGATCAGCTTGCCGCTTTTATCCTTCATTGCCCAGGGCACAAAGGTGTCCATACCCACCCGCAGCACACCTTTTTGGAGCACCTGTTCCACAGTACTCTCGCGGGCCAATTGCTGCTGAACCTCACCGCCGAAGGCCAGACCGCTCAAAAGCAGAAGAAAAGATAAGGCGTACAATACCAGCCTGCGTGGGGTTGAAAAAGTCAGCATATTTCCTCCTCGATTTTGGGTTACTATATCGGTTTACATCCTAAAATCATGCTAAAATGACGAGTGCTAATTTGCTGTTCCAAATGCTTCATTTTCTGCCAGGTTCCCGGACTTACAGCGACGATCGCCGGAGCCGTCGTTCCAGCAAGGAGACACTCAAAGAGAGGGCTCCCGTTATAATCAGATAGATCAAGGCGACCGTGAACCAGACCTCAAAAACCAGATATGTATCGGCGATAATGGCCTGGCCTTGCATGGTCAGATCATAGACGGCCACCGTGCTGACCAGGGCGGAATCCTTGATCAGGGACACCGACTGACCCGTGAGGGGCGGTAGGACATTGCGAATCGCCTGGGGCAGGACCACATGGCGATAGGCCTGGGAGGTCCGCAGGCCAATGCTCCGGGCCGCCTCCCACTGACCGTCGGGAATTGTTAGGATCCCCGCCCTGAAGATTTCAGATGCGTAAGCTCCCTCGAAGAGACTCAGGGCGATGACGGCGGCGGAGAAGCGTTCGATGTCAAAGACCGGAGCCAGCACGAAGTAGACGAAAAACAATTGCACCAGCAACGGCGTGTTGCGGATCACTTCGAGATAGATCCGCGCCACCCATCGCCCCAGAAGAGAGGGGGAGAGGCGCAAAAGGGCCGTCAACAGGCCAATAAAGAGAGCCAACACCATGCTCACGGCCGTAATCTGAAGCGTAACATATAAGCCCGACAGAAGCGCACCAGGTAAGAGGTGGCCATCCACAGACCGGAGTAGATATGTGGGCATGCGGTACCACTGCCAGTTATAGCCCAGACTCAGGGTGCCCCGCCAGAGCAATCCCACAGCCAGGAGGATCACCCCCACAAGTTTCAACCAGGCGAGCAGATGGGACGATACGGCATGTGCTGATGCAAGTTTCACGGGAATTCAATTTTCTTTCATTGTGGTCGACAGAGCATTTCGACTGAGCGCTATGTTTTTCTCCGACTGCAGCAGGCAGCCTGAAACGAACAGGGGTTGCAAGCGCCTATATCAGGACAGCAGCGGCATCTCCCGCAGATCATGAAGACCGCCTTGTTCAAACTGTCCCCCCGCATCAAGATCCAATATACGGCGTGCCACCGAAATGGGCGCAGCCAGGGAATCCTCAGCGTGCAGTCGAAGAAACTTCTGCCGTCGGGGAAAGTTGTCTACGGAGGTTTCACGCACCTGGCGCTGCATGTCGGTGTCTATCACTCCTGGGGCCACGGCGCAGACTTTTACAGGATTCTTGCTCATAGCCTGCTCCTGGGCCACACACCGGGTAAGCATCGCAAGGCCTGCTTTGGAACTGCAGTAGCAGCCCCAACCGGCGTATGGAGAGGTTGCCGCTCCAGAAGATATATTGATGATCCTTCGCGGCAGTGTCAATGCTGCGGTGCTGCGAATAAAGTGGGCCATTATAATGGCAGGTGCGGTCAAATTGATTTTGAAAGCCTCAGCTATGGGGCGTTTTTGAGCGTGTGCCAGAGGCATGATAGGGTCCAAGCGGCCGGCGTTGTTGATCAAGACCAACGCCTCAAGAACACGTCCCTCCGTCTGATGGAGGAGAATGTCCAACTTGGCAGGCAAGCTATCCAGATCAGCCAGATCGGTTCGCACGTTGATCTGCCCGCCAGCAATCTGATCCGCCGCTGAAGATAGGGTCAGGGCCAGTTGCCCGATCTCACAGATGACCTCGACCAGGGCACGACCTAAACCCCGGGTCGTACCGGTGACGATGTAGGCGTTCATGTGGTTCTCTTTCTCGAGTTTTAACGCATAGCGCTTAAGGCTTGGCAACCGCTCGGACCTGTTACGAGAGCAACCATGTCAAACCGAGATGTGGTAAAATACTAAAGTGTTAGCATACCGAAGGGTGGCTATGGGGTCAAGGCGGATGGTTGTTTGAAAAAGCGTAGATAGGTGGCTACGTGACTCCCCTTGAAATGACCGCAAGCGTGGTTACTTTAAAGCGCTCGAAGACACACCTGCATGCCCCCGTGCTCCCATCGAAAGCGCCAAACGAAAGGATAATGATGACTTCAGCGGCCTTTGAACCCATTCGTCTCGAACAACAAAGTGCCTACGCCCAGATCGTGGCAGCCACCCCCCAGCGCCCTTCGGACTATAGCTTTACCAACCTGTGGGGTTGGGCCAAGGAGTATGGACTGGAGTGGGCCTGGTCAGAGGGTCTGGTGTGGATTCGCCAGCAGTTCCCCAACCGGGCATACTGGGCCCCCATGGGAGACTGGAAAGCGGCAGACTGGCCATCCCTTGTACGCTCTATTGAATCGGGCACACGTTTCATCCGTGTACCGGAACCCTTGCAGGCGATCTGGGAGGCACTATTTCCCGGGCGTGTGACTGTCAGCGAAACCCGCGGCCAGTGGGATTATGTCTATTCTGCGGCGGACTTGACCCATCTCAGTGGCAACCGTTATCACAAGAAAAAAAACCTGGTGAACCAATTCAAGCGGAAATACACCTATACCTACCTCCCCATGAACGCGGAGATGGTGGCCAAGGCCCTGGAGATGCAAATGGACTGGTGCGTCTGGAAAGACTGTGAAGCCCATGAGACCCTGGCGGCGGAAAATCGCGTCATCGAACGCATCCTGGACAAATGGCAGTATTTGGATGGACTGACCGGTGGGGCGGTGATGGTTGATGATCAGCTGGCTTGCTACACCATTGCCGAAGCTACAGCCGGTGACAACCTGATCATTCATTTTGAGAAAGGAGACCCAGAGTTCAAAGGCAGCTATCAGGCCATCAACCAGCTCTTTCTCAAGCACACAGCCGGTCCCGATACCCCCGTCAACCGTGAGCAGGATCTAGACAACCCAGGTCTGCGCAAGGCCAAAGAATCTTATCATCCAGTCGACTACATTCGCAAAAACGAGGTCGTTTTAGAATGATGAAAACTCAGCGGACTTAACCGGCCAAAGCGGCTTTCTCGACCTCGACGCCTATCAATTCATAGATGCGGGTTTCGCCGAGGGGCTCTTCGAGTTCCAGCAGGTTGAGGGGCAAGCGTGAGGCGCGCGAGGTCTTTTCACTGATCAGAATACTATTCGGGTAGGGTTTGGTGCGATCCTGAAGACGGAACACCTGGTTCACACTGTCACCGATGACGGTGTAGTCCATCTTCATCTCAAAACCGATATTGCCCACCACCACCTCGCCGGTGTGGACACTGATGCCGATTTTAAGGGCGACACCCATCTGGACGCCGATGGTATCGTTGATCTCCAATAGAGAATCCTTCATCTCCAAGGCGGCTCCGATGGCATTATCCGCATCGCCAGGGCGCGCCACGGGGGCTCCGAAAATGGCCAGAAAGCCATCTCCCAGGTACTTGTCCACGATACCGCCATGTTTGAAGACGATGCGCCCCATGACGGCAAAAAAATGATTCAACAGCGCTACGGTTTTCTGGGGTCCCAGTTGGGTGGCCAGAATTGAAAATCCCCGCAGGTCGATATTCATCAAGGTCAGGGTGCGCAGCTCTTCCACCGTCTCCACCCCTGAGTTGGCCCCTGGCAGAATCTGATCGAGAACCTCCTTGGGCACAAACTTCTGAAACATACGCCGAACGCCGCGTTCGTTTTCCGCCATAGCCACAGTCTCTTTATAGAGATTGGCGTTCTCGATGGCGATACTCACGGAAGCGGCGATGGACTGCAGTAGGTCCTGATCGTTTAGGGCGAAGTCGCCGTTGAGTTTGTTGGTGACTTCGATGACGCCAATGACCTTGCCCTGGGAGATCATGGGTACGCAAAGGGCCGAGTTGGGCGTCTGCCCCCCCAGTCTCTCCAGGTCGAGCATAAAGAGGGAGGAATCCCCGCGGCCCTCGTTAAGAATGATGGCTTCGCCCCTGGCGGCCACGTAGCCCGGCAGCCCCTGGCCCAGTTTTAAGCGCTCCTGGCGCTGGCCACCGGGTTCAGTGTTGAAAGCTGCGGCAAAAACGAGCTCGTTCTCCTCGCGCAGGTAAAGGCTGCCGCTGCTGACGTTCATAATCACCCGGATCATATCCATGGTGTAGTTGAGCACTTGCCCGATATCGAAGGTGGAGGAAGCAAGAGCGCTGCCGATCTGCTTGAGTGAGCCCAGCTCCTGCTTACGTTTGCGGATTGCCGCTTGGAGTCGGCTGCGTTCGATCCCCAGGGCCAATCCGGTTCCGAGCCATTGGAGCAGGTGGCGCTGGGCCAAAAAATCCGCCCCCGGGGTGGCAAACAGAATCAGCAGTCCCCGCGGTTTGCCCTGATAATGAAGAGGAATCAAGCCGATGGTTGTCTGTGTCTCCCCCCAACCCATGAGGGCCTGGTCCGCCGATTGGGTGAATTCATGCGGTGGATGTATAAGCAAAGGGTTTTCCGCTTTAAACGCCTGTTCAGTAAAGCTGCCCTTCGATAAGGCGATCTGGTTGCCCTTGGCGAGCAAGATGGGGGTATTGGCCGTCACCTCGGAAAGGGTCAGATGCTCGCAGCGATGGTCGTCCTCGAAGAGAATCAGAGCGTCGTCAAAGGGCACCGCCTGCTTGATCTCCGAAAGAAACATATGCTGAATGTCGCTGGCCTGGTTGCTGGCATTGATGAGATGAAGAACGTTGGCCAAGGTGGCGAGCTCAGTGGTACTGGCTTTTTGGCGTCGGGTCAGGACCAGATTTTCATAGCTGAAACCGGCAATACTCATCATGGTAACGAGGGCCTCGGCGTCGCAGGACTGGTAGACGCGTTCCTTTTCACGGGAGGAGATCGTCATCACGCCGATGATATCCCGGCTGGTTTTAATGGGCATACAGATGAAGGATGTCGTGCCGTAGTGGTTGCGGTTGGTCCGTGAGATACGATGGTCTTTTTCGATATTCTCCACAACCATGGGCGCTTTGTTGAGGACCGCATACTTGGCCACGCTACTTTCAAAAGGGATCCGCTCACCCGGAGTGATATGCTCCTCCAGGCCCAGACTTGTATGCACGCTAAAATAGTCGCGATTGGGGGTTTCCAGGAGGAGGACTGAACCCATGTCCGAATGCGTCATCTCCAAAGCCCGTTCTAAAGCGACGTTGAGAAGCTCGTCGGCATCGGCGGTGAGATAACACACCTCGGTAAGGGATTTGAGAGCTCCCAGCTCCTCCTGGCGGCGATCGACCTCTGTCTGCATGCCTTGCACACGCGCGTCGAGCACGCCGAAAGAGCGCTCCAGACGGCCGAGTTCATCGCCATCAGCGAGGCCCATTTCGTTGGGAAAGGTGGATCCCACTTGGTTGGAAACCGCCTTCGAAAACCCGCTAATCTCGTTGAACACATTGCGTAGCAGGTTGAGTCCAAAGAGGGAAAATGCAAGAAATCCAAGAAAAAACAGCGGAATAGACTTGTCTGTCAGTAGGCGATACTTGATACTGAAATAGAGGCACCCCAAAACGGGGATCATGAAAAAAAGAAAGAAAATGTAGTTAAGCTTATAATCCAGGGACTTATCCCTGAGGAAACGCTTTTCGATAAATTGGTACAGATTCATAGTCGCATCCAGCTTATTGAGGACGACGTCTCGGGGTGTTAGAAAGCGTGTGAATTTTTCAGACAAGACCCTCCAGGGTGGTGCGATCCAACTCAATACACCTTATTAAATAAGAAGGTTATGTCGATACTTCAGGATTGCTCCGGAACTCCCGGCCTGTTTGCACTGCCTGTTAAAATCACTGCAATGATCGTTCTAACAGCCTACTATCGGCTTTGTGTGGAGAAGCCTTGAGTTCAGACTGGGGTCATTTGGTAGCATTATTACCTAGGCTTGATCCTGGCGGACGGCAGTTGACAGCCTGACGTTAGCTGCGTATAGAAAGACGCCTGTCAGCCATCACAACCAACCCTTGTACCGTCGGAACCGATATGCGCACCATCAGTCGTCGGTCCACACCCCATTGGAAATCACCCATCCAAAGAACGAGGCTCCATGAACCCTAATCATGTCCAGATCATCGCCACGGAGTTGGCGCTGCAGACACATCAGATCGAAGCCGTCGCCGCCCTTTTGGCAGAAGACGCCAGCGTGCCCTTCATCAGCCGCTATCGTAAAGAAGCCACCGGCAGTTTAGACGAGGTGGCCGTCACCGCCATTCGGGATCGCCTCAATCAGCTGGCTGAACTGGATAAACGGCGTGAGGCCGTTTTGAAGTCCCTAAGCGATCACGGTCATCTCACCGATGAGTTGGAAGCCCAGGTCAATGCCGCCGAAACCCTCGCCGTGCTTGAGGATATCTACCTCCCCTATCGCCCCAAACGTCGCACCCGCGCCACCATCGCCAAAGAGAAGGGTCTGGAACCCCTGGCCTGGGCTCTGTTTGAACAAAACGGCCGGGACCCGCTATCCCTGGCCGGCGATTTCGTGGACCCCGAGAAGGGGGTCGACACCATCGATGACGCCCTGGCCGGCGCCCGCGATATCCTGGCCGAGCACATCAACGAAGACAGCGAAGCACGCGCGCGCATGCGGCGCCTCTATCAAGAGAAAGCCACCTTTATCAGCCGTGTTGCCACCGGCAAGGAGGCCGAAGGCTCCAAATTCCGCGATTATTTCGAGTGGGACGAGCCCGCCAAGAGCGCCCCCTCCCACCGTATCCTAGCCATGCGCAGGGGTGAGAAGGCCGACATCCTCAACCTCACCCTAGCTCCACCCGAAGCGGATGCCCTGAAGGTGCTCGAAGCCCTCTTTATAACCGGCCAAGGGGCCGACGCCGAACAGGTGCGTCAGGCGGTGCACGATGGCTATAAACGCTTACTCTCAAGAGCCATGGAGACCGAGCTGCGCCTGACAACCAAGGAGGCTGCCGACACCGAAGCGATCACGGTATTCGCGTCCAATCTGCGCGAACTCCTGATGACGCCTCCTCTCGGGGCCAAGCGCGTCATGGGGATCGACCCCGGCTTTCGCACCGGCTGCAAGGTGGTCTGTCTAGATCGCCAGGGAAAACTCCTGCACAACGATACCGTTTACCCCCACACCTCGACTGCCCAACAGGAGAAAGCCGCGGCGACCCTGAAAAAATTGGCCAACAGCTACCAGATCGAAGCCATCGCCATCGGCAACGGCACCGCCGGCAGGGAGACAGAGACCTTCGTCAGAGCCCTCGGTCTGGACGAGGCCATCACCGTTCTGCTGGTCAACGAAAGCGGCGCCTCCATCTACTCTGCTTCGGACGTGGCCCGCGAGGAGTTCCCCGATCACGACCTCACCGTACGCGGGGCGGTCTCCATTGGACGGCGCCTCATGGACCCCCTCTCGGAGCTTGTCAAGATCGACCCGAAATCCATTGGGGTGGGCCAGTACCAGCACGATGTTGACCAGAGCGCACTTAAGGATTCCCTGGACGATGTGGTGGTCAGCTCGGTCAACGCCGTGGGGGTCGACGTGAACCGGGCCAGCGTGCAGCTCCTCACCTATGTCTCCGGGTTAGGACCCCGCCTGGCCAAAAACATCGTCGCCTATCGCGACGAAAACGGGGCTTTCTCCTCACGTAAAACCTTAAAGGACGTCCCCCGCCTGGGGCCCAAGGCCTTCGAGCAGTGCGCCGGCTTTCTGCGGATCAAGGCGGGCGCCAACCCCCTGGACGCCAGCGCCGTCCACCCTGAGCGCTATGCCCTTGTGGACCGCATGGCCAGTGATCTGGATGCCAGCGTGGGTGATCTCATGAACAAGGCGGAGCTGCGCGCCAAAATCGACATCGGCGCCTATGTCGACCACAGCATCGGTGAGCCCACCCTCAAAGATATCCTCGCTGAATTGGCCAAGCCGGGTCTGGACCCTCGCGATAAATTCGAGGCCTTCTCTTTCAAGGATGGGGTCAACAGCCTCAAGGATCTGGAAGCCGGCATGCGTCTGCCCGGCATCGTCACCAATGTTACCCGCTTCGGCGCTTTCGTGGATGTGGGCGTCCACCAGGATGGACTGGTGCATATCAGCCAACTGGCCGACCGCTTCATCAAGGACCCGGCTGAAGTGGTCAAGGTGCAGCAGAAGGTCACCGTCACAGTGTTGGAGGTGGATCAGGAGCGCTCGCGTATCAGCCTCTCCATGAAAAGCGCCCCGGATCCAGGCGATGCCCAGCCAAGCGACCGTCCGACAGAGAAGCGCTTCCACGGAAAGCCCAAATCCCGAGGCCCCCGGAACCGCGGTGCAAAAGTGGCATCGCCCCAAAAACAGCGTGAGCCAACACCCTTCAACAACCCCTTTGCCGATCTGCTCAAAAGGTAGACTGTCAGCATGAAAGCCGTTGTCCAAAGAGTCACCGGGAGCCAGGTCAGTGTAGACGATGAGGTTGTGGGCGCCATCGGCCCAGGCCTAATGGTGCTCCTGGGCGTGGGCCGCGAGGATGCAGAAGTCCACGCCAATTGGCTGGCGGACAAGGTGGTGAACCTGCGCATTTTCGAAGATGCCGAGGGGCGTATAAACCGCTCCCTCCTCGAGGTCGGCGGCCAGATGCTCGTCGTCTCCCAGTTCACCCTCCTGGGTGACTGCCGCAAGGGGCGACGGCCCTCCTTCGTGGCGGCCGCCCCGCCCGATACCGCCAAACGTCTATACGAGGCCTTTGTGGCACGCGTCGCCCAGAGCGGTGTGAAGGTCCAAACCGGCCGTTTCCGCACAGCCATGCAAGTTTCCCTAATCAATGACGGCCCCGTCACCCTCATCGTGGACACACCTGAAGGTCTTGGGTAGGATCAGATTTATTTCCAGTTCTGTCAGATCCCGCCAACCGGCCCACTCTTGTACTAGCTACGGCACGCCTTTTGCTGAACCATTCCCAGGCGACCTCTGTGAGGCCTTGGTTGATGGTGACATCATCGCTTCGCCCACACCTCGCTAAGTATCGGATCAAGGTCCAAAAGCGGCCTCCAATACGGTTTTAGCCAAAATTTGACCGGGCAAGCACATCCTCCTGCAGAATAAGACTAGGGTGCCGACAAAATGATGACAGTCTCCCCAAAGGTAAACGCGTCTCCTCAAGCACACATCATCGCCATCGGTGGCGCCAAGGGCGGCGTCGGCAAAAGCCTCCTCGCAGCCAATTTGGGCGTCCATTTAGCCGCTCAGGGCAAACGCACTATTTTAGTCGATTTGGATCTGGGGGGCGCTAACCTGCATCTCTTTCTGGGGATCTGGAGCCTTGAGCGCAAGGTCGACGACTTCCTCGAAAAACGCTACGGCAGTATCGAAGAGCTGCTTTTGCCCACCAAATACGGTCCTCTGCTCATTGGCGGTGGGGGTGGCGCACTGGGGGCGGCCAATATTCACCATGCCCGCAAACTCAAGCTACTGCGCGCCCTGCGCAAACTCAAAGCCGACTATATCATCATCGACCTGGGTGGCGATACCAGCTTCAACATGCTCGATTTCTACCTAGCCGCGGATACGGGTGTGGTGCTCACCACCATGGATCCGGCCTCCTATCTAGATGCCTATAACTTCATCAAGGTAGGGCTGCTGCGACGCCTCAATCGGATATTTGGCCCGGAATCACCCTACCGACAGGAGAAGGATGAACAGCTGGCCGAGATCATCAATAGCTTTGTGGCTAGCACTGGTAGCGGCCGTCGCGTTGAAGCGTTGCTCGATGAGGTGGCCACCACTCGGCCCCAGGGCCTCCAATTGCTCAGGCACGTCATCGAGACATATCGACCCAGGACCGTCATCAACATGCCCGCCGGAGACAACGATGTGGACGCCCTCGCCGAGCGTCTCTGCAAGGTATCGGCTAGGATGCTCTCCATCGACATAGCCTACCTGGGCCAATTGGCCTATGACGAGACCATCCACCAGTGTACCCAGAACCTGGTCCCCCACGTCGCCCGCCATCCCGAGGGATCCCTGGCCCAGTTCTGCAAGCTGCTCATGGCCGACATCAAGCCGAGCCATGTGTCGGCCAAACCATCGGCGCACAGCACGCAGGTAGCACTCACTGCATAACCAGTACTACAATGCCCATCCAGAAATCTTGAATGCTATCGGCGAGTTGTGCACCGATAGCACTCACCGCAGATAGGGAGAGCCGAAACCGCCTCAGCGAAGAGCTCCGGTCCTATAGCGTCACTAAGACAATTGGTATTTACTGATCTTCCGATAAAGTGTGGCTTCGCCGATCTTCAACAGACTTGCGGCCTGACGACGGTTGCCTTCGGCTTTGGTGAGGGCGTTCCGGATAGCGGCCATCTCGTAAGCGGCCAGGCTGTCGCCAGCCGGGTAGATACCGTCACTCAGGGGTTGAGGGGCCACAGCGGCCAGTTTGGGAGGGAGATCGGCCATGGTCAAGGTGGTATTGAGACCGATGGCCACCGCTCGTCGTACGACATTTTCGAGCTCCCGCACGTTACCCGGCCAGTCATAGCTCATTAAACATGCCATTGCCTGGGGATCTATGCTGTGATTGGCAACCTCATCATTGGAGGGAAGTTCCGCCCTTGTCACTTCCCCCTCTGAATCATTGCTGAACTTGTCGATGAAATGGCGCACCAGGTGGGGGATATCTTCACGCCGTTCCCGCAGGGGGGGCACCTGCAGCGTAACCACATTGAGGCGATAGAAAAGATCTTCACGGAAGCGCCCTTCTGCCGCCTCGATTTCAAGGTTGCGATTGGTGGCGGCGAGAATGCGCAAATCCACCCCTTGGCTACGGTCGGCCCCCACGGGGCGGACCTCGCGCTCTTGGATGGTGCGCAGTAGCTTGACCTGCATGGCGGCGGACAATTCGCCGACCTCATCCAAAAAGAGTGTGCCCTTATCTGCGGCGCGCATGAGGCCTTTGTGGTGGTCGGCGGCGCCGGTGAAGGCTCCCTTGACATGGCCGAAGAGTTCAGAGCCCATTACGGTCTCGGTTAAGGCCCCGCAATCCACGGGTACGTACGCCTCCGCCTGGCGCTTGCTATGCTGGTGGATGGCCCGAGCCACTAATTCCTTGCCAGTTCCGGTCTCCCCTTCGATGAGGACCGAGGCATCGGCCGGCCCAATGCGTACGATCATACGCTTGAGTTCCTGGAGTACAGGGGCGTTTCCCACCAGGGCCTCAAACCCTGCTGAGATCTGGCTTTCGGACCGTAAACGCTGATTCTCAGCTTCCAGAGACCAAATCTTATGCAATTGCCCCACCCTGGCGATCAAACTCTCCGGCTCGACGGGCTTCTCCAGATAATCCACCGCGCCGATACGAATGGCCTCAACGGCGCTCTCAACGCCCCCATGCCCAGTGAGCATAATAGCCTTCACCTGGGGGTAGCGGTCGCGTACCTGCCGCAGAAGGCTCAAGCCGTCCATCCCGGGCATTTTCAAATCGATGAGGGCGGCATGCACCGAGCGTCGGGTCAGAAGCGCGAGGGCCTCCTCACCGCTGGTGGCCATGAGCAGTTCGTAGGGTTGGGAGCGAAAAAGGCGACGTAAGGCAGAGAGTTGTTTAGGTTCATCATCCACGCAAACCAACCGGAAGCCTTCTTGCATTTTTGGGTTACTTTGCATAAGTTTTTTCAACCTAATCGCAGCGTATAAAGGCGGAAGGACAGCCACAATGATGCCCCATATAGAGAGAAGCGGCCATTGCCGAGCGTTCAGAGCCAATGATCAGGGAGCAGCATCTCTATCCGGCCTCGCTGGCCGCAAGGGGTGCATCCTTCAACGCGTCACCATGATATCGGCCATTGTCCTGGTTTGCATGAGCGCCCTGCCCCTCTCAATTCTCGGCGCTCAGCCCCTTTGGGCTGCTACCCAGGCAGACCAGCCGCCGGCACCGGAGCCCCCCCTGCCCTCTTCCCCCTGTGAATGGCCCCCCAAGTTGCAGGACGAGTTGCGACATCTCTTGAAACCAACCGATGCCGTCCTGCTGACCGATCCCGAAGGGTGCCGGCTGGTGGCTGTCAACGCCCAAAAATCTCTGGTGCCCGCCTCGACCCTCAAACTGCTCACCGCAGCCGCGGCCTTGCGTCACCTGGGGCCAGACTATCGTTTTCCCACAGAGATTTTCATCGACGGGGCCGGAAACCTGAAAATCAAAGGCTACGGCGATCCCCTCCTTATTTCTGAAGTGGTCGCCGCCCTAGCCCATAACGTGGCCAGCCACTTGGCGGACGGCCAGGCGGGGGGCTTGACTGGCTATGGAGATCTGATCATCGATGACGGCTGGTTCAAGCAGCCCCTCTACATCCCCGGACGCAGCAATACACTCCAGCCCTATGACGCACCCAACGGAGCCCTGTGCGTCAACTTCAACACCGTCTTTTTCAAACGTCACAATGGACAGCCGGTGAGTGCCGAAGAACAAACGCCCCTAGTGCCCTTCGCCCTTAAGAAGATCGAAATCTCCGGCCAGGCCAAGGGGCGCATCGGCCTCAGCGCCGGGGCTGCAGAGAACGTACGCTAT
>JBNKKA010000017.1:0-38780 GCA_050291585.1 Desulfobacteraceae bacterium
TTGGCATCGGTTCTAGTCCAGCGACCCCGCATTCATTTTGCTTGACAGATCTGTATAGGTGGTGCTATCAGTTGCGCCGGTAAACGCCTTGGCGGCGACCCAGACGCTGCCGGGGAAAAATACGCAAGTGCCTACATAAAAGATCATTAAAAAGATCGGCTAGCTCAGTTGGAAGAGCGCCACCCCGACACGGTGGAGGTCACTGGTTCGAGCCCAGTGCCGGTCACCATTTTCAATTAAAGGGTTTACGGACCTAATCGTAAGCCCTTTTTCCTTTCCTACCAGCGGCGAACCAAAAAGATAGCCATAAACGTTTACGGCACGAGTTGACGTCACTTTTTCATCAATGGCGTCGTTCGCCTTGAGCTTGATCGATCCTCAAGGCTCTAAATTTGCTAAAGAATGATGCATTTTTCATTTTCGGGATGTGGGTTGCACGGAGAATCCGTGTTTGTATTAATTATTATTCCAGCAGCAATGATCTGTGGGTTCATCTATTGGATGGCGCCCCCGCGGACCTCGAACGTTACCGCGACAATAAGAAGGAGGCCGTGGACGCTTTCGCTGGTCAGGGGGTGCTTTTAATCCATTGGCAGGACCTGCCCGCCTGGCCTCAGGAGATTACCTATACCTTTGACACCTCTGATTTGGATGCCTTGGTCAGTTATTTGTTGGACGGTTCCGTCGGTTTTGGCTTTGATCCGGACTGCCACTTTTATAACTCGGGGATCTCCTTCATGGTTGAGACGACTCCCGTGCCTGCGCCAGCCTCTCTTGGTCTTTTGGGGATGGGTTTCGTTGGTTTGCTAGGTCTTTCCCGCAGACGGCGTAAGAAGTAGACGAAGATAAGTGACGAATCGGCGGGGCCATCATCGGCCCCGCCGTTTTTTTATGCTCTGAACTTGCAGGTATGAGATGGATCCAGGTGCTTTTTTCTGGTAATCAATACTGTGATTGTGTTCCGGCCACTGTTTTATACCATAGCCCATCCTCTAACCGCCGAAGTGAGGTAGCTCATGGCCAAAGCCTGGGTGTCGTATTTACCTGTTAGTTGTCTTAAGGGCATTGCCAGCTTAATCCTCCTGACGCTCTACTTGCTGTCCCTGGGCGCCTGCGCCGGGCAGCGTGAAGCGCCGGCAGGTCTGCCCGAGTGGGTCAGTGAGGGGTCGGGTCCGGCCATCGCCCAGGGAACGCGCTATCTATACGGCGTCGGGGTGGTGGGCAAGATGAAGAGCCGGGTGCTCATGCGTGCCGCAGCGGACAACAAAGCCAAGAACAAACTGGGCCGGGCGGTGGACGATTATATGAAGATCCTCATGGCGGCCTACGCCAAATCCCCTTCGGCTACGGGAGATACCGAAGCCCGCGTCCGTGCCCATCAGGAGGTAAGCGCCGTGGTCGGAGCCACCCTGCCCACGGCGGTGGTCAGCAACCATTGGCAGGACCCGGAAACGGGCAACTACTTCGCTCTCTGCCGTTTGGAACTTTCCCGTCTATTGCAGCGCATCGCCACTGAGCCCATGCTGCCTGAATCTTTGCGGCGGTTTGCCCTCAAGGAAGGACCCTTGCTCTTCGATCGCCAGAGCATGGCTTCCGATTCCTAAGCTAGTGCCCCTCCAGAAACGGCACATCTCACCCGATTTCGGCGTTGGGCAACAGAATCAAATCCTCGAAATATCAACAACATTCCTCCGTTTTGAATCTGTTGCCCGCCTTGAACTCGGGCGAGATTCCCCATTTTTGGATGGACTCAAACTAGGGTTGGGAACTCGTCTCAGGCTTCGCCACCCTTGGCGCTCGCACGCTGACCCAGATAGTTATATCAGCCAGTTTGCCAGTGAGCCGCTAGGCCAGTCAATTGAATCCGATCATATGCTGGTATACTGGTGCACCGGCCAACCGGCGCACCGTCACCGAACGACTTCTATCTGAATATTGCTGAAGGTGTGGGCCGCTGTAGTGATCTTGCCCAGGTCGGAGTAGATACGACCGGTCTTGCCGAAAAGTTCGCCATGGCCCACCAACTGGGGGGTGACGGGTGTCTTCGGGGTGTTTTGCGGATCCACTACGGCCCGCCAGACGAGGGAGGGCTGGCCGTTGGCGGCGCTGTACTGGGGGGCGTTTTTTTTTGGGGTATAGTAGGGGTTGAAGTCGAAGGAGTTGTTTGCCTCGATATAGATCTCCAGTACGTGGCCCTGAAATTGCGGGGGGATCTCCCAGTAGATGGTGGCGCTCTCCCCCTTGGGTGTCGCCGAGGAGATGGCGTCTATGTCGATGGCGGGGTTGCGGTCAACCGCCTGCCCATCGCGGATGCCGTACCAGACCGGGATCGCCTCGGGCCGTTTGGCGGTGAAGGTCCACTTGTCCAGGCCGGCCTTGCGGGTGACGAAGACCGGGGTAGTGTGCCCGTTGCCCCTGTCCTTTACCCAGATGCCGAAGGAGGGTCGGGATTTGGGTTTGAAGAAGATGGGACGGCTATAAACCTCGTAGTTGTAAACCAGATGGATGCGCAGATGGGGCCGGCTGAGATCCATGCGGGTTGGATCGGTGAACGTTGCCGCCGGGGCGCTGCCCGTCATCATCAGCACCAGGCAGATCAGGATGAGCCAATTGCGTAGATACATGCTTACCTTCAATCAGGGGATGGATTTGGTCGCTTGTGTCAGCCCCCTCCTATAGTGCATCCGCAGCTACTATTTCAACCCGCCATTTAAAAAAGGCCGGCGGCAATACTTGCTCGCCGGCCCCGTATTTTCAAAAGCCCCTAACGCCAGGGGTGAAATTTGACCCAGATGACGGCCCCCAACTCAACTTCCTTTTCCACGCCCTCTTGGGCGATGGTGTAGTCGGCCGTGTTCAGGGCGGCGAAGCCCCACCAGCCGGACCCAGGCACGGCGTAAGAGAAGACCCCGTTGCCATCGGCCTTGATCGTCTGGGTGATCATATAATCGCTGGGCGCTTTTACGACAGCGCTCTCATTTTCGTTATAGTACTCCACCTCCACCTCGGCGTAGGGCACTGGTTGCCCCTTGAGCTTGACCACTCCCTGGAAGAGGTTGCCGGCATACAGGCCATAGGGTTTGGCCAGGGGGACGATTTCAGTGGGTAGGCCCAGTTCACCGTCCCAACCCTCGTCATCACCGAAGGCGGTGACCACAGTCTGGGTGTAATGGATGATGAAGCAGTCCTCGGCCGGCTCCCAGTACGGTTGGGGTTCCATGACGAATTTATAGACACCAGGGCGTTTAACGGCATAATTCAGCGCCCAAGCGGCGTGGTCAAATACAGTCGCTTTTTTAAGGGTTGGCAGCAGATCCTGAGGCTTACCATTGGCCATGACCATCACCTGCTTGGGCTTGACCAGGGGCATGCCCACGCGCTCAAAAGGGTGGGAAAAAGAGAGGGTCAACTGTAGATTGCGGGCATCCTCGGCCATTACCATGGTGTCCGAGGGGATAAGCATTCCAAAATGGGCGCTGGCCAATTGCGGTAGACAGACGATTGTCAACACGAGCATCCATCCCAAGATCAGTCTCTTCATCACAGTCTCCTTAAGTTGTCGTTGTCGTTTGAATTTCAGGTCCCGGAGCAGGTGGGCCCCAAGCGAGGGAAGGATCCGGCGCGGGAATAAAAAACCACGAACGGGTCCACCTGTGGGAACAGGCATCGTCACCTTCGTGGTGTCAGTTGGGTTTATCGTTTTGGTATTCGGTGTATGGGGGCTTCGGGCTTCGACCCGATAGTTGCTGCTTTTTTAGTCCACCCGCGCGGTTGTGTCAATCCAAAAGCACCTCATGGGCATTGCTCTCCCCATAGGGATCCTACGATTTTTTGGCGTCAGCTGGATTTGCGTGGTCAGGTGTTGTTTTTTGAGATTTGGACCGCATTTATTTTAGTTGTTAGATGGTACTTTTTCCATCAACTCAGAAATGCTGGCTTTATAAATCTCCTTTGATTTTAGGCCCACAAATATCTCTTTTGGTTCAGTATCCTTGAATAGAATAATTGTTGGCATAGCTCTGATGCCAAATTCTCCTGCCACACCAGGTGATTTTTCAACGTCAACTTTCAGGATAGTTAAAGCTGGGCTGAATTCGCATTCCAGCTGTTCAAGAATAGGTGTTAGTGCTTTACAAGGACCACACCAATGGGCAGTGAAGTCAACCAGTGTAACGCCACTCTTTCTGAGACTTGTAGAAAATTCTGTATCGGTAGTGCTTTTGATGGCCATGCTTTTTTCTCCTTGGCAGGATTGTTTCAGTTTCCGCAGAGAATTATGAGTAATCATCTTGCGATATGGTGTCTTCAGGGCGTTCGATACGCCTTTGATGTTTGCTGATTGCTCGGCAGAAAAAAAGCCTATGGCTTATTTCAGCGCCTTCATAATTACACCGACAATCTCTTTGACCGCTTTTTCACTCGCGCCCCCTTTCACAACAATTTGTAGTCCAGCTATGCTGCTAATGAGATAATTTGCCAGCACCTCTGGATCTATGTTTGTTGCAATATCGCCCTCGCCCTGACCCCGCAGAAGTGCCGATTTCAAAGGGACACGCAGTCTTTAATAACCGGTGGTGATACGTGCCGCAATCTCGGGATCCTTCTGGGCAAACTCGGTGGCGGTGTTCATAAGCATACATCCGCCACGATACTCATCTCGCCTAGCCCAAGTTCGCCAAAATCATACCTAACCTATTGATATTACAAGAACCGAATTCAATATGGTCACTACGCATTTTTTATTCTCTAAAAAATCAGCGCGTTATTAGGGTGTCCCTCGGCGACGATTTGATCGGTACTACAATCAAAGATGTAGTTTCCCGGTATAATAAAATCAATACGTTAGCTTAAATAGTGACCCATAAAACAGGAAAATTATCATCTTTTTCCCAATTTTTTGACAAACTTGGGCTAGCCTCTGATGCATAATCCAGCAACAACTCCTCAATAAATTCACGGCCAGACGCAGCCCTATCGAGAGAGGATAACAGCAAGGCGGACATTCCATCGCTATACCAGTTGACGCAACGTAAAAATAATTCCTTTTTGCTTCTAAACCCCTGGTAGAAACTGCTTTTTGAAAGCCGCATAGCTTTAAGCAGGTCCCGGAGGGTGGTTGCATTATATCCCTGTAGCCAAAATACGTGCATTGCCGCATCTAAAGCCTGGTCGGGATCATATTGTAAGGGGCGGCCACGATTCATGATTTATTTTAGGACCGTTCGGTCCAAAAGTCAAGCTTGATCGAGTTGAGATTGGCAAACACCCTTTCAAAAGTGTTAGTCAGTGAAATGTTTATTGATGCAGTGCGGGGCCCCAGTTGCCGTCACTTTGCCATCCTTGACTTGGTGTCCAAAACTTTCTATTAATCAGGGTTTATCGGCAGCGATATAAATTAAGGAAATATCTATGAAAGCCAAACTCAGCGCCCTCATCCTGGCCGCGGCCCGCAAGGCCCACGCCCAAGGGCAACTACCCGTCGAGCCCTCGGCGGAGATCCTCATCGAAGAACCCAAGGCGGAGAGCCACGGGGACTACGCCACCAACTTCGCTCTGGTGTCGGCCAAGCAGCAGAAGATGGCCCCGCGCAAGATCGCCGAGATTCTCCAAAGCCATTTGACCACCAAGCTGGCCGACGGGGACGACCTCACCGACGCAGACGACCTCATCGACGCAGACGACCTCACCGACGAAGACGGCCTCATCGAGAAGACCGAGATCGCCGGACCGGGCTTCCTCAATATTTTCTTGAAACCATCGGCCTGGACACCCCTCCTGGCCCGGATTCATGCCGAGGGGCAACGCTATGGCGCCAGCGATGTGGGCCAGGGCGAGCGAGTCCAGATCGAGTTCGTCAGCTCCAACCCCACCGGCCCCCTGCACGTTGGCCACGGGCGCGGAGCGGCGGTGGGGGACGCCACGGCCAATATCATGGCCTTCAGCGGCTTCGACGTTCAGCGCGAGTATTACATCAACGACAGCGGGCGCCAGATCCAGACCTTGGGCCGTTCGGTCTATTTGCGTTTATTGGAGTCCCAGGGGCGGGCGGTGGATTTTCCCGAAGAGTGCTACCAGGGCGATTACATTCGTGATCTGGCCCACCAGGTCCTGGCCCAGGAGGGGGTGGCGCTTCTCGAACAGCCCAAGGAAGCCGCCACCCTGGTGTGCGCCCGCTTTGCCGCCAAGGCCATCATCGCAGGCATCCGCAAGGACCTTTCGAACTTCGGCGTGCGCTTCGACTGCTGGTTCAGCGAGCAGAGCCTCTACGACGATGGCAAGGTGGCGGCCTCCTTGGCAGATCTGGAGGCGCGGAATAAGATATACGCCCACGAGGGTGCCAAGTGGTTCCGCACCAGCGAGTTCGGGGACGAGAAGGACCGCGTGGTGGTGCGCAGCAACGGTCAGACCACCTATTTCGCCTCGGACATCGCCTATCATCAGGACAAATATGCCCGCGGCTTCCACCGCGTCGTGGATGTCTGGGGCGCCGACCACCACGGCTATATCCCCCGCATGACGGCGGCGGTGGAGGCCTGCGGCCAGCGGCGCGACCAGTTTCAAGTGATCCTGGTGCAGCTGGTCAATCTCTTGAGGGGCGGCGAGCCCGTAGCCATGTCCACCCGCGCCGGTGAGTTCGTCACCCTGGTGGACGTTATCGATGAGGTGGGCAGCGACGCGGCCCGCTTCATCTTCCTCACCCGCCACTACGAGAGCCCCCTGGATTTTGACCTGGACCTGGCCAAACAGAAGTCCAACGACAACCCGGTTTACTATGTGCAGTATGTGCATGCGCGCATCGCCAGTATGGTGCGCAAGGCGGCCGACAATGGCATCGCCCCGCCGGCCTGGGATGCGGTCACCGCCGCGCGCCTCACGGAACCGGAGGAGATCCGTCTCATCAAGCTCATGGGCCGTTATCCCGAGGTGGTCGAAAAGAGCGCTCTGGCCATGGAGCCCCACCGGATTACCTTTTTTCTCATGGATCTGGCGGCGGCTTTCCATGCCTACTACAATCGTCATCGCGTCCTGTGCGAGGATGAGGCCCTCAGCCGGGCGCGGCTGCTGCTGGTGACGGCCATTCAGATGGTGATTCGCAACGGGTTGACCCTCCTCGGCGTGTCGGCACCCGACAGCATGTAAAGGACCCAGGCTAGTGGCCAAAGCGAAGACCTCCCCTGGAACACCAGGGATTTACTCTGTGACACGCAAGGGGGTGATCCTTTGGGGTTGCGTTTTCATGCTGGTGGGTGCCTGGCTGTTTCTCCTGGGTATTCTGGTGGGCCGCGGACTGGTGCCCCAACCCTTTGAACTGAATTCTTTCGAGCGGGAGCTGGAGGCTCAGCGGGCCGAGGAGATCTCCATCGCCCAGGCGCGCCTGGAGCAGGATGCCCAGGAGGGCTTGCCCGCAGAGCCTCTTCGGATCGAGGACCTGCGTCAGCCCCAGGTGGATACCCGGGTGCGGGCGGTTCGCAGAGAGAGCGTAACCGGGCCGGACGGCGTGCGCCTCAAAAAAAGGCGTGTCCCACCGAAACCGAATCCCCTGGGTAAGGCGCAGCGGCCGGATAAAAACAGACAGAGATCAGCGGTTGTTAAGGCAACATCCGCAGCATCTGCGCCAGTTGCGGCCGCGACGGCACCTAAAGCGAACGCCAAACCGTCGAGGTCAGCGGCGCCGAGGGGCGGGAATTTCAGTTTAGCAGGCATGAAGGCCAAGTTCACGATCCAGGTGGCCTCGGTGCGCGAGCAGGCCGCCGCCGAACGGATCATCAAAAAGCTTAAGCAGGCCGGCCACCCCGCCTATCAGACCGTCAGCCCATCGTCCAGCAATGGGATTTGGTATCGAGTGCGCGTGGGCGCCTACGACACGCGTAAAGCCGCCGAAACCGCCCTGGGCGGTTTCAAAGGCAGCGGCTATCAACCCATCGTCATCCAGCAATGAGGTTATCATCTGAATGCCGCATACCCCATTAGAGAGAGCTAGTAGAGGAACCCCTATGAAGATTAGCAAAGAAGAGGTGCTCCACGTCGCCCAACTGGCCCGCCTGGAGATCGATCCGGCGGCCATGGATAAGATGGCCGACCAAGTCGGGACCATTCTAGATTATATCAACAGCCTCAACCAGGTGGACACCGAGGGGGTGCCACCCACCTCTCACGCCATCGATCTGACCAATGCCTTTCGGGAGGATGAGCCCGGCACCCACCTGGGTGCGGACACGTCCCTGGCAAATGCCCCCGAGGCGGAGGCTGGCACCTTCATCGTTCCCAAGGTGATCGAGTGACGGTTTGAGTGGAAATCTATCCCAGTGCTTGTTAAAAGAGGTCCACTTTTGACGGAACCAGGAGCATATAAAATGAAGTTGCATGATTTGACCATCGCCGCCGCCCAGGAGAAGCTGCAGAGTGGAGAGATCTCCTCCGTGGACTTGACCCGCGCCGTGCTGGCGCGCATCGAGGCTGTGGAACCCAAAATCGACGCCTATCTGACGGTTACGGCCGACGCCGCCCTGGAGATGGCCACCGCGGCCGACGCCCGTCTGGCCAGGGGGGAAGGCGCGCCTTTGACCGGGATTCCCCTGGGGATCAAGGATCTGATCTGCACCGCCGGTATCCCCACCACCTGCGCCTCAAGGATTCTGGAGAACTTCGTGCCGCCCTATGATGCCACCGTTATCCAGCGTCTCAAGGCCCAGGATGCCGTCCTGGTTGGCAAGCTCAATATGGACGAGTTCGCCATGGGCTCCACCACCGAACATTCGGCCTTCAAGGTGACCCGCAACCCCTGGGATACCGACTACTTCCCCGGGGGGTCCAGCGGGGGAAGCGCGGCGGCGGTGGCCGCTCGCATGTGCCTGGGTGCCCTAGGGTCTGATACGGGCGGCTCCATCCGCCAGCCCGCCTCCCATTGTGGTGTAGTGGGCCTCAAACCCAGCTATGGGCGGGTCTCGCGTTTCGGCCTGGTGGCCTTCGCCAGCTCCCTGGATCAGATCGGTCCCCTGGCCAAGGATGTGACCGACTGCGCCATCCTTTTTGAGGCTATCGCCGGCTACGATCCCTCCGATTCCACCTCGGTCAACCGACCTGTGCCCGACTGCCTGGCCGGCCTGGATGCCGGGAGTGATCTTGCGGGGCTGCGCGTGGGCCTGCCCGTGGAATACCATAAGGTGGAGGGCCTCGACCCGGATGTGGCGGCAGCCACCAAAGCCGCCGCTCAAAAACTCAACGACCTGGGGGCAACCTGTGTGGAGGTCTCCCTGCCCCACACCCCCCACGCCGTGGCGGCCTACTATGTCATCGCCCCCAGCGAGGCCAGCAGCAACCTGGCCCGCTACGATGGTGTCAGATACGGCTTTCGCGACAAGACCAAGACCAGCCTGATAGAGATGTACCGGGGTTCTCGTTCAGCCGGTTTTGGGGCGGAGGTGCAGCGGCGTATCATCCTGGGCACCTATTCCCTGAGTTCGGGATATTACGATGCATACTACGGCAAGGCCTCCCAGGTGCGCACCCTCATCCGGCGCGATTTCGAGGCCGCCTTCGAGACTTGCGACGCGCTCCTGGCACCGGTGGCGCCCACCCCCGCCGGCCGCATCGGCGAGACGGTGGATGACCCTCTTGCCATGTATCTATCCGATATCTTCACCCTCTCGGCCAACCTGGCCGGCATTCCGGGGATCTCGATTCCCTGTGGCCTGTCCCAGAAGGGGTTGCCCATCGGCCTGCAACTCATGGCGGCGCCTTTCGAGGAGGCTCGTCTCATGAAGATTGCCCACGCCTATGAACGGGCCACAGACCATCACAAGGCCCTACCGGATTTGTAAATATGGAAGGAAAGCTAAAATGAGCATTCAACCCGAAGGCGATCAACTCCGCAACGCGGTCAAGTGGATTTCCGAACAGCGCCAAGGTGGCCGGGCCGCAGACGACAAGCAGCTAGTGGGCGACGCGGCCCTGAAATTCAACCTCTCCCCCAAAGAGGCGGACACGCTCCAACGCCTGCTGCGTGAGGGGGAGGTGGGCTGAAGCCCTTTTAACGCCATGTCCCGCATCCAGATCCTGCCCGAAATCCTCAGCAACAAGATCGCCGCCGGCGAGGTGGTTGAACGGCCTGCCTCGGTGGTTAAGGAACTGGTGGAGAACGCCCTCGACGCGGGCAGCGACCGCATCGAGGTGTTGGTGGAGGAGGGCGGTCGGCGACTGATCCAGGTGGCCGATAACGGCCACGGCATGTCGGCCGACGACGCCCTGCTGTGTATCGAGCGCTACGCCACCAGTAAGATCAGCACCGATCCCGATTTGTTTGCCATCCGTTCCCTGGGATTCCGCGGAGAAGCCCTGCCCAGCATCGCCTCCGTGTCCAAATTCACCCTCACCACCCGGGCAGCTGAGGCCGCGGCCGGCACCCAGATCCGCATCGAGGGGGGCAAGGTTCTGGGGGTGGCGGAGATCGGGGCGCCGGCGGGCACCCTCATTCAGGTGCGTCAGTTGTTCTACAATACGCCCGCCCGCCGCAAGTTCATGAAGACCATCAACACCGAGATGGGCCACGTGGCCGACACCCTGGCCAGCCTGGCCCTGGGGCGCCCCGAGGTCCACTTCAGCCTCAGCCACAACGGCCGTTCGGTGCGCAAATGGTCGCGCTGCAGCGATCCCGCCCACCGGGTGGCCGCCGTGCTCGGCAAGGGTTTGCGCCGGCAGCTGACCCCAGTCGACCACGAGGACGACTATCTCAAGCTCTCCGGCTGGGTCGGCACGCCCGACGCGGCGCGCAAGACCTCCCGGGGCATCCACCTTTACGTGAACGGCCGCTGTGTCAAGGACCGCGCGGTGCAGCACGCTCTCTTTCAGGGCTATACCGGCCGTCTGATGAAGGGCCAGTACCCCGTGGCGGTGCTATATCTTGAACTGCCCTATGACCAGGTGGATGTCAACGTCCACCCCACCAAACATGAGGTGCGCTTCGCCCAGCAGCGGCGGGTGCACCACGTGGTCCAGGAAAGCGTGGCCCGGGCCCTGGCACGGTCGGAGCGCGCCTCCTGGGCTGTGGCGAGTCCGGAAACTGATATGCGCTTTGATTCGGTGAGGCCTCCTGAGTCACCGATAGGGGCGAGTGTCGGAAGAGATCGTGTAGCCCAGAGTTCTCCCGCCTATGATGCTTTCCGTCGCACTGTCAGCGCTTCAGATCGGGACTTGGGCATGGTGTCGAGACCCCCCGTCATCAACGCGGACATGAAAACGGGGCCCCCATTCGACACCACGATGAAAGAGCGGCCAAGTCCGTCGGCACCTGTACCAACAGCCGATGCCCAGGCCCCCCTCTGGCCCAAGGGCCCATTTGCCGATTGGACCCCCCTGGGGCAGATACGGGGTACCTACATCCTCTGCGAGGCGCCCGAGGGACTGGCCATTGTCGATCAGCACGCCGCCCACGAGCGCATCACCTTCGAGGCCCTGCGCCAGGCCCACGCCGGGCGCCCCATCGAGTCCCAGGGGATGCTGCTGCCCGAAACCATCGACTTGAGTCATGGAGAGGCCGAGGTGCTGGAACGTCTCATGGCGGAGATGGGGCGCATGGGGCTGGTGATCGAGCCCTTTGGCGGCACCACCTTCGTCATCAAGGCAGTGCCGATGGTATTGGGTAAGGGTTCGGTGGCGGGGGTGGTGCGGGATGTTGTGGAGCGTATCGCTGAGGTAGGCTTTGGCAGTGGGCTTGAAAAGGTGATCGAGGAGTGTTTAGTGACCATCGCCTGCCACAATAGTATTCGCGCTCACCAGCGGCTCAGTGATGCTGAGATGCGTGCCCTCCTGGACCAGTTGGGGCAGTGCGAGAACCCCTCCCACTGCCCCCATGGCCGGCCCACCTGGATTCGCTGGACCGTCCGGGAGCTTGAAAAAGCCTTCGGCCGTGTTGGCTAACGAAAGGCTACTGCCCAGGCATAAAGCGCTGGACCACCAGGGTTGAGCGCTGTTTTTTCTTGGTCAGGGCGGTCTTGTTGACTACTGCGTAGATCACGTCTTGGACGCCGTCATTGTCCACATCCCCCAGGTTCACATCGGCGATGAACTTCGCCACCGAGTCTGTTTTCCAAACCGGCGCCAGGTTGAGGCCGTTCCACTCCAGGCCCTGAACAAGACCATTCTTGAACAGCTTGGTGCGTGAGAGGCTGGTGAGCTGCTCCTTGTTATAGGGTACGATGACCTCCCGCTTGCCGTTGCCATTCATATCGGCCACCAGGATGCGGTGGGGCAGAAAGATGCGTTTGGTGTGCGCATTGTCACTTTTGAAGTCGTCCTCGTTGCTGATTTCAACATAGACGTCGCGGCTGCCCTGGTGAGCCTCGCTGGTCCAGACCTCATCTCCTGCGGAATCGAACAGGTTCAGGCGGAAGTCGCGGCTGTAGGTCAGAATGGAGCGCTCACTGCCTTCGATGGGATCGCCGTAGGCCAGAGCGAGAATATTACCGCCCCTGGGCAGATGCTGGCGCAGGTCTTTCTCGTAGCGCCCCTCCCGCCAGACCAGGGAGTAGACGCCCTGGTCGAACATCTGGCTGATGCCGAAGGTGCTGATGTCATTGCCTTTTTGTTGACCATACAGGGTCGCCTCACCGTCGGGCCCCGCCATGACGCTGTAGAACCAGTTCTCTTTCTCCAAAATGGGCTTGAGGCCGTTGCCCTCCCATTCCAGGACGAAAGAGCGCAGACGATCGTTGCCGGCCGGCAGGTTGGTGACAAATATTTCGGCCCGCCCGTTTTTATTGATGTCGGCCACGTTTACGTTGAGAAAGACGTTGTGGGACTTTTCCTTGACCTCTGCTAGACGTACCAATTTCCCCTGGTTCATACGATAGACGCCCACCGTGTGCTGGTCGATGATCACCACCTCGTTGGCGCCGTCCCCATCCACATCCCCCACGCCAACCCCATGCAGTTCGGTCTTGAAGGCGCGGCTGATCCAGGGTTCGCTTGGGGTACGTCGTACGACGTCGCCCGCAGCTTTGGCCGGCGCGGTGGCGGGAGTAAGGAGGCTCTCCGGATGGCGGCGCGGGTCCGGGCTTGAGGGCGCGGGCGCCGAGGCCGGGCCAGCTGCCGCGGCGGTGGCCTGGCGGGGCTGGATGCCCAGGAGGGTTTGGTTGACGTCGGCTGAGAAGAGATCCACATGGCGAATCACCTCACTCTGGGTCTCACCCACCTGGTGGAAGGAGACCTTAGGGGTTCCCCCAGCCACGTCAAAGACCTGGGCGTCGGTGCTAATGGAGTCGCCGAAGACGGTCAAGCTTCCAAGGACCACGTAATCCGCCCCCAGGCTGCGGGCAAGTGCGATGGCCCGGGAGGGGGGCAGGGGACCCTGGATGGACGGATCGGCGGCCAGGGCGTCGATCACCTTCTGGCGTTCGACGGGCATCATCCGTCCCGGCACCGTCAGGCGCGAGGCGAGCATGTTCTGCATCCCGCGCTGGAGGAAGCTCAGGTCCTGGTCGGCGTTAATGGACAAAGGTAGAATGACGATTTTTTTGGGGGTCTCGGCGCCACAAGTTGTGGTGGCAGCCCCTATGATCAAGACCATGACGATCAGGCTCCACACAAGGGCGGGCCGCCATGGGCGGGGGAGCAGGCTCTTCAATGCGTCTCTCCTTACTTGTTTTATTAGGACGTGAATCTAGAACAAAATGAATCCAGGGCCCTGTTTATCCCCAGGGGGGGACGGATGTCAAATTATAGCTTGGTAAGGTTGGCTCTCTGCGGAGGGCCTTTTTTCCGTCCTGATTCACTTGAAGAGCCGTTGCAAGGCCAGACGGTCGTACTTGCCCGTGGCTAGCATGGGTATTGTGGCCACAACCTTGATACGGCGAGGCAGTGCATAGGCTTCCAGTTTGCCTTGTAGGCGTTCCCGCAGGTTTTCGGCCGCTGCCGGGCCTTCCACCACGGCGACGATCTCTGTCTCTCGGCCGACCTCACTAGCAAGGCTGAAAACCACGGCGTCGGATACGCCCTTCTGGTCTTTAATGGCCTCTTTGACCATCTCCAAGTCCACCCGCTTACCCCCCACCTTGACGATGCCGTCGCTGCGGCCCTTGAGGCGCAAATTTCCCTGGGGGGTAGTTTCAAGGCGGTCTGCCAGGCGGAAGCGGCCCTTGGCGTCCCGGGGCAGGTCGGGTGAGATAAAGGCGGAGGTTACGGCGGCGCCTTCTTCTAAAACCTCCACCTGGACCGGTTCGAAGGGGGTCAAATCGGTTTCACCGCGGTGACGGCAGCGACTGGCGATGCCCCCGGTTTCGGTGGAGCCATAGATTTCGTAGAGGGGGGCGCCGGTGGCGGTGCTGAAGGCCTGCCCGTCCGCCGGATCCAAGGGGCCGGCCGAAGAGAAAGCCAGGCGCAGGGAGTGGTCGTCATAGGCCTGCGACCTGAGGCTGCGATAGTGCACCGGCAGGCTCACCAGGATGGTGGCCTTGCCTGCGGATAGACTGTTGAGAATTTCGTGGGGAAAGACCGGCGTGGCGGTGCTGACCCGGGCCCCCCCCAAAAGGGGCATCAGGAGAGCATAGAGGAGTCCGTAGATATGGTTGGGTGGCGCGGTGGCCAGGATGCGGTCAGCGGAGGTCACGCCGAAGCGCCGCGCCAGGTAGTGGCTCTCAGCCAGCAGATTGGTGGGCGTCTTGATCCAGGTCTTGGGTTGGCCGGTGCTGCCCCCGGTGAAGAGGTAGACCCAGGGACGGTCGGGGGCCAGAGGTGCCTGCGGTTCGGCAGATCCGGCACAGCTTGTTTCCCCATGGGCCTGCAGTACCGCGACGCCGGTCGGCAATACAGTGTCGTTATCAGTGGCCTTTACGATGGCGGCCGCGTAGGGCATCTCGGTCTGCAGGCTGGCGAGGGTGGCGGCGGAGCTGGAATGGGGGAGGATCAATGGGATCCCAGTCTGCAACCCGGCCACCAGGGCGGCTGCCACCAAGGCCCGGTCCCCGCCGCATACACAGACCGGCTTCTCCTGGAATGTGGCGGACATCTGGACGGCCAGATCGCAGGCCATCCGATACAGGGCCCCGCGGGAGGTCTCTTCGGTGAAGGCCAGGTGGCTGTCGGCGGGTATGTGGGTGAGGGTTTCGATCAAGGTCCGGGTGTCCATGGCTTTGCCTCGTTATTAAGATGGGGGGTTGTTTCAAATCGCAACCATCTGATGGTCATGGCATTGGCTGCGACGCTGTCAATTATTTTGTAACTTCTTAGATTCGCTTGACATCGAGGGTCAATTCCACTAGGGTCGCTGCTTCAATCCACGGCGTAATAAAGGAATTTTCATGGGCAGTTGCAGTAGTGAACCCACCGGCTTTGGCTTTGATCCAGACATCGTTGAGGAGACGGCGCGCGCGGGCCGTCTCCTCACCATGGAGATCGAGTTCAGCCTGCGCTGCAACTTCAACTGCCCCTATTGCTACGTTCCCAGCAAAGAGCAACTAAGGGGTGAGATGTTGCCCCCAGAGCACAAGCGCGTCCTCCTGGAGGCCCGCGACCTGGGCGCCGTCCGCATCATCATCCTCGGCGGCGAGCCCTCCATCTACCCCCAACTCAAAGAGATGATCACCTTCATCCGCGAAGCCGGCATGGGGGTGGAGATGTTCACCAACGGCTCCGGCGTCACCGCCGAGCTGGCCCGCTTCCTCTTTGAAAACGAGGTTCGCGTGGTCCTCAAGATGAACAGCTTCGATGCCAAACTCCAGGACACTCTCTCCGGTCGGGCAGGTGCCGGAGAGCTGATCCGGCGGGCATTGGAGACTCTCAAGGAAGTTGGCTATCCGCGCGAGGGCCGCTTCCTGGCCGTTTCCACCGTCATCTGTCGCCAGAACATAGGGGAGTTGCCACGCATGTGGACCTGGCTCAAGGATCAGGGCATCGCCCCTTATTTCGAGACCATCACCCCCCAGGCCAACGCCAAAGAGAATCCCTGGTTGGAGGTTTCTCCCAAGGAGGCCCGGGCTCTCTTCGAGGAGATCGCCGCCATCGACGAGGCGCGCTACGGCCAGACCTGGTCTATCCAGCCGCCCCTGCTGGGCAACCGTTGCCTGCGCCACAAGTTCTCCTGCCTGGTGGGCGCCCGTGGCGACGTGATGCCCTGCGTGGGGGTCAACCTGAGTTTGGGTAATGTTCGCGAGCAACCTTTGGCCGACATTATCGCCAACAGCCAGGTCATCAAAGATCTAAAAAACCACCGCGAGACCATCAAGGGTCCCTGCCGCACCTGCGAAAAGGCGGATACTTGCTACGGGTGCCGCGGGGCCGCCTACCAACTCACCGGCGATTATCTGGCCTCGGACCCCCTTTGCTGGTATCATCTGGAAGAGCAGGCCTCCAACTAGGGCCCGGCTCCCCCTTAGAGGGCTCTATCCTAGCACCTTAGCCTTCGACATCATCTGGACGAAGATGATGTCGCCCCGGTGTGAATCATCACTTCTCTTCCGATGACGCTCTCCAGGGGCTTCACCTTCAGCCCTTTGTTCTCCAATCCCACCAGTAGCTTTTCCACTTCCGAAAGCCAGACCGCCAAGTTTTCCTTCCGCGGGGGAGCCGTGTCGTGGAGCAAAAGGATGTCTCCTGGCCGCGCCCGTTTGAGCAGCTTGGTGGCCAAGTTGTCCAGGCGTCGGTTGCCCATGTCGTAGCCCCGGCAGCTGAAGTTGACGGCGAAAAGACCCAGACGGCGCAGGACGGCGCCCAGCATTGGATTCGTAATTCCCACAGGGGGGCGAAAGGCCCGAGGGCGGATGCCGTGGCCGGCCAGGAGCTTCTGCATCGCCTCGATGTCGGCGGAAAGCCTTTTGGAGGACCGCAACATGAGCGTCAGGTCGTGGCTGTAGGAGTGGTTGCCCACCGTGTGACCGGCGGCCAGGATGGCATCCACTAGTTCAGGATGACGAACCGCCCGGCGGCCCAAGAGGAAGAAGGTTGCCATGGTCCCATGCCGGTCCAGAAGGTCCAGCAATAAGGGCGTGGCTTGAGGGTCGGGACCGTCATCGAAGGTCAGGGCCACTGCCTTGGAGCCACGCGTGGGCCGGCTGGCGCAGTTGCCTCGGCTGACAATGGGCAGATACCAGCTCCAGTGGGGAAAGAAGGGGGCCAGGAAACAGACAGCGGCATAGGCGCCCACGGGTAGCAGCGCCAAAGACGGTGCCGCCATCAGTAGAAGCACGACGCTAACGAGGGCGATCAGGGCCCAGCGTCGTGCTGGTGTCCAATTGCGCCAACTGCCCTTCTTCGCTGTCGCCATCAGGATGGCTCCTGGGATGGTGCCGGGGTTGGGCGCAGGTCGAACCAGGCCAACTCCCCCTTGGTGCCCGAGGGGGCACTTGCGTGAATCGTGAAACCGGTGCTGGCGAAAAGCGTTTCAAGATCATCGCGGGAGCGATAGTGAGCCCTAAAGCCCTGGCGGCGTAACTTCAAATCTTCCAGCCACCAGAGGAGGGGCCAGCGCTGGGAGGGCGGGATCACCGCCCGGATGAGCAGACGGCCATCGCTCGATAAGACCTTGGCCAGGCGTTTGAGGGTCAGGGCCACCTCGGCGTCACCGAGGTAGTGGGTCATGTCGAGCATGGTGGCCAGCTGGGCCGCCTGTGGCGCTTTGGGGATCTCCGGGGCCCCGCCTTGGGTGATTCGGCCGCTGCCGTTCAAGGTCAGGTTGGCCACCCGCACCCGGTCGACAAGGGGTTCGAGGCCATAGATTTTAGCCTCTGGAAAACGCTCGGACAGCCAGTTGGCCGGCACCCCGTAGCCGGTACCGAAATCCAGAATGGTGGCGACGCCCGCGGTATCGGGAAGTAGGGGGCGGATTTCGGAAAACAGGGGGTCATACTTGAGCTTGAAGCGGGCGAAAAGGCGCGGGTAACCCTCCATGCTGCGGTAGCGCCAGCGCACCCGGGCGGCTGTATCGAGGCCGGTCGCAGGCGGCTTCCGCCGGGCCACATGGCGGTCCAGTAAGGGGGGCAGGATGAGAAAGGCCCCCAGGAGGCAGTAGCCGATCCCCAGAAGCGAGGTCAGACCCACGCTGCGCAGGAGGGCGTGCTCGGCGGTGCCCATCACCCCGAAACCGATGAGGGTGGAGGCCGAGGCCATGAGGATGGCCGTGCGCACCAGGGTGAAGGCCGGCGCCTCTGCATCCTGGTAGCGCTGGTAGGAGCGGATGAAGAAGAGGGTGTAGTCGATGCCCATGCCGAAGATCACGATAGCCAGCATCAACCCCGGCAGGTCCAGGTGGTGGCCCAGGAGGTTGAGGGTCCCCAGGGTGGCCACGAAGGCGAAGCTCAGGGGCAGGAGGGCGATGGCGGTGAGCTTGAGGTCGGCGAAGAAGAGCAGCAGCAGGCAGACCACAGTGACGCCGATCACCAGGAGCATCTGAGCGAAGGTGTGAAAAAGCAGATCTCCAAGGTGGCGGGCGAAACCCTGTGGATCGAAGATGGTGGCTTCTATCTTCCACTTCCGCGGGGAGGTCGCGCCAGAGGTCTTCGGCGCGCTCAGACCCACGAAGTGCCGCCAGGTGCCGGTCTGGGCATCCTGGGAGATCTGCAGGAGGCCCAGGAGGGGTTGGGGAATCTCCACAACAGCCTGAGACGATTTGCGGGGCGCTAGCTGATTGAGGAAGGGGGTAAAGGCATCCTTGGTAAAGCCCAAGTTGGCACCACTGCTTTCCAGTGCTTCTTTCACCTGAGCTCGGCGGGCAGGGATCCAGAAGGCAGCCCAGGCGTCCTGATTGGCCGCCAGGCGCTCATTTCCGGGAAAGACCATGGCGGCGGTGAAGCCACGATACCCATCCTCATTCTGCTCCATGGCCGCCAGGAGGGCGTCGCTGCTACTCTGGAGTCCGGCCAGGCTGGGGGCCTCCAGGAGCACGTAGAGCCGATCGAAGATATTGCCCCAGGTCGCCTGGAGGGTGGCTTCGGCCTTTAAGGTGGCGCGGCTGACGGTGTTCATGCGCCCCAGTTCGGTGTCGAAATGCGGCCTGGCCCAGAAGAGCAGCACTACCCCCGTAACCAGAGCCACAACCAGCCCCGGTTTGCCGCAACGGGCGAAGCTGTCGGCCAGGCGGTGGAGGAGCAGGGGGCGTCGGGTGCGGGCCGCCGGCATTTGAGGAAAGATCTTCGGAAAGACCGCATGCACGAACAAAAAAGCGAAACCGATCCCCATGGCGGTGAAGTATCCCAACTGGGAGAAGATGGTGAAGCCGCTCATCCCCAGGGTGGCGAAGGCGCCCACGGTGGTGAGGGCCGCCAGGAGGCCCACGGACCAGACTTCGTGTGAGGCGGCTTTGCCCGCGGTCATTTGAGGACGGTCGAGGAACAGCAGGTAGCAGATGCCATGGTCCACGGTGATGGAGATGATGGCCCCACCGAAACCCAGCACCAATAGGGAGATGGTGTCATTGAAGAGGGAGAAAGTAAAGAAGGCCGCCGCCGTGCCCCCCAGGGCGGGCAAGAGGGCCATGAGACCCACCCAGGGGCGTGGGAAGGCGAAGAGCAGCAGAATGGCGATGCCTAAGGTGGCCAGCAGGATGGCCCGGTGCACATCTGCCTTGACGATGGTCTCGTTATCAAGGGCCGCCCGGTGGGCGCCCACAACGGTGAGGGTGAGGCGATTGCCATCTCGTTCAAACCGAGGTTTCAGATTCCCTTCGATAGCCGCTAACTCAGCCGTAATCTCGCCTGCCAGGCGGGTGTCCGTGGCCGACCCCGATGGAATAACAGTGGTGAGGGTATGGCGACCGTCGGTGGAGATCAAGCGCCCCTGGACCATGCGAACGTTCTGGGTGGGGGCCAGGCTGCTCAGGCGGGCCAGGACAATGTCGCGCAGCCCCAGGGGGTCCTGGGCCAGAAGCTGATATTGGCCGATGGCGTCCATGCCGGCCAACTGCTGCAATTGTTGCCTGAGGCGCTTTTCGATGGCGTCTTGGGAGAGCTTGGGCAGGACCTCCTGTTGAAGATCCCGTTCGCTGAAAAGCAGAGGCAGGTGGGCGACCGTGTGGAGCACCAGTTCGGGTAGGGCGCTTTGCATCTCCTCAAAGCCCACCCCTGAAAACAGGGCGCTTTTCAACAGGGCGCTCTCCAGGGCCAGGCCGATCTCGACGAGCCGCTGGGGATCGGATTGCTCCAGGCCCACGTCGATGGTGATGCGATCTTTGAGTGGGTGGTGTTTAAAGAGATGCACCGCGTCCTTGATAACAGGATCTTCGGTGGGCAGGGAGCCCACAATGTCGGAATCAAAGGTCAGGCGCAGAAAGCCCCCCATCGCCAGGAGGGCGGTGGCCACGAGTGTCAGGATCAGGGTGGGCAGGTGGATGCCCTTACTGGTGAGATTGGGGTTCAAACGATGGACCTCTTATGCAATTTTGATGCATCCTGCCGTCCCATGTGCGTAAGATGGACGGCTGATGTTTCTACGTCAGCCACCACCAGGCCACTCCGATAATGGCCAAGAGGCTTACCATGTGGATGACCACCAGCAGTCGGCGGTGGCGGTGATACACCTCGTTGATCTTCTGGATGCGCCGCAACCCTCCGCACCACAGGCGGAAACGTTCCAGGCGGGGATGCTTGGCATTGTCCGAGGGGGAGTCGCTCTGGAAGGCGATGGACGGGTAGAGGGCATAGGCGTGTTGAATCTCCGCTCTCAGCATCCCGTCGTAAGCCACGCCTTGCCAGGGGATAGCCACCAACCGGCGAGCCGTGGCGGCGGTGACCGCATAGGCATGGGTCAGGGCCCGGTAGCGGATGCGGCGCACGCCGGGGGTGTCGCCAGCGCTGCTGGCGTCCACCAGAGCGCCCAGGCAGAGCATCTCCCAACCTTCGATGGCCAGAGCCCCCGTCAAATTGACCGCCAGACGGTTATCCATGGGCTCGAGGAGCACATCATCCTCGAACACCAAGATGGTCCCGGCCCCCACCGCCAGACCCGCCTCCAGGCAGGCCAGATGGGATTCGTAGATCCCTTGCTCGGTGTCTTCCGGGTGCTTGTGGACGAGGAGGAATTCAACCCGGTCCCCCAGCCCGGCCTGCTCAAATTGCTTCAAGGCCGTGGCACGGCGGTCCTCACGTTCCGTCACCGAGATGCAATAGATTCTATCAAATAGGTCCCAGCCGTTCACGTTCCTTCTACCTTCGTGGTGGCACACATTAAGACGAGATCTCAGATTGTCAGGAGATCTTCAGAAATCACTTGCCTGCCTAAGGGCAAAACCATTAGAAGTGGGGCCATGCTGACGACCCTCTTCTATCTCATGGAACGGTGCTGACGTGGTTCGCCGCTGGATGCAAACCCTGGTCGGACGCCTCTCCGCGCGGCCATATGTGCGGGCCGCCATCGAGGAAGAGGCCGACCTGAGCGCCTTCAAGGAGAGGCCCACCTTGCCCGTCATTGCCGGGGTGGCCCTCATTGTCTTCAGCTACTTGGTGGCCTGGCCCCTGATCTCCGTTCTGGCGGCCATCTCCCTCTATCTCAAGCAGCCCCTCATTGTGGCCATCGGAGGGCCGGTGGCCTATGGTCTCTCCCATCTGATCTTCATCCTGGGCATGGTCCTTTCGGGGGCCAAGTACACGGCCATCTTCCTGCGCTGGGCCACCCGCATGGCGGTGATCAAACTCCAGCGCCGTTATCCACCCCCGCCACAATCCAGCTCGGAGGCTTGAGGCGCCCACCGCTGACGTCCCTCATCCACACCGCTTCAAGGATTTCGTGAATGACCCCATTGGCTTCGATGGTAATGTCGAAGACCAGCAGGGTCGGATCCTTTTCTCGCACGCTAACCAGCGCCTCATATCTGCCACCCGCTTCACAGGGCCGCAGAATTTTGCGCCGGCCCAACCCCACCGGGAAGGCCACAATGCCGGCATGGCGCTGACCCCACACGCAGGCGGCGTGAAAGGCCGCATCGAGGACAAAGGGGCTTCCCAGACAGGGACATCCCTCGACCTGGGGCAAGGCGGGCGCACCGATCTCCGCGCGAATGCCGCGCACGTCAAAACCGGTTATGGCGCGGATGTTGCGGTAGCTGGGGCCGAAAGGGACCAGCTCGGCATAAAGGCGCTCGGGCGACGGTGGTTTGATGGCTGCCGGGGAACACGTCGCCGCCACCCTGTCTGGCGCATTTGATGCCTCAGCAACGCTTCCAAATATCATCCGGGCATGGGTGAGGGTACGGGCGATCCCCCTTTTTCCGCGCCGCTTCGATTTCAATTGGGCGACCACTGATTCATCTTTACCGGCTTCCCATTCACACCACAGCTCGATCTCGTCCGCCGTGTCAAGGGGGAGAAATTTATCGAAATGGGCTTCTTGGATCTGGCGGACATCGATGTGGGGTGAGCGTACAGCCACCACCGCAGCAAGCAGTTCCATGGTCTCCACCGCGGGGAGCACGGGGCGGCCGTTGAACTGATGATCTCTCAGATAGGCGGCGTCGGGGAGTAGGAGGGGGATAGGGTTCGGCACGATGGCGGTTACTCGGGGAAGCACTGCCACACGCGGGCGGTTTTGCGGTCCACCTCGACGGGGGTGCCCTTGCTGTTGACGGCACAGTGGCGCGTGAACCCCTGGCATACCAGGTCGCCGCTCTCCTCGTGGACGATGACGTAGTCGAACTGCAGGCGCACCCGCTCCAATTGGGAGGGGCGTGTGTAGATCACCATGGCATCGTCGTAGTAGAGGGGGCGAAAATAGTCGACCTCCACCTTGATGATGGGATAGACGTAGCCGCTCTCCTCGATCTCTTTGTAAGGATAGGCCACCTCGCGCATGAGGGAGGCGCGCCCGAATTCGAAATATCGCAGATAGTTGGCGTGGTAAACCACTTGAGAGCGGTCGGTGTCGGCATAGAGGGTGCGGTGCTGGCACTGATGCCAGACCTGACCCGTGGTCGTGTTGCGCACGTAGCGCGCATCACCGTCTACCGCTTCAGTAAGAAAAGGTTTGGGCTTCACGCTTTCACCTCACACCCCTTTGAACACGACGCAGCAGTTGGTGCCGCCGAAGCCGAAGGCGTTGGACAGCAGCAGTTCACAGGGTTGCCGGCGGGCCATATTGGGGACCACGTCGATGGCCCCCAGGTCGGGATCCGGCAGGTAGTTGGCCGTTGGCAGGAGGGTCTGGTGGCGCAGGCCTTCGATGCCCAGGACCGCTTCGATGGCCGCCGCCGCCCCCAGGCTGTGGCCGAGCTGGGACTTGTTGGCCGAGATGGGGATGCGCGGCAGGGACTCCCCAAAGACCTGCCTCAGGCTGTCTATCTCGATCTTGTCACCCTTGTGGGTCGAGGTCCCGTGGGCGTTGATGCAGTCGATGTCAGCGGGACCGACGCCGGCATCGCCCAGGGCATCCTCGATGGCGCGCACGATGGTGGCCTGGTTGGGCAGGGTGAAGTGGTGGGCGTCAGAGGTCCAGCCGATGCCCAGCACTTCGGCTCGGGGGGTCAGGCCCAGATCGGCCAGTTTTTCCTCGGCGGCCAGGACCAGGACGCCACCGCCTTCTGACAGGACAAATCCCCGCCGGTCGACGCTGAAGGGCCGCGAGGCCTGGCCGGGGTCCGCAAAGGCGCGATCCTGGGGACCCACCTTGATGGTGGCCCACATGTTGGCGAAGCCTTGGATGATTTCGGGGAGGATGCAGGTCTCCGCCCCGCCCACCAGGGCGAAGTCGCAGTCTCCACTCTGGATCATGCGGGCCCCGATGCCGATGGCGTGGTTACCCGAGGCGCAGGCGCCTTGGGGGGAGAAGATCGGCCCGCTGAAGTCCAACAGCATGCCGGCCTTGCCCGCCGGCAGGTTGGCGCACAGGTTGGGCAGCAGGTAGGGGCTCACTTTGGTGGGGCCATGTTCGGAGTAGTTGGTCGCTGCCACCCGGTAGGCGTCGGTACCGTTGAGGGCCGAACCCACAAGGCAGGCCGTGCGTGGGCCCGTCTCGGCCGTCATTGCAAGGCCGCTGTGGGCCAGGGCGTTCTTGCACATGGCCATGGTGAGGAAGACGAAACCGGCGTTCCAGTTGTGGGCGTCCTTGGGGTCGATGTAGTCGAAGGCCTGGGGCTGCCAGTCGGGGATCTCGCCCACCACGTTGCTGCGCGAGGTGACTTCACAGCGGGAGACTTTGGCGAAACCGGTCTCGCCCCGCACGGCCCGTTCCCAGGTGGTCGCCAGGTTGTTTCCCAGGGCCGTGGCGATCTCGTAACCGACCACAAAGACCCTTCTGTTCTGGGGCGCTCTCATTCAGTCCGAATCCATATCAGTTCAATCGGCGGAAGACGACGCAGGTATTGCAGCCGCCGAAGCCGAAGGCGTTTTTAAGGAGGTGGGTCTGATCCAGTCTCATCGCTTGGGTCGTCACCGAGTCAAGTCTGAGGCTGGGATCCACTTCATAGTTTAAAGTGGGCGGCAGGCAGCCCTGTTTCATCCCCTCCAAGGCAAGGATGATCTCGATGGCGCTGGAGGCTCCCATGGCATGGCCGAAGAGGGACTTGTTGGCCGTCAAGGGGGGGATACGGCCCTTAAAGATCGTGTTGAGGGCGTCGGCCTCCACCTTATCGCCCACACGCGTGGCCGTTGCGTGTGCATTGATGGCGTTAATTTCAGCAGGCTTTAGGCCTGCTCGGGCGATGCTCTCAGCGATGCAGCGCTCCACGGTGGTTAGATTGGGCGCCACGAAGTGGTGGGCGTCCGAGGTCATGGACCAGCCGGCCAGGGCGGTGCCATAGGGCAGGCCGTGGGCCTCGGCGAATGACCGCTTCGCCAGGAGGATACACCCGGCCCCTTCGGAGACAACGAAGCCGCGGCGATGCAAGGACAGGGGCCGACTGGCGGCTTCTGGCGGTCCCTGGACTTCGTCCGCTTTGGGCTGATAGGCCCCGTTCATGGTGGCGAAACCGGCCACGATGGGCTCCACCAGAGGAAAATCCACCGCCCCGCAGATGGCTAGATCGGCCTGATCCTGGGCCAGCAGGAGGGCGCCCATCACCAGGGAGGTGGCGCCCGTGGCACAGGCCGTGATGGTGGCGGAGATGGGGCCCGTGGCGCGGGTCATGATGGAGACCATGCCCCCAACCATGTTGATGCATGAGTTGGGATTGGTCACCGGCGGGGGCAGACGCTGCTCGTCGCGCATGAGCCGGTCGGCGTTTAAGACCGCATCTAAGCCACCGACGGCAGAACTATAGGTGATGGCGGTCCGTGGGGCGATCTCGGGCGTGATCTCGAGGCCGCTTTTTTCCAGGGCGCGTTGGACGGTCAAGAGGGCGTACTTGAAGATGGGCGAAGGCCAGCGCGCGCGCTCACGGGGCGTTAAAAAAGGGTAGGGCAGGTCGTCGATGTCCGGGGCCTGTCCGGCAATGCGGACGGGGAAATCCTCTGTGAACCCAAAGCGGGTCAGCTCGGAAACCCCACTTTTGCCCGCCAAGGCGTTCTGCCACTGAGTATCCAGATCGACCCCCAGGGGAGAGACGGCATCGTAGCCGATGATGACGGGCGCGTCAGGTTTCATGGCTTTGTATTCACCACGGAATAAACTGGTAGAGTTTGGCGAACATCTCGTAGACCTCGATCCAGTTTTGGAGATCCTTGGTCGTGTTCATATGGGCCCTTTTATTGACCATCACCCAGCTCATGTGGGCCGCGCCATCCTTGCAGGTACGGCAGTCGCGGGTCTCCGAGGTGCAGCAGCGGTGAGTGGTTTCAAGATCCGAAGCCCAGCGCACGAAGTTGGTCAGCCGGCGGGGCCGGGGGTCGCGATTGTCCTTGGTGTAGGTCACCGAGGGGCACTCCTGCCAGCCGAAGGCGCGGCCCTGCATCATGCCAGTGGTGATCACCTCGTGGTAGTATTTTGAGGAGATCATGGTTTTGGGGTAGGCGTCCAGCATGGCGTCCATCTCGGCGCGGATGTCGACCAACTCCTCGGGTGTCCATGAAAACCCGTCCACCGCTTCATCGTTGGAAAGGAGCTGCAGATGCACCTTGAGGCCCGCATCCGCGATTTTCTGGATCACCCGCCCGGTCTTGCCGATCTGTTTGGGGGTGAGGGTGTAGAGATAGTAGGCGTTGGGGTCCCCCTCGTAGTGCATGCTGGAGATGGAGAAGGCGTCCTTGCCGCGCAGGGTCTTCTCGTCTTTTTCGTCTCCCCAGAGGCTAATGCCCACCATGAGGTCGGGAAAGCGCTCACGGGGCAGCTTGATCAGTCCGTTGGTGGCACAGAAGGTGGACACACGTTGGTAAAAGGCCTCCACACGATCCAGGCAGAGGGTGGGTTCGCCGCCGATGAGGATGGCCAGATTGACCCCCCGCTCGATCTCCTTATCGACAAAGGTCTCCCACTTGCTCAGGTCCATTTCCTCTGGGGCGGCCTTGTCTTCGTCCGAGGAGAAGAAGAAGCAGCCCTTGCAGCATAGGTTGCAACGATTGGTCACATCGTAGATAGAGCTGCGGATGTTGAGCCTTGAGATTTTTTTATAGCGCGCGTACCACGCATCATCGAGCAGATTGCTGACCAGTTTCATGATGTGCTCCTTGATACCGCTTCTGTTTCTGCGTGGGCGTGCGCTTCCGGGGGGCTGACGAAGTGATCGCGGAGGTTGGGGCTTTTAACGTAGTCGGTGACCCACACCGCCAGATAGGTGTCCACGTAGTCCAGCCAGGATTGAAAGGTATCCGGGTCCACGGCGTGGCGGAAGAGTTTGGAGGTGACGATGGCGCTGCCGGCGGCATAGTGGCGGCAGTCGTGGCAGTCCGTATCGGGGACGCAGCAGGCAGCCGCGCGGTCCCAGGTGAGGTCGGTGCGGTACTGGCGGAAGGAACGCCCCAGCCCCAGATCTTCCGAGGGGTTGCAGCGCGGATAAGGGCATTTATAAAGGTCGTTCAGCCCCAGCGAATGGGTATGCGCCACGGCATTATAGGGCGAGTAGAGCACCTGCTCGGGATAGGCCCTGATGAGGTCAAGCATGGTCTGGCGAACTTGTACCAACGATTTTTGGGTGTGGCGCAGATCGCCGGTATAACCCACCGGGGCGGAGAACATATTGAAGGTCAGGCGGCAGCCTTCCGCCGCCAGCCGTTCGGCCACTTCCCGGGCCTCGTCGATGTTGTGGCGGGTGAAGGTGTAGACGAAGACCGCCCGTGGATCGCCGCGGTAGTTATCAATCTGGCGGGCGAGGAGGTCTTTTGCCTTGCGCACCGCCAGGCTGGTGGCGTCGTTGCCCCAGACCGACACATGGATCTTATAGCCCACCGAGGTGGGCATGCGTTTCACACCGTTGGTGGCGATGGCCCCCAGGGGGATGATTTCAAAGCAAGCCTGGCAGAGCTCCGGCACCAGGGAGGGTTCTGCCCCGGCCAGGACCACGAAGGTGATCCCGCGCGCCTTCTCGGCCCGCATTAAATGTCGCCAGGCCTCGGGGTCGCGGTTCTCTGCGGTGAACTGCTTCTCCCCTTCGAAGTAGTAACAGCCTTCGCAGCGGATGTTGCAGCGATTGGTCATGTCGTAGGTGGACTCACGCAGAAAGAAGTATTTGCGCACCTTCTGCCAGCGCGCATTGACGACCGGATCGGCGGTCAGCTCAGCGAACTTCCACTCTTTTTTGGGTTCGGACGATCGGGTGTCTAACATGGCTTAAGTAATAGTTTCTTTCTTAGTACCAGCAAATTACGAATGTAATTTACATTTCCATGCTGCGTCCGCAATAGTTTGCGGCAGCAGCTTGGGGCATCAGGCCGCCAGTTTGGTGTGGATATACTCGGCGATGAGGCGCACGTTGGTCAGTTTGGGGTAATCGTCTTCGTCGATGCGCACGCTGTATTCATCGCGCAGGACCAGGGCGACGGTGGCCAGATCCATGCTGTCGATGCCGACTTCGTCCACCAGGTCCATCTCGGGGTCGAAGCTTTGGGGGGTCACGTCTTCCAATTTCAGCTCATTGATCATGATTTCGGCAACATGCACGATGATCTTGTCTAAATCCTTGGCCATAGTCTCCGCTAATCCTCTCTGTTCCACGGTCCAGTAAACAATCAAGATAATGACTAAATTTACTATATCAACTTCATCCGGGCGGTCCTTTCAGGCCGCGACGGCGGTGATGGTGCGAGTGGACACATTGCCCACGCAGGCGATCCCTTCGGGGGTGCCTATCTGAAAGGCGAAGGTATCGGGTTTGTTCGCGCTGCGGGTGACTTTTACCGTCACCGGGGTTCCCGGAGCGATCTTGAGCTTAAAACGCACCCGCGTGAACTGGGAGGCCCTGTGCTTCGGCTCCCAGGCTTGGCCGATGACGCTCTCCACCATGGCCAGCTGGGCAATTCCCGGTAGCAGGGGCATGCCGGGAAAGTGGCCGTCGAACCATAGGGAATCGGCCGGCACCTTCAACTGGGCCTCGGCGGTTCCGTCTCCCAGGGTCGTGATATCCGTAATCGTGTGCCACATCCTTTAGGCGCCTCCACCGCGGATCAGGTACTCCCACAGGGGGCCCGTGAAGCCGCGCGCGTACATTTTTTCCACCAGAGCCGTCGTCTCGGGGTCACCGCCGCCGATCACCCAATTGAAGCGTCCGCGGGCCGCCCTTTGGGCCGCCGCTTGTATCGCCTCGCTGCTCATGGCCGGGGATTGGTAGAAGACGGGTTGGAGAAGGTCCTCTGATGGTGAGATGATGCCCTCCGCAAGCGCCCTGTCATACAAAGCGGTATGGGGATAAATCCGCATACCGCAAAAGAGAAATAGAACAGTTTTTTTGAGTTTGTCAATATTGGACAAGGTTTCCGCCAGGGTCGCGGGGTCCTCGCCGGGCCCTCCAAGGAGAAAATAATGGGCTATGTGCAGACCCGCGTCCAGCGCGGCCTCATGGGCGTCAAAAACATCCATGTGGGAAAAGGGTTTGCCATAGCTTTGCAGCACCGTGTCGCAGAGGGCCTCGGTGCCGAACTCCACGTGGGTCAGGCCGGCGGCTGCCATGGTTTTGAAATAGCCCTCCGGGGGGCGCGTGGGGGCAAAGAAGCCGCCCCAGGGGATCTTGAGCCCGGCCGTGATAAAAGCTTCGGCCACCGCCAGGCTGTGGTCCGGGTGAGCGTTGAAGGCTGAATCGGTGAGAAATAGGTATTTGGCCCCGGCGGCCTCGAGTTCCAGGGCTGTTGCCGCCACCGCCTCCGGCGGCATGAGCCGCATCTTGCGGCCCTCGATGTGGGGGTAGGTGCAGTAGATGCAACGGAAGGGGCAGCCACGTTTGCTCTGGAGGTTGAGCATGGCGCCATATTTCAAATAGAAGGCCGTGTGGGGTCGGTCCGGTTGGAAATCCCGTTGAAGGGGTGCCCGCCAGGGCAGTGGCTTGGGTGACGCTGTGCCATCCATGACCACGCCTTCGATTTTACGCGGGTCCCGGCCACCTCCGAGGGCGTCAATGAGGAGGCTCAGGCGCTCACCCTCTCCCACGATGCCGTAGTCGGCGCCTACCGCCTTTAGAATGCGGCGGGGGAAAATGGTGAAGCCGCTGCCCCCCAGAACGATGGGCGCCTTGCTGCGGGAGCGGATGGTGTTCACAAGGTCGCGGTAGCCGGCCAGGTAGCTCTGGATATCGACGATGTCGGTGTTGTCGATGTTGCGCAGGGAGATGCCGATGAGGTCGGGCCCAAAGCGCTTCAGGGCCTGGTTGAGGGCTGCCTCCCACGCCGTCGCATTCAGATCCAGGATCTCCACTGCGTGTCTCTTGTCCAGCGCGCCGGCCACATAGTCCAGACCGATGGGATAGACCGGATAAGGGGCTTTGAGGGTGTTGGCCGAGATGAGCAGGACCTTCATGGTGCCCCCGTGTATGGGACGGATCCATTAGATGGGACCACTTCCAGAGCGCTGACCACAGTGCCTAGATTTAGGATGAGGATGCCTTTGTCGGGCGAGCAGGCGATGGCCTTGGCGTCGATGTTGCGGGGATCTTTCAGGGCCGCCGCCCACACGGTTGCCAGGGCCGAGGCCGTGGCGAAGTCGCCCGTTTGACTGCGGTAGTCGATGACGGGGCCGACAAATCCGGTGGCGGTCCGCCAGGCGGCCAATTGGGTCTTTGCCAGGGACCGGCAGGCGGCCGGCAGGCCGGCCAGGACGAGGCCATAGCGCTGGGAAACGTCTGAAAGCGGTACTAGACATTCCAAACGCGCAAGGAGCTCTGGGGCGTTTTTATTGTCACCGGATGTCGATGCGGCATGATTCAACCCCAGCAGACGCAGGGTGGGCATATCCTGGCTGGGCTGCGGGTCGAGGCGCAGGGCCCCGCCGCCATCGGCAAACGGCGCCCCGGCGGTCACATCGGGATCCAGTTTTGGGCTAAGGTGGGGATGGGCCTCGTCGGCCCCCAGGAGCAGGATTTGGCCGTTTTCCCTCTGCAATAGCTGGGCACTGAAGAGGGCCTGCTCAAAAGCGGCGTAGGGACAGGTGGTGGTGAGGTTCTCCCCCTCTGCGCCCGTCCACAGGGCCAGCTGGCCGGCGGCGGCGTTGTGCACCGAGCCGATGAAGTCCATGGGGCTGGGAAAGCGCTCCTCGGTCTCGAAGAGGCGCGCCAGAAAATCGTGGGTTTCGGACAGGGCGCCCCAGCCGGTGCCAAAGTAGATCGCCTCCGGCGGTGTATCTTCGGGCCCACATCCGCAGGCTGCCGTGAGGGCCAGGGCCATGCGGGGCAGGCGCTTGAGGCGCCGGATGAGGCCCGGGTCCAGGCCGGTGTCTATCTCCGCCGGGTCGGCGCATCCGCCGACCCTCTCTCCCGCCAGGAGGGCCGCCAGGGTGGTTTGGGTGCGCCCCTTGCCGCTGATGGCCCCATAGCCTCGGATGGAGAAGGGGCGTGTCTCTGGCAAAGGATCGTGCGGGGCGGTTTGCGGACGGCCGATCACCAGGGCGGCGTTATTACCCCCGAAGCCGAAGGAGTTGGAGAGCACCCGGGCAATGGGGCGCGACCTGGGCGTGCCATCCAACTGGATACCCAGCTCCGGATCTGGATCGCTGCAGCCGGTGTTGGGGGGCAACTGCTGGTGGATGACCGTCTGGGCGGCGATGATGGCTTCTATGGCCCCGGCGGCCGCCAGGGGGTGGCCGACGGCGCCTTTGATGCTTGAGAGGGGGGGCAGGTCGTCATCAGGCGCGAGGCTATTCAGGGCCCGTGCCTCGGCCAGATCATTGTCTGGCGTGCCCGTGCCGTGGAGATTGACGTAGTCGATCTGCTGGAAACTCAAACCGGCGTCGTCCAGGGCCGCCTGCATGGCGGCAGCAGCCCCCCTGCCTTCGGGGTGAGGCTTGGTGGCGTGAAAGGCGTCGCAGGAGAGGCCCCCGCCGAGGAGGGCCACCGCGTCAGGACTGGGCACCTCATCGTCTAAAAGGAGCAGACCGGCCCCTTCGGCCACGCTCATGCCACGGCGGTCGGCGCACAGGGGGCGTGCGCCCCTGTCGTCAATGAGCTGGAGGGACTTGAAGCCATAGTAGGTCAGGCGACAGAGGCTGTCGGCCCCGCCGGCCAACACCCGTCGGCAAACGCCCCTGCGGATTAGTTGAACGGCCAGGTGGAGGGCCGCGGCGCCCGAGGAGCAGGCCGTGGAGATGGTCAGCAGCGGTCCCGTACAGCCCGTCTGTTCAAGCAGATCTTTGGCTACAGACCCCACGGCATGCCGTTCGTAGGCGGCCGGATCGGCGATCTTTTTTTTGAGCAGGTCTTCGGTATGGGCCATGCCACCGGTGGTGATGCCCAGGACGATGGCATCTGGCGGCCCGGAGGCCCCGGCCATGGCCTGGGCAGCCGCCTGGCGGGCCAGCCAATGGGTGCGCGGCAGGTTTTCGGAATCGGAAGGGGTCGCCAGGGGCACTTCACCCACAGGCAGGTGGGGGGCTACCAGCGGTTGGAAATGGGCGGGCGGGGCGACGGCGCTCTCATCCGCCGTCAGGGCCGCGTAAACTTCCTGGGGAGAGGCCCCCACGGCGCAGACCAACCCCATCCCGGCGATGCGCACCGGGGCTCTGCTCAATTGGGCAGCTCCCCGATCTGGTTTTCGATATGCGCGGTAAGGCTTCGCAGAGAAGCGAACACCTTGGCGCCCAGCTCCTTGCTGTCGATGATCACCCCGTAGTCTTTTTCGATGAGCATCACCATCTCGAGGACGTCGATGCTGTCGATCCCCAAGCGTCCGCCGACCAGCTGCTCGTCGGGGTCGATCTCTTCCGGGTTGATGTCGGGCAGATTGAGGGCTGCGACAATTTTTTGGGGCAGTTCCTGCATGAGGTTTTGCATGGCGGATCCAGGTCAATTTATGTATGTTAGGGTTATTCGGCGACCCTTTCTGGTCGCGGGACGACTTGCCATTCAAAGCCACCTATCCTATAGATAGCGGCCGTTGATTGCAAGCAGATCTTGAATAGCGAAAAGGACGAGGCACATCTCTATGGCCCATGTGGATCTATCCATTGAAGCGCTCCTACCCCACCGGGGACGTATGTTACTCCTGGGAGAGATCCTCCAGGCTGACAAGGCATTGGCCATTTCCCGCCAGGTGGTCAGCGACAAGTGGCCCCTGTGTGACGGCGAGAGCGTCAATCCCATCCTTCTCATCGAGTTGGTGGCCCAGACGGCTGGGATCTGCAACGGGCTGGACCGGGTGGCCACCCACGGTGCCGAGGCCGACCGCAAAGGCTGGCTGGTGGGCATCAAGAAGACGATTCTTGAGGTTGACCGTCTGCCTCTGGGGGCCGAGATCATCGTGAAGGCAAAGAACCACTTCGTCTTCGACAGCTTTCGCGAGATCGGTGGCACGGCCCATATGGGGGACCGCCAGATCGCCGAGGTGGTTTTGCAGGTGGTGCGCGCGGAGGACAACGATGGATAACAGAGAAAGGGGACTGAAATGGCTTATGCCCTGGTAACCGGAGCGAGCAAGGGGATCGGCCGGGCCATCTGTGTAGCCCTGGCAACTGCCGGCTATAATACCGTGGTTAACTACCGCAGTGATGAGGCCGGCGCGCGCGACACTTTAGGCCTGGTGGAAGCGGCGGGCGGTGGGGGGCAGATCCTGGGTTTTGATGTGGCCGATGCCGGCCAGGCTAAGGAGGCATTGGACCCGCTCTTCGACACCCTCGGCGCCCCGGAAATTTTGGTCAACAACGCCGGGGTGACGGCCGACGGTCTTTTCATGATGATGCCGGCCGACAACTGGCAGCGGGTGATCAGCACCTGTCTTGATGGGTTCTACAACGTCACCAAGCCGGTGGTGGAGAAGATGGTGCGCCAGAAAAAAGGCAGCATCGTCAGCATCGCCTCGGTGGCCGGTCTGACAGCCAACCGCGGCCAGACCAACTACTCCGCGGCCAAGGCGGGCCTCATCGGGGCCAGCCGCAGCCTCTCGGCCGAGGTGGGCCGCCTGGGCATCCGCGTCAACGTGGTGGCCCCGGGCCTCATCGACACCGACATGACAAAAGAACTTCCCCTCCCCAACCTCAAGCAGATGGTGCCCATGGCCCGCGTGGGGCGCCCCGAAGAGGTGGCCAATGTGGTGGCCTTTCTTTGCTCCGAGGGCGCTTCTTACATCACTGGGCAGGTGATAGGCGTGAACGGCGGGCTCATTTGATCTCCTCCGGAAACGGCAGCGCTCACCCGAAGGCAGCAAGGTCCGCCCGGTGTCGGCGAACTCGGGCGAGAGGCGCTAAAACTGAATAGACATCCATCTGTCTTCTGGTGAGATCAATGCAAAGCGCGACGTCATTGAAAATCATTTTGCTGGCCACATCTCTGCTGACCAGTGCCCTCTTCAGCCTCGGTTGGACCTCTTCCTGGGAGAGCATCCAGGCGGCGGCCGATGCGGTCACCGCGGTGAGGGCCGACTTTACCCAGGAGAAGCACCTGCCCATCCTGAAAAAGCCCCTGATCTCCACGGGCACTTTCGCCTATCAGGTCCCTGGCAATTTGCGCTGGGAGTACCTCCAGCCGGTGCGCAGTATTTTGCTGACCCACGATGGGGAGACAAGTCGTTTCCTGGAATCCGAGGGCAAGCTGGTGCCCGATCGCAGCGCCGGTCTTGCTGCCATGTCGGTGGTGATGGATCAGATCACCGTCTGGCTGCGGGGGCGCTTCGACGATAACCCCATGTTTGCCGCCGAATTGGCCCCCGGGGGCAAGATCCTCCTGACCCCCACGGCCGAGGGCATGGCCAAACTGATCCAAAGAATCGAGCTTCAACTCGCGGACCGACCAGGTGCTATCGACACGGTGACCATCTACGAAGACGAGAACGCTTTCACCCGCCTGATATTCCAGAACCTCAGCCTCAATCCGAAATTGGATGAGGCCCTCTTTCGGGAAGCGGAGCCCAATGGCGCCTGATCGCAGGTCCCTCAGAAACCGCTTTTCTTTCGTGCTGGTGGCCTTCATCCTGGTGGCGCTGGGTGCCTGCGCGACGCTGCCACCGTTGAACCCCCCGATCCCCGGGGCCCACGTCGCCCCCCCTTTTCCCCAGGGGCGCTGGCAACTGGTGCACCGCATCGAGGCCCGTTTTCCAGGCAATCACAAGGCTCTGATGATGGGGGCCCTCGAGCTGGACAGCGCCAATCACACCCTCACCTGCGCTTTGATGACGGTGGAGGGCTTCACCCTGTTCAGCGCCGCATTCAGCCCCGGTGACCCGGATCCGTTGCAGGTGACCCGGGCGGTGGCCCCCTTTGACGGCCCGGGTTTCGCCCAAGGTCTGATGGACGATCTGCGCCTGCTTTTTTTCGCGCCCCAAGCCGCCCGCCTGGAGATGGGGTCTTCTGATCACAAACCGGTCTGGCGGTATACCCACCGCGACGGCGCCATCACCGATGTCGTCACCCGCTCGCCCGATCAGTTTCGCCTCGCTCTTTATACTGCCGCCGCGGAGTGCCGCCGCAGCGCCGAATTGACTATGAAGGTATCGCCAGACCCCATGCAGGGCATCGCCCGCCACATACAACTGGATGCGCATGGCGATGCCGCCTATACCCTGAGGATGGACCTCATCGATGCGGTCCCCCTGGAGAACACGGATCACAACCCCCCAAAGGACGTCCCATGAAGCTCAAGCTGATCTATCCCAAGTGGAAAAAACTATCTCGCCAGACCGAGTTTCACCTGCCCCCCCACGGACCGGTGGTGTTCGCCGCCGCCCTGCCGGCGGAGATCGAGGTTGAATTTATCGATGAGAATCTGGAAGCGATCGATTTCGATGATGCGGTGGACGTGGTGGCTATCTCCATGATGCTCACCGTGCAGGCCAAGCGGGGCTGGGCCATCGCCGATGCGTTCCGCCTGCGGGGGGTGCCCGTCATCTTCGGCGGTATCGCCACCATGCTGCACGCCGAGGAGACCCAGGGGCACGCCGACGCCGTCTTTCTGGGGGAGGCCGAGGGGCACATGGAAGCCGTCTTTGAGGACCTGCGCAAAGGTCGCCTGAAGAAGGTCTATAATCACATGGGCGATCTGCCCCCCATCGAGACAGTGGGCACGGCCCGGCGGGAGATCCTCAAACGCGAGTTCTACAACTACAAAGGGGTCCAGATGGTGGACCTGGTGCATGCCTCGCGAGGCTGTCGCTACCACTGCTACCCCTGCGCCGTGGCGTATCTGGGGGGGCGCCAGTTCCGGCCAAGGCCCATCGACAGGTCCATTGCCGAGATGGCCAGCATCGACAACAACCGCCTCTTCATCGTGGACAACTCCCTGGCCCAGGACACCCAGTGGGAGATGGACCTTTTCCGGGAGATGATTCCGTTGAAGAAGAAATGGTGCAGCCACCCCATCGAAGACAAACCCGAGGTCCTTGATCTGGCCGCCCAGGCGGGGGCCTGGTACGTCTACCAGGCGGTTTTCGATACATCGGACTATATCCGCGAGCGCATTAAACGCTACCACGACCACGGCATCGCCGTGGAGGGCACCATCCTTTTAGGGTTGGATGACCACACCGAGGATTACATCAAGCGCTTCATCGATTTTCTGTTGGAGATCGAGCTGGACCTGGCCGAGTTCACCGTCCTGGCCCCCTTTCCGCACACCAAGGCCTACGACCAGTTGCATAGGGAGGGACGCATCCTCTCCTACGACTGGGACGATTTCTCTGCCGACAAGGTGGTCTACCAGCCCAAGCATATGGCGCCCGAGAAGCTCCAGGAGCTCCTCGAATACGCCTGGGAAACCTTTTACGCCGACGAGTCTCAGCAGATCAAGATGACGCGTCTATTTCAACAGGTGATTCGCAGGGAGATGGCCGACGGCACCTACCGTCCGCGGGATCGCAAGATGGCGCGCCATCGTTTCGGGCGGGGGGAGGCTGGCGGGCCGCACAAGTGAGGTGGGTTTCAGCTAGGGTGTCATGGCGCCCTACCTTGCATATTAACGCTTACAGAATTCGATCAAGAGTTGGTCAGGTTGCGCCGCTATGGGCTAGCTGACATTTATCTGTCGGCAGTTGGCTTAGGCCTAGCCACGCCCCACGCTCACAACCTGACCTACCACCCTATAAGCCCTTGGCCGAGAACAGCACCACCTTCTTCCCCACGAAGTTGATCTTGATGTACTTGTCTTCCTTCCCCCAGGTGCAGTTCTCCACACCCACCGCACCGCTGCACTCGTCGGCATCCCCCAGGATTGAGATCACCTCGGCATAGCTCATGCCCATGGAGATTTTGTCATAGTTCTCTTTTGTGATTTTACTGCATCCCAACAACAGGAGGGTGGCTAGTATGGCGACAATCAAAAGCTTGGCGATCTTGGCATTCATCTTCTGCTCCTCAGTTTTAATAATGAACTGACTTATAGGGACTATACATCTTCGAGGTCTGGGAAGTGGTTCATCCGCTCCAACCGCTGGAGTTCCCGCTGGTAGCGGCCTTCCCAGCCATCGCGTTTGACAATGCGGGCGTAGAATTTCCGCATCAACGGCTGCATCAGGTAGATCCAGAACCCCGTCCAGCCGCGACCCTGGTTGCGCGCACGAGGGGAGGGTTTCCAGAAGCCGAGGACCTTCTGACGGTGCAACCAGAAGAGGTATTGGAGCCTTGCGGAGCTCAGGTGGCGGGTCTTGACGTTGGCCCAGAGGCCGCTGTACTTCTTGTAGTTGGTCCGGTTGGTGACCAAGCCCTGATCGATGAGATCCTCGCGCATGCCGGTCTTGGGGTAGGGCGTCAGGATCTGACAATAGGAGGCATCGGCATTGATATCCTTGAGGAACTGGTAGTTGTTGATGATGTCTTGCTCTTCGTCGTCGGGAAAGCCGAAGATCAGGCCGCCGATCACCATGAGGCCGTATTTATGGCACATGGCCACCGCCTTTTGGGAGGCGCTGACGATATTGCCCTTGCCGGCCGCGTCGAGGTTTTTCTTGGAGGCGCTCTCGATCCCCAGGAAGACCGAGCGGAAGCCCGCCTGGGCCATCTTGGCGACCATCTCCTCGTTCTGGCTCATGCTGATGCAGTCGGCCTGGACCACCAGGTTGAGCTTGCGGTAGCCGCGGGCGATGATGGCGTCGCACAATTCGATGACGCGCTTGGGGTTGAGGACCATGTTGTCGTCTACGATGAAGACCCAGCGGCACTTGCGTTTGTAGTAAATGTCGTCCAGATCGGCCATGACCCGCGCGATGGGGTAGGTGCGGAAAGAGCGTCCGTACATGTGGCGCATGCTGCAGAAGTTGCAGCCTCGGGTGCAGCCCCGGGAGGTCTCCAGCAGCTCGATCTTCATGTAGAGGATGTGGTAGCCCCAGGTGAGGCGACGCTTGTCGCGGATGGGCAGCTTGAGGGGCTGGGAGAGGTCCAGGGTCCCGGCCCATTCGTTGTGCACGAAGCTGCCGTCTGTCTTCTTCCAGGAGAGGCTGGGGATCGCTTCTACCTCACCCTCGCCCGCCAGGGCGTTGACCAGGCGTTTACAGGCGATCTCGCCCTCCCCGCGGATCATGAAGTCGAACAATTCTCCTTCGGGCGAGGTGCCGATCTCGTCGTACATGAGGGTGGCATGATAGCCACCGATGGCGATCTTCGTTTGGGGGCGGCAGCGGCGTATCACCTTGGCGATCTTGACGCAGGTGTCATACTGCCAGGCCATGGCGGAGAGTCCCACCAGATCGGGCGTATACTTGCGCATCAATTTCTCCACGTAGGCGCGCACCTTGCGGCGCTGGCGGATCAGGTCGACGATGTGGACCTCGTGCTGGGGGTCGATATTGGCCCCCACGCAGGCGATGCCGTGGCTGGGCATGTGGATGGCCGTTTCGTGGATGATCAGCGGGGCCACATCGGGCATCGACATAAGAATGACCTTCATAACCTCTCCCTTGTGCGTCTTGATCGTTTTCAGGTGCTGCTGATTTGCAGATGGTTCTCAAGCATATTGCGGGTGTCGGCCATCATCGCCGCTAGGGCGTTTTTCCCCCTAGACTTGGCCCCAGGGGCCACCGTACCCACCAGGTCCACGATAATGGTGCCTCTGCCCAGGGCCTTGAACACGAAGCTGCCGGGACGAAAGAGGCGCTCGGTGTTCCGCACGGCGAGGACCTGAATGGGTCGCTCCAGCTTTTGGGCGATCTTGAAAATACTGCTGTGAAAGTCGCCGATGCGGCCGTTGCGGCTGCGGGTGCCCTCGGGGAAGACAAAGAGGTTGGTGCCCGCCTCCAGCTCCGCGGGCAGGCGCTCCATGCGTTCCACCATCAGCCCAGCCAGGTTTTCCCTGGCCTCCGAGGGCAGGTAGCCCGAGGCGTGCAGCATCCGCCCGAAGATGGGGATGGCGAAAAGGCGTGCCTTGGCGATGGTGGTGTGGCGCCCAT